>CAYOVG010000267.1:0-10266 GCA_964407285.1 uncultured Syntrophobacteraceae bacterium
TTCGGTCAAGTGCTTTTCACGCCCGTGCGTCGCAGGAGTGAACGCATCCACGATATCGTCCCACAGGTCGCTCCAGAACCCCATATTCCCCCTCCCTCGCTACGCCCTTCCACTCCCTACTCTTCCTTACTCCTTCTCGAGCACCACGACGCGCACCTCGCCTTCCAGGGCGTTCTTGAAGTTCAGAGCATCGTCGCGCGTTCCGACGATCGCGCCGTAATGCATGGGGATGGCGATTTCCGGCTTCATGGCCCGGGCGGCCTGCACGGCCTCATCGGCAGTCATGACATACGTTCCGGATACCGGCAGAAAGGCGATGTCCACCCGAATGTCCTTCATCTCGGGCATGAAGTCCGCGTCCCCCGCATGGTAGTAGGTAACACCGTCCAGGGTGACGACGAAGGAGAGCATCCCGGCGCTCTTCGGGTGGAAGTCCTTGTTGGTGTTGTAGGCAGCAAGGGCCTCGATCTTTACGCCCGCAACATCCATGACGTCACCCGGCGCAACGACGCGGACGTTCTTCCCGTCGAGCTGTTCGGCGGATTTGGCGTTCGTGACGATGACGGCTCCGTCCCGCAGCACCTTCGCCAGGTCATCGGGGGAACAGTGGTCGAAGTGTTCGTGGGTGATCAGGACGATGTCGCCGGGTTTTTGAGCGCCCGAAAGCTGGTAGGGATCGAAATAGACGACCTTGCTTCCTTCGAGGCGAAAACAATCATGACCCAGCCAGTGGATGTTCTTGACAGCTTCTTCCAGGTGATGCATGGTCTGCTCCTTTTCTTGATCTCTCGTTTTCGTGGTCTCTTCCTTCGTGGCCTGTCGGTCTTTCGATTTCTTCAGTTCTATCGCTTGCATTCAGGATTCCGGTAATGGACAACATCCTCGATCACTGTCGGAAATAACGTAAATTATCAATTTCCACCGGGCGCCGCAAGGCAAATCGGGACTCGTCGCATGATAGGGCGCTTTATCTTTTCCGGGGTACATCCGGTACTCATGGACCTATGCATGGGACGCCCCGGCGTTCATGGGCCTCCGGCGCACTTCTTCCATTGCATTTCCTTCAGTTGCCGATAGAACGGGGTCCCGCTCAAAATCAGGAAAGTCTGAATATATATCATCGAACTGCCTGCCGTACGCGAGAGCAACGGAGCGAATAGCGCCGGCGCCGCGGCTGTCCGGAGATGCTGAACACGATATACCGTGAACGGGTGAACCCCTGGTTTTTTCTTGGGCGGTTAAGGCTTGCGGCCTCAACCTGCAGCGCTTCGACAGCCCGGTCGCGGCCGGCGAAGCACAGCCGCCGCGGGAGCGTCGAAATCTCTGGAACCACCCGCTCGCTCTCTTGCCTGAGTCCAGGATTTTGGGTAATGTTCCAGTCTCTGCCGGAAACAGCATGGGTTGACAATTTCCATACGTACGCCACCGGGCAAATCGGGATTCGAGGAATGATGCAGCGTTTTCTCCACGGTATTTTGAATGGGGGATGGAAGGGTACGAAGGTGATCCACAATACCGTTCTGCCCCCTCGGGAACCTCGGTACGGGCGGCTCGAGACCCCGCTCCCGGAAGTTTTGAACCAGGCCCTCACGATGCAGGGCATCCGGCGGCTCTACCTGCACCAGGCGGCGGCGCTCGAAAAGGTCCGCGCGGGACAAAACATCGTGGTGGCCACTCCCACGGCGAGCGGGAAGTCCCTCATCTACAACCTTGCGGTCGCCGAGGCCCTCCTCTCGGACCCCGACGGCCACGCCATGTACCTGTTTCCCATCAAGGCGCTCAGCCGCGACCAACTGGAGACGTTGAACGGCTTTTTCTCGCTGCTCCAGGGGCCGGTCCCGCTCACCGCCGCCGCCTACGACGGCGACACCACCCCCTACGAGCGGGGGAAGATCCGGCGCAAGTTCCCTCACGTGCTCCTCACCAATCCCGACATGCTGCACTACGCGCTGCTCCCCTACCACGACAAGTGGGAAAAATTCTGGAAATCGCTTCGCTTCGTCATCGTCGATGAAATGCACACCTACCGGGGAGTATTCGGGAGCCACGTGGCGCGGATTTTTCGGCGTCTCCACCGGATCTGCCGCCACTACGGAAGCGACCCGCGCTTCATTTTTCTCTCGGCCACCATCGCCAACCCGAGCGGCCTCGCGGAGCAACTCATCGACCGGCCCATCACCGTGGTCGACGACCACGGCGCTCCGCACTCCAGGCGCCACTTCGTCTTCCTCGAACCGGAGGAGCCCATGACGACGGTGGCGGCGCGACTGGTTGCGCGGGCCGCCGCGTCGGACATCAAGACCATCGTGTTCACGCAGTCGCGGAAGCTCACGGAACTGGTGCACATGAGCGTGACCCGCATGGCCCCGAAGCTCGCGGGAAAGGTGAGTTCCTACCGGGCGGGGTTCCTGGCCGGAGAGCGGCGCGTCATAGAGCAGAAGCTGGCTTCGGGGGAGTTGGCGGCGGTCGTATCGACGAGCGCGCTCGAGATGGGGATCGATGTGGGGAGCCTCGACCTGTGCATCCTGGTGGGATATCCGGGCACGGTCATGAACACGTGGCAGAGGGGCGGGCGCGTGGGACGGGAGGGCCGGGAGTCGGCTATCATCCTGCTGCCCCAGGCGGACGCGCTCGACCAGTACATTGTGAACCATCCGAAGGAATTTTTCGAGAGCCGCTACGAGATGGCGGTGGCGGACCCGTTCAACACGGAGATCCTCAAGGCCCACCTGCCCTGTGCGGCGTTCGAGCTTCCCCTGCGGCAGTCGGAGTTGGAGGGGGCTAGCGAAGCGGTGCGAAAGACGGTGGAGCGCCTCGGCGCAGCCGGAGACCTGATCCAGACGGCGGACGGGGAGCAGTGGCTCCCGCGCGCGCTGTATCCGCACAGGGACGTGGACATCCGGAGCGTCGGCGCATCCTACGCCATCCTGGCCCCGCCCCCGGCGGAAGGAGGCAAGTGGCTTCCTCTCGGGCGAAACGACGGCATCCGCGCCCTCAAGGAGTGCCACCCCGGGGCCACCTATCTGCACCGGGGCGAAGCCTACCACGTGGAGAGCCTCGATCTCAAGAAGCGCGAGATCCGGGTCAAGCGGGACAACTCCCCCCACTTCACGCGGGTGCGCAGCGAGAAGGAAACCGAGATCCTGGAGGTCCTCAAGTCGAAGCCCGCCGGCAACTTCGTCGTGCGTCTGGGGAGAATCCGGGTCACCGAATTCATCACCGGCTACGAGAAGCGGCGGTTCTTCACGCAGGAGTTGCTGGGCGTCACGCCGCTGGAGGACATGCCGCCGCAGGTCTTCGAGACCGTGGGGCTGTGGATCGAGATGGAATCGGTGCTGCAGGACCGCGTCAAGGAGGCGGGGCTGCACTTCATGGGGGGCATCCACGCCATCGAGCACGCGGCCATCAGCATGTTCCCGCTGTTCGCCCTGTGCGACAGGAACGACATCGGGGGCATTTCGACGACGCAGCACCCGCAGGTGGGCAAGGGGGCGGTGTTCATCTACGACGGCTATCCGGGCGGGATCGGGCTGGCGGCCCGCGGCTTCGAGGTCGTCACGGCGCTGCTGGAGAAGACGAGAGACCTCATCGCGGCGTGCGAGTGTACGGAAGGGTGCCCGTCGTGCATCCATTCGCCCAAGTGCGGGTCGGGGAACAAGCCGCTCGATAAGGCGGCGGCCCTGCTCACGCTTCGCTACCTGCTCGGGGAGTTCAACTTCGACGTTCCGGCCGGGGACGCGGCGGCCGACGGAGACGGGGACCCGGCTCTCGCGCCGCCGGTCCCGGAGGAGCCTGCCGTTCCGGTCTACCGGGTGGGCTTTTTCGATCTGGAGACGCAACGCCTTGCAAACGAGGTCGGGGGATGGGGGAACAAGCACCTGATGCGCGTATCGGTGGCGGTGCTCTACGATTCGGGCGACGGCCTCTTCCACATGTACCGGGAGGACGACATCGAGGGACTCGTGCGGCGGCTCCGGGAGCTGGACCTGGTGGTGGGGTTCAACGTGAGGAGTTTCGACTACGAGGTGCTCAAGGCCTACACGACGTTCGACTTCGGGACGCTGCAGACCTTCGACATCCTGGAGGATGTGCACCGGCGGCTCGGCTACCGGCTGAGTCTCGACCACCTGGCGGAGAAGAACCTTGGCAAGTGCAAGACGGCCGACGGCCTGCAGGCGGTGCGGTGGTTCCGGGAGGGCAAGTGGGAGCCGCTCATCGAGTACTGCAAGGCGGACGTGGCGATCACCCGCGACCTCTTCCGCCACGGGATCGAGAAGGGTCACTTCCTGTACGCCGACAAGCAGGGCAGGATGCTGCGGCTGCCCACGCCCTGGACGATCGAGGAACTGGTCGGGGGGAAGGGGGCGGGCTCCGCAAGTCGTCCTAAATCGGCAGCAGGTTGAAACCATCCCGCGGGAGGCATGCAAACCCTTATACTCCACAAAAGGTTTCTCGTTTCAGGCATGCAATTCATCCTGCAAGGGACGATGGCGGGACCGGAACGTAAGGGTGATTTCAACGTCTTCGTCAAGCTTTCCAGGGATCGGTAATCAACCTGTCGAGCGTGGAGCGCTCGAGTCCGGCGTTGCGGATTCGGGAGAACCCGGAGTGGGCCACACCCGTCGGCTTTTCAGCCTCCCGCGTCGATAGGCCCCGCTCGTCAAGCGTATGGATGATCCTTGCCGGAGGCGACAAAACCGCTTCGAGACGGGATGATCATGCGGAAGGTGCTCCCCTGACCTTCTCCCTGGCTCTCGGCCCATATCCTGCCTCCGTGCAGTTCGACCAGCTTGCTCGAAAGCGAAAGGCCGAGTCCCGTGCCGCCGAACCTTCGCGCCGCCGACCCCTCCGCCTGCTCGAACGGGACGAAGATCCGGCCGAGGTCGTCCGCCTTGATGCCGATACCGGTGTCCTTGACGAAAATCTCCACGCATTCGTGCGGCTCCAGGTTCAGCTCCACCAGGGTCCTCGCGAGCCGGTCGTCGCAGCCGGTGACCGTATCCGCCGGGCGCCTCGCGCAGACATGTATCCTTCCTCTCTCCGGAGTGAACTTCACCGCATTGGACAAAAGATTGTAGAGGACCTGCTTCAGCTTGCGCTCGTCCGCGCCGATCCTTTCCCGGACGCCGTCCAGGTCGGTCGTGACGATGATCCGGTGGTTGTACGCTTTCTCCCTGATCATGAGCAGGCTGTCGGATATGAGAGCGCGCAGGTCCACTTCGGAAATGCTCAGATCGGTCTTGCCCGCTTCCACCTTCGACAGATCCAGTATGTCTTCGATGAGCGAGATCAGGTGGAGGGCGCTGTCGACCACGTACCCGAGGTACTCCTCCTGTTCCTCGCCGAGCGCGCCCACCCTCTTGTCCATTACGAGCTGAGTGAATCCAAGGATTGCGTTGAGAGGCGTACGAAGCTCGTGGCTCATATTGGCCAGGAAGATGCTCTTGGCCCGGTTGGCGGCTTCCGCGCCGTCCCTGGCGTCCGCCAGTTCCCGTTCGCGCCTTTTCTGCTGCAGGATGTTCCACATGCTGCTCATGAACAGGGTCAACTGCCGGACGTCCGATTCGTCGTAGGGTACTTCCTTGTTTCCCACTCCGGCAACGGCCACGACCATGCCGTCGTCGAGCACCGGGATGCTCATGTGGCGCAGGACCGGAAAATGGCCTTCCGGAAACCCCTGCCTGCCGGGCAGGTTCTCCGGGATGGTATTGTGGATCACGGGGCGTCTCCGGCGAATCGAGTCGGCCCAAACCCCGGCGCGGCTTATGGGGTAGTGCTCGACGCGCGTCGCCCGGCATCCTTCCAGGACCGATCGCGACCAGTGATAGAGCCGGATGCTCTCCTGGTCGGAGTTGAGGAAGTGAAGATATCCCACCTCGCTGTGAGTGAGCCTGACGCACTCCTCCAGGGCGAACCCGCTGAGGTCCTCTTCCGACACGGACCTCATTTCGCTGAGCTCAAGGAGGGCTTCGAGGCGTTCTTCGTCGAGCTTCAGGGCCTCTTCCGCCCGTTTGCGCTCGGCGATGTCGCACTTGAGTTTCGCGTTGACTCCCACGAGTTCCGCCGTCCGCTCGGCAATTTTTCTCTCGAGGTCGGCATACGCTTGCTTGAGCGTGTCCTCGGCAATCCTGCGGGCCCGGTGAATCCGGATGGAGTCCAGGCCGTAGGAAAGGCTGTTGGACAGCATGACGAGCAGTTCGATTTCTTCCGCGGTGAAGGCATCGCACTCCGAGGCGTAGATGGCGAGGATGCCCGCCACCCGGTTGTCGATGTGGAGAGGAAGGGCGATGATGGAGGCATACCCGCGCATGGCGGTTTCCGGACTGGAAAGCGGCCGACCGGAAGGGTTTTCGGCGGATTCGGTCGAGCGTACGATGCTGGGGGCGTTCGTGCGAATTGCGGTTGTCACGGGGCATCGTCCCCACGAAGAGTCGCGCAGAGCGGCGGCGGTCGTCCCGAGGCAGCCTTGCTCGCGGTCGTACCCGGCGACGGGGACGATCTTTCGGTTTCCGTCGACGTCGGCGATGGTCGCGGCCCCGGATGCGGATGCGTCGGTATCGGTAGCGACGTATGCACGGGAGGCGTCGGCGTCCGGTTCGACGAATCCCACCCGGGCCATCCGGTATCCCCCCACGTCTATCACGATGCGGCAGATTTCCCGCAGCAGTTCCGCTTCGTCCTTGATGTGGAACAGGGCGTGGTTGCATTCCTTCATCGCCCGGATCACCCTTTCGGCTTTGAGCAGGTCTTCCCTCTTGCGCCGGTGGTCAATCGCGTAGCGGATGGTCCGTTCCAGGAGCGGGCCGTTGAGTCCGTCTTTCGAAAGGTAGTCTACCGCTCCGGCCGCCATGGCTTCGGATTCCAGTTCGAAGTTCCCTTGTCCGGTGAAGAAGACGATCGGGGTCCTGCAATCGCACCGCCTGGCCTCTCGCAGGACATCCAGCCCACTGCGTCCCCCGAGGTAGTAATCGAGAAGACAGACATCGTAACGGGCTCCGAGGAGGGCGTCCAGCCCGGATTCGAAGTCCGCCGCCCACTGCAGCGATGCCCTGGAGATGCAGGATTTCGAGAGCAATTCGCGGACAATGGTGCGGTATTCTTCATCGTCATCGATGAGGAGTATCCTTATGGGCTGAGATGGAATTTCCATTACATGCTCCGGGAACGAAGGAGTGAGCGGGCGCCGGTACATCCGATGCATTCGTTGGTACGGTCCAAGGAAGGTATCTTATATCCTATGAGTCATTCAACTCAATATTTATATTGTTCTTTTATGATTTTTTCTTAGCGGCTGGGAGGATCGGGTTGGATCATGGATTTCGGGAGGATCATTTGCGGACCGACGCCTCGCGCAGGCGAAAGAGCCCCGGGATGCTGAAGGTGAACGGAGCGGGAAGTTCGATGCGCCTGGATACCGCATCGATAAAGATCTTGTGAAACAGGAACGTGCCCGGATGAAGAGAGGCGATGAGGTCGTCCGCGGCGTCGAAAAGGGCTTGTTTTCGTTCGGGATCGGGTTCCGAGAGCGCTGCACGCAGAAGATCCGTGACGCGGGAATCCTCGAAACAACCCATTCTGGCCTTGCCTTTCCCATTCAATGGAGACCATAGGTCCACAAGCAACTCCGGATTGTGACGGCGTTCGTTCAAACCTATAAGAGCGCATTGAAAGTCTGCATTGAATCGGCATCGCCTCGAAAGCTCTACCCCCGTCACATATTCCAGGTCGACCTTGATGCCTATCTCGTTGAAAGCAAGCATCAGGTACGTGATAGTCTGTCGGAGGCTATGGTCCTCAGCGGGAACCAGCAGTGTGAAGTTGAGGGGTTCTCCATCTTTTTCCAGGTACCCTTTCTCTCCCATGGTCCATCCGCAACTCCGCAGGATATCGAGTGCGCCGCGGGGATCGTATGGGATGTGCTTCAGACCTGCATGCCAAACCGGAGTTTCTTTCCTCATTGTGTCGGGAAGAACTTTCTCAGCCCATTTGAGGAGATTTTGTACGATGAAGTCCTTATTCACCGCCATCGAACAGGCCATTCTGATCCGATGGTCTGCGAAAAGGGGATCTTGAGTATTGTAGAGGAGGACGGTTTGCTGGATCGAACGAGAAGCGGAAAAGTAAACGAGATCATCGAACTTGCGGACCGTATCGCTATCTCGTATGGGCAACCGAGACACGGTATCCGTTTTCCCCTCCAGAAGCCTCTTCCAGGACCGCTCTACGTCGTACTCGCACTGGAATACGATTCGGTCGATCTTCGGGCGTTTGCCGTGGTAGCGTTCATTCGCCACGAGACTCACGACCTTTTCACCTCTTCGATAATCGAATCTGTATGGTCCCGAGCCTATCGGCATCTCATAGAAGTCGCTGCTGCCGGCAGGTCGTTCCGGGAAGATCTCGAAATTGGAGATTCTTCTCAGGAAATCCGGGTGATTGCCCGTCAGAACAATCTCGATAGTATGGTCCCCAATGGCGGTGATATGTTCCACAGTGCGGAACAGAGCCGGTCGATCTTCTCTGAGCCAGCGCAGGAGGGAATGTTGTACATCGCGGGCGGTTAGGGGATGACCGTCATGGAACCTGGCGTCTTCCCTGAGGCGCAGGGTCCATGTGAAGCTCGCCTCGTCATAGCGCCAGGATACAGCGAGAAGCGGCTCCATAGGGTCATCGGCTGTGCCGGGTTCGATGAGATAGTCGAAAAGAAATGGAAAGACTATAGTGGATGCAGTATTGAGTCCATCCAATGGATGGAGGGATGCGAACTGCCCTGGGACATCTATTCGCAGGGAATTTCCGACCGGCGCTTTTCCGCGCACATCTTTCACGCCAGGGAAGATCCAAAGGCCCATGGCGAGGAGAAGAGATACCGATGTAAACACGATCCATCCGGCCAATGCAGACATGCTCAACCCTCTTTGCATACCACTGTTGAAGACTGGGCGAGTGGCAGGATCTATGGGGCGGAGTTGACAACATACATCTGAATGATATGGGTACCATTAGTACGGCGAGGGAGGGACTTGCCCTCCCTGCCGCAATTGCGCCTAACTGATTTCTACCCATGGCCCAATGACGCAGCATCCAGGCACAGGCGAATCAAACATATCGACATTGGCCTCGTCTACGATAAACAGCATTCCTCTCCCCCTCCCTTTAATGGAATAATCTGACAGATCGAGCAAAATACCTATACTTTTGATAGACAGACGGCTAAACTGTTCAGCGAGACATATCGATATACATATTGGTCGTCCATGTCAAGGAAAATTACCGGTCGCCCCAACTGAATCATCCAACTTCTTTCGCATCGCCGCCATTGCCGGCGCCGTCCAAAATGTGATCCCGGACAGGGCGGCCGTTGGATGGAAATGCTATGCGGAGCGCCGGTTCCCCAACCTTCCATGCAGCACGCCCACCTTGCGGCAATCACCGGGCCGCGCCGATTCTAGATGAAATACGCGGGGCAAGCCGCTTTCGTTCCACCTGAATGAGTGTGAGTTAATCTATAGAAATCAAGATGAAAGATGGCCGGCGTCTTCCGATGCCGCACCGAGCCTCATTGGAACGGCCCACACCAAGGCCGGAGGCCGTCCGACGGGTAGATTTCACAGGTGAGACCGCTGAGATTGCATTTGCTTCAGGGCTTTCGCAGCTTCCTCCAGGCCGCTCCGGCAAGGGCGGCTGGAGCTATCCGAAATGGAAACGACTACCGGGGGAGGTCGAGGTACGCCTTCCACCTGTCCAGCGTTTTGGGTCCGACGCCGGGAATTTCCTCCAATTCCCGCAGATTGCTCCACTGCCGGTCCTGACGCCGTTGCACGATGTAGGCGGCGAAATCCGGTTTCATTCCGGGCACGAGGCTCAGTTCCCGCTCCGTCAGCGTGTTGGGGTCAAGCTTCAGGCCGAGCGTGAGCATTGCGGCGGCATCCATCGATTCGACGGTGACGGCGGGTTTTCCGTCTCCGGGACGCGGACGCGCCGCACGCACCAGTTCCCCGGTGTGGACCGGCAGGCCTGCGATACCGATGCCGTGACCGGCGGCCGCGGAGGACGGCAGTCCGGACGACGGCGGCTCTTCACTCTCACTGCCGCGCAATCCGCCGGCGGATTCGAGAGCTTGGCTGACGGTCGCTACGCCGTCCGGTACGCGCAAGAGATGGACTCCGGCGTTCTCTACGTCACCTCGGACCTCGACTATGACGGGCAAGGGAGTGGCGCGGCCCTCCCCGGAGGGGGCGTCCCGTCCGGACCGGTAGTGGAAAC
>CAYOVG010000268.1:0-10231 GCA_964407285.1 uncultured Syntrophobacteraceae bacterium
TCGCCCCCGCCGCCCCGGCCCGGCGGAGGCGCGCCCCCGCCGCGAGAGGGCCCCCGTGGCTCATGCGGGTCCTTCGCTTGAAGCCCATACGGATCAACCGGCGGCGCAGAGGGTTATTTCCGTGATCTCGGGAGAGCAGTTCAGCCGCATCGGAATGTCCACGACCCCGATCCCCCTGTTCGTATAGACCCATACATCGTTGACCCTATACAAACCGTAGTCGTATTTCTTCGCCATTGTGGGCAGATACAGGGCGCCGACCCCCGGAAGCCGGATCTGTCCGCCATGGCTGTGGCCGGAAAGCTGCAACGATATACGCCCGCTTTCGGGTATCTGGTCCGCATAATCGGGCTCATGCACCAGGAGCACGGTGGGCATGGAGCGACTGCGCTTCTCGATCGCCCTGGCCAGATTGGGTCGCCCGTACCTGGCGTCGTCGAGGCCTGCGATGAAAAGGGCCGCACCGCCTACCCCCAACTCGACCCCCAGGTTGCCGAGCACCGTTATGTGCTCCTTCCTGAGACCGTTTCTCACCATGCCGGTTTGCACTTTGCCGAGATCGTGGTTTCCCAGGACCGCGAATATGCCCAGTTTCGGGTTGAGACCCGCGAGCACCGGAGCCAGTTCGTATATGGCCCGCGTATTCCTGGTCACGTAGTCGCCCGTGAGCGCCACTATGTCCGGCTTCAGGGCATTGGCGAGATTGACGGCTTTCCCGATCAGTTCCAGGCTGGTAAAAGGGTAGAGATGAAAATCGCTCATGTGGACAATTTTGAGACCTTCGAGGGACGGCTTGAGACCGGATATGGGGACCCGCACCCGCTCGATGGAGATGTCATCCACCTCGCGAACGCCGGCATAACCTTGCGCGCATACGCTCCCCACACCGGCCAGGCCAAGGGTGTATGCAGCCGCCTTCAAGAACCGTCTCCGGCTAAGGTTGACTTCCCGAAGGACACCGGCCTCCGGCGTTTCCTCGTGCATGCCCATCCTTCCTCCCCAGGCAAAACGCGCCTGCTTCCACCATGCCGGGGCATTGTACCATAACCGACCCGAAATAAAAGCAAAAAAGCCGTCCGGCAATACTGCCCGGACGGCTTTTCCCGAGTTTCGAAACGGCCTCGCGCTACTCGAACGAAATCTCCCGCTCTTCCCCGAGACTGAAGTTCTCGTAGTCCTCGTAATCCTGATCCAGGGCCACGATCAACGGGATCTGCCTGCAGGTGGGCCCCCAGTACTGAATGGGGCCGGGACTGGTGAAAAGGTCCGATTTCGCCCACCTGTCCCGATTGAATTCATACGCCTTGAAAGAAGCGGACGACGTGCTCACCAGAGCCTTTTCGATGACCAGCTCTTCCTTGCCCTTCCTCTGCTCCACGTTGATGAGGCCGGAAAGCGGAATCGCCAGCACCCTGCCCCCCTTGTCGAGGTCCGTCACCGCGGCCATGTATCCCGTCCTGCCGTCCAGCACCAGGGACCCGGCGGTAAGACCCAGCAAAAACGTGTTGGCCTGGTCCAGGAGCGTGGGCTTGACGCAACGGCCTTCATACCCGAGAAAGTGAGCCTGCGTGGAAAGAGACATGCCTTTGAATTTCTCGACCTGCTCGGGGGATGCGTCGATCATCCCCTTTCCCTTGCCGAAGTACTTGTCGGGATGGCGCTTGATCTCGGATATCTTGTAGCGCACCTTTTCGATCAGGAGCTTGTCCGTCTCGATCTGGGACACCTTCACGTTTCCGTGGTCGTCGCGGTCGAGGATGAGCATCTCCTGGATCTCGTAGGGCAACGACGCCATGAGCTGGGCCGATGCCGGCGTAAGGCGGGGGTAGATGTATTCCAGCTTGTTCTGGAGAGTGGGAAGGTCCCTGATATCCGTGTCGTATTCGGCGAGAAGGGCATTGAGTTCACCGATGAGCTTCCGCATCTCGGGGATGAACTCGATGAGGCCTTCCGGCACCAGGACCACCCCGTGATTTATCCCCCTGAGTCTGCGGGTCATGATGATGTTCACGATATGGTTGACGATGTCGTCGATGGACATGTTCTTCTCGGCGATTTCTTCGGAGATGAGCGCAATGGCCGGTTTCGTCTGCAGCGCCACTTCGAGGGTGATCTTGCTGGCGGTGCGGCCCATGAGCTTGACGAAATGCCAGTACTTCACCGCCGATGCGGCATCCTGGGTCAAATTTCCCACCAGTTCGGCGAAGACCCTGGTCGCCGAATGGAACCCGAAGGAGACCGGCAGGAGCTTTCCGACCGCCAGGTCGCCGTCGATCGTCTTAGGAACGCCGACGATTGCGCATTCGACCCCTTCCTCCAGCAGATATTCCGCGATCATGGCCGCGTTGGTGTTGGAGTCGTCTCCACCCACAATCACGACTCCGTCGAGCTTGTTGTTTAAAATTGTCTCCTTGACCTTCGCAAATTGCGCATCCGTCTTGATTTTCGTCCGGTCGGTGCCGAGAAAATCGAAGCCTCCCGTATTGAGGATTTCGTGCGCATCTTCGGCGGTAACCTCGAAAAGATCCCCGTTGAGGAGCCCCTTGGGCCCCTTTCGAATGCCGAGAAGGGTGTTGTCCTTCCCGAGGACGGCTTTGAGTCCGGCGACGACGTTATGCCCTCCGGGCGCCGGCCCTCCGGAAAACAGAACGGCGACCCGCTTGCCGGAAACCTTCTGCTCCGCTCCGCCCGCCTGCGCCCCCTCCAGGACCAGGTTTCGACTCCGTTCGATGGATTTCGGAAAGGCGGCGCGGGTCCGCTCGTCGTTTCGACTGATCAGCTTGATGCCCGTCTCCTTGAAGGCGACCGGACGGATCTTTCCGTCCTCGTCGACGAAAACGGAACACACCGGTATCGGAAGCCTCCGCGCCTCATCCTCGAAGACGGAATGCTTGTGCTCCGTCTTGCTGATTTTGGACATTACTCCACCTGCTACGCTCTCGTAGACGACGCCCTCGGATATGCTTTCATAGCGTTCCATGTCTCATCTCCTCCTTTGGAAGGTGTGGAAAAACCAGGGACAGCTTACGTTTTCAACCAAATATGGAATCACTCGCCACGGCGGATGTTCTCGCCCGCGGCAAAAATCGGCTCACCTGCAATCTATTCATGATAATAAAGATATGCGCATAGTTCAACGATAGGATGCCGAAATCGGAGAGCGGAACCCGGATGCTCACGTCGTTATCCGGGTTCCGCTCTCCGGTGTTCAACTTCCGTTCCTGCCGGATTTCGTGTCTTCCGTTCTCCGCGCCTTTGGCGCATTTCGCGTATTTCGTGGTTCATGCTTTTTGAAGATTGCTCTCCTCGTCGTTCATGCCTCCCGTGCTTTCCGTGGAAGAAAGAAATCACCGCACGGTATCCACCTCGGGCATCATCAGGACGTCGGGTTCCGAACCCAGTCCGATTTGCGCGGCCGCCTTCACGAGCGGCCGCACGCTCCGGACGGCGCGCGCCACCGCGGAGGAAAGCGATTCTTCACCCGCGTCTGCCTCGCCGTTATCGTCGAGGAGCATATCGGAAACGCTCTCGAGCAGGGTCTTCTTCCGGGGGAAGAGCTTCAGATGGTGCTTGCCGCCTTCCGGAATCCTCGCCGCTTCCCTGGCCAGTCGAATCGCTTCCGGAAATCCGCCCAACTCGTCCACGAGCCCCAGCTCCTTTGCGTCCTCGCCCGTCCAGACCCTTCCCTGCGCGACATTCAGCACCTTCTCCTTGGGGATGTTCCTCCCTTCCGCCACCTTGGTGGTGAAATCATCATACACCCGGTCGAGCCACCGCTCGAAAAGGGCCCACTGTTCGGGGGTGTAATCGACGATCCTGCTCCAGAACGTCGCATTGTCGCTGGTATGAAGCTCCTCCCACGTGACGCCGATCTTATTCCAGAAGTCGGTCATGAGGGGCTTCCCCGCAAAAACGCCTATCGACGCCGTGAGGGTGCCGGGCTGGGCAACGATCTTATCGGCCTTCAGGGAAACGAAGTAACCGCCCGAAGCCGCCACGTTGCCCATCGAAACGATGATGGGCTTGCCCGCCTTCTTGGCGCGGGCGGTCTCTCTCCATATGGTGTCGGAAGCCACGTATGAGCCCCCGGGGCTGTCGACACGGAACAAAATCGCCTTGACGTCGGAGTCCTCGACCGCTGCCCGGAAGGCCGCCGATATCGTTTCGGACCCCATGGACGAGCCGCCGAACAGGGGTGAATAATCGCTCTTGCCCCGATGGACCGCTCCGACGCCATAGATGAGAGCGATGGCCTTTCCCTCTTCCTTCTCCTGGTCCCGGGTACGCGCGACGTACCTGGAAAAGGAGAAGAAATCGGACCCCCTGCCCGCTCTTTCCCTGGCGATATCGTGGACTTCATCCCGGTAGGCGAGTCCGTCGACGAGCTTGAGCCTCAGGGCCTCCTCCGCGAAGAACGGCCCCCGGTTGATCATTCCGCGCACCTCGTCGGGAGAGTACCCCCGACTGGTCGCGATCCCCTGGACCATCTGCGCGAACTGGGATTCCATCATCTTCCGGGTGGCTTCCCGGTCCGCTTCGGTAAATCCCCGCTCGGTGAACGTGTTCATTGCCGTTTTGTACTTGCCGCGGTGGTCCAATCGGGGCGTAATGCCGAGCTTCTCCAGCGTTCCCCGAACGAACGGAGACTGGATCATGATGCCCGTAAGTCCCAGGTCTCCGGACGGCTGCAGGTAGATCTGCTCGAAGGCCGTGGCGATGTAGTACGCGCCGTTTCCCGGCCCGAATTCGCCGAAGGTTTCGGCGAAGGCTATCGCGGGCTTTCCTTTCGCGCGAAACGCGATGACGGCATTTCGTATCTCCTGCATTTTGCCCATCCCCATTCCCGGAGCCCCGATCTTGCCCACCAGCCCCACTACCCGCGGGTCGTCCGCGGCCCGCTGGAGCGTCTCGACGGTGTCACGCACCGTTATCGCCCTGTCGGCCATAAGGTTGGCGATGGGGTCTTCCGATATGTACTCGGGAATCTCCTTTTTCAAATCCAGTTCCAGTATCACCTTGTCGGGAACGGCGCGCTCGCCCTTCGAATGAAAGACCACGCCCATTACCACGCTGATGACGATCAAAAGAAGAACAAGCCCGCCGATCATAGCGAGCGCCCTCACCAGGAACCTCCACAAAGAAGTCATGGTCCTCTCCTGAAAATTAAAGAAATAGAAAACCGTGAGGAACGATAAGCCCCCAAGCGGGACGGGGCGGGCTGAAAGCCGAAGGTTACCCGGCGTCCGCGCGGCTTTCAGGGATTGTGGCGCCCGGAAGCTGCCGTGCTCTTAGTATACGTATATTCTTCGGAAGACGGCAACGATATATTCCGTGTCCCCCCCATTTTCAGTCATTGACCCTGCCATGGGCTTGGAATAATATGCCGCCAGAGAATCGTCCCCCGGCGCGTTGAGGACATTCTTGCGGAGATGTCGACGATCAGGACGGACCAAACCAGTGAGGATGAACCGGAAATGATAATTCCCGTGATTTTGTGCGGTGGCTATGGGGCTCATTTATGGCCTCTATCCAGGGAGCTCTATCCGAAGCAAGTCATGTCGATGATGAAGGGAGATTTGTCGCTGCTGCAGCAAACGGTGATGCGGCTGGCCGACTTTCGAGATCTTACGGACGCTCCGATAGTGCTCTGCAACGAGGAGCACCGGTTCATGGCCGCGGCGCAGATACAGGGGCTCGGGGTGGCGACCCGCTCCATCATACTCGAATCCAAAGCGCGAAACACGGCCCCCTCGACCGCGGTGGCTGCGATGGAAGCCATGAATGGAGGAGATGACCCCATCCTGCTCGTTCTCCCCGTGGATCACTACTTCGAGGATGTGCAGCCCCTGGCGCGGGCCGTTCGCTCCGCCGCGGGGCTCGCCGAGAGCGGGCGCATCGTTGCTTTCGGCGTTACCCCCACGTCCCCCGCCACCGGGTATGGATACATTGAAAAGGGAAGCGAGACGCCGCTGCGCGGCAGCGACGTCCCCGCCGCTTGCAGCGCCTTCGAGGTCCGCTCCTTCATCGCCGGGCCGGACGTCGATTCGGCGCGCGGTTTCGCCGGGTCCGGCCAACACCTGTGGAACAGCGGGATCTTTATGTTCAAGGCATCCGCTTTCCTGGAGGAAATGAAGGTTTGCGCCCCCGACCTTCTGCAATCCTGCTCGCAGGCGCATTCGCTCGCGCGCCGCGACCTGGATTTTCTCCGGCTGAATCCCGAAGCGTTCGACGCCTGCCCCGAAGGCTCCATAGATTGCGTGTTGATGGAGAGGACGAACAGGGCGGTTGTCGTTCCCCTTTCCATTCGCTGGAGGGATTTGGGGAGCTGGCGAGATCTGTACGAGATCCAGGAAAAGGACGAAGCGGGTAACGTACAGATGGGAGACATAGTCTCCTACAACGTTCAGAACTGCTATCTGCATGCGGGAAGCCGTATGGTCGCCGCCGTCGGGATCAGCAACCAGGTGGTGGTGGAGACGAAAGACGTGGTTTTTATCGCCCCCTTCGATTGCGTGCAGGACGTGAACGTCATCGTGAGCCGGTTGCTGGCGGCCGGCAGGGGGGAGGCAAAGGTGCACAGCAAAGTGTACAGACCATGGGGCACTTATGAATGCATCGACCTGGGCGACCGGTTCCAGGTGAAGCGCATAACCGTCAATCCGGGTTCGAAGCTCTCGCTGCAAAAGCACTACCATCGCGCCGAACATTGGGTGGTGGTCAAGGGTACGGCCAGGATAACCAGGGATTCGGAGGAAATGCTCATTACGGAGAACCAGTCCACGTACGTTCCCCTGGGGACGGTGCACAGACTTGAGAATCCCGGCCGGATTCCCCTGGAATTGATTGAGATACAGACGGGGAGTTACCTGGAAGAGGACGATATCGTACGGTTCGACGACGTCTACGGTAGGGTTCGAGACAAGAGCGCAACGCTTTCCGGGGACGGTGAGTAAAGTATCTTGCAAAACCTGTCGCAGTTTACCATAATGTCCATGATCGAGGGCGGGGTGTCCGCGGCTTTCGCCGGCGGGCGCGTGTTTCATGGAATTGATCCTTGCACAGGAAGAGGCGGACGGGGTTTGCCTTGAAGAAGATTTTGATCATCGTGCCCGCGTACAATGAGGCATCCAATATCGAGAATGTCATCCACTCCCTCAAGGATGAAAACTCGGCCTGGGACATCCTCGTGGTGAACGACGGCTCCGCGGACAATACCGCCGAGGTGGCGGAGGCCACGGGAAAGGCTTTCATCATCACCCTTCCGTGCAACCTGGGTATCGGAGGCGCGGTCCAGACGGGATTCAGGTTCGCGAAGTACTTCGACTACGACATCGTTCTTCAATTCGATGGAGACGGCCAGCACAAGGCGTCGGAAGTCCACAAACTGCTCCAGCCGATTGTCGATGGTGAAAGCGACGTGGTGATCGGGTCCCGTTTCTGTCGCAGGCACGATGGGTGGAAGTCTACATTCGCCCGGAGGATCGGCATCAAGTTATTCGAAGTGGTGAACTCCTTGCTGATCCGCCAGAGGATAACCGACAACACGTCGGGGTTCAGAGCGTACAACAAGTGTTGCATAGACTTCCTGGCGGAGCACTACCCGGTCGATTATCCCGAGCCGGAAGCGGTGGTGGTGCTGGGCCGAAACCATTTCAGAATACGGGAAGTGCCCGCGGAGATGCGGGAAAGGCAGGGAGGGGCGTCCTCCATCAACGGATTGAAGCCGGTCTACTACATTATCAAGGTCATGCTGGCCATCATGGTCAGCGCTATACGGCCCAGAATCATCAAGGGCTGAGTCGATTCGCAATGCTGGAGGATTATGAAAGCGGCGTTTCAAGCATTCATATGCGCGCTGATGATCAGTTCGGGACAGGTTTTGTGGAAAATCGCGATCAACAGGAATGGCGGGTTGATCAACAAAAATGTAAGTCTTTTGACGAACGTGATGAATCTTTCACTGTCGCCGTACATGATATCCGGGCTGTTGATCTATCTCGTAGCGACGGTGTACTGGATGTACCTTTTGGGGGAATACGAATACAGCTTCATATATCCCATGATATCCATAGTGTACGTTATAGGCATGATCCATGCCTCCCTGATTCTTCACGAAAGCATAAACCCGTATAAGTGGATTGGGGTCGGATTTATAGTCTTGGGCATATTTTTCGTCAGCAGACGGTAAAGGAATCGCCCCGACGGAAAAACAGATGATTCAGGCTTTATCGATCACCGGCAGTATTCTGATATTACTGATAATAATCCATCTCATCGCAAAGAGGAAGCTGAAGGAGGAGTATTCCCTTCTCTGGCTTTTCTTCGGGATGGTTTTTCTAACGCTCTCCATATGGCGGGAAGGGCTTGACGTCATCGCCGGGATCGTCGGGATCGCGTATGCTCCGGCAACGCTCTTCCTGGTGCTCATCATGGCGGTCTACGTGATTTTACTGCATTATTCCGTCGTAATATCGAAGCTTACCGAGAACAACAGGAGACTGATCCAGGAGGTCGGGATACTGGCGTACCAGGTGAAGGAAATGCGCAAAGAGCTTTCCGGGAACAGCGGGGAAAAAGCGTCCGAACCCGGTAAGGATGTTGAGGGGCCGGTTTCCGGGGCGCGGGTCCATGGTTGTGATTGAGTCCTGGCGGGTGGGGACGGTGTTGTCGAGGCTGCGGGCGGACCTGGATTGCCTGGGGCGGAAGATTTCCGAGGAGCGCCTGGTCCGTTTCGATGCCGGGACTATCGCGTACCTGGCGTTGTTGCTCCTCCTGTTTGCGGCGGCGGTGGGGTTCGAACTGAACGGGTCGTCCTGCGGCGTGTGGGACCACGTTATCAAGTACAACAAAACGGAGCCCGAGTCCAACGTCCTTATCGGAAAACCTCGGGGCATCAGGTCGGACGAATGGGCGGTGGCGACGCCCTTCACCCTTTCCCAGGCGGCGAACGGTTTTCCCGTTCAAAACGAGACTCTCGGGGCCGGTAAGACCCCCCTCGTCTCCACGTACAGCCTTCCCGTCGCCCATTATACCACCATTTTCAAGCCACAGCACTGGGGATACTTTCTCTTCGACATCGAAAGGGGCTTCTCCTTCTACTGGAACTACAGGATTTTCGGCCTCGCCCTGAGTCTTTTTCCGCTTCTGATGCTGATGACCGGCAACTCCTTCCTCTTTTCCGTAACCGGCACGGCATGGATACTCTTCTCCGGATACATGCAGTGGTGGTTTTCCACCATAATCCCGGAAATAACGATAGCCCTCTGCGCGGGCTCGGTCGCCCTCATTTACGCCCTGACCTCCGCGTCCAGGGTGGCGACGGCCCTGGGATGGCTTGTCTTTACCCTGTATTCCGTCAATTTTATCCTGTGCTTCTATCCCCCCTCCCAGATCGTCGCAGCGTACCTGGGACTGTTCATAGTCGCCGGGTTTCTTGCGCAAAAGGGGTACTCGAGCTTCCTGAGAGCCAATCCGCTCTCCCGGGTCGCCTTCGGGGCGGCGTCTTTCAGCGTCATCGCCGCCGTCGTGCTCGCCTTCTACTTTGAAACCAGGGAATCCATCAGCCTTATCACCGCCACCGCCTACCCCGGAAACCGGGTGTCTTTCGGGGGCGAGATGGACCTGGTCAAGTATTTCTCCAGCTACTACGACATCATCCGGGGACGGAGCGGCTTCAACGCGCGACTGGGGAATGTTTGCGAAGCGAGCAATTTCCTGAACCTCGCTCCCTTCGCGCTGGTCCTTTTTGCCCGAACGGTGAAGAACTCGAGACAACTCGACCGGTTGAGCGTTGCGTTGCTCGCATACATCTCTCTCATGTCCGCGTGGGTATTCATCGGAGGCTCCGGTCTCCTGCCGAAGATCGCCATGATCGAGCGGGTGCCCACGAACAGGGCGTTGCTGGGCATCGGCATAGCCTCCGTTCTCTTCACCCTGCGCACGGTAAGATTCTCGGAGACGCGAGAAGACCGGATCGGCGCATCTTCATGCATCAAAACGGCGCTCCCGGTCTTTCTGATCATCCTTGCATTCTGCCTCTATACCAGGAGCCACTATGGAGGTTTCCCGAAAGCTTCGCATATCGCGCTCGTTTGCGGCGTCTTCACCCTCATCGCCACTTCCATGCTGTGCGGGAAAAAACTGCTGTTTTGCGTGCTGGCGGCGGTCGTGGTCATTGTCCCCGGCGCTCCCGTCAATCCGGTATGCACGGGACTCGGCCCTCTCTTCAACA
>CAYOVG010000269.1:0-10210 GCA_964407285.1 uncultured Syntrophobacteraceae bacterium
CTTCCAGTGTTCATTCCGAACCGGCGGGCAGATGAGATACGGTAGTACTCCAGTAGCGAGGTGATCTTTCCGTTTATCATCCGAAAAGGGGAGATATCCAGATCTGTTCAATTGCTTGTTATGTATAGGAGAATAGAACGAATATGCAAGTTGAAAAACTTCTATGCCAAAAGCTGAAGGAAAACAGGCATGGGCCTTTTCTTTTCCTGGGCTCTGGCTTTAGTCGGCGCTATATTGGGTTACCGAACTGGGAGGAATTGCTCAGTCAATTCTGCAAGGGCATCAAGGAATTTCAATATTACCTCTCCTCTTCTAACTCTGACCTTCCTCTGACGGCTAGCAAAATGGCAGAAGACTATAAAGACTATTGGTGGACTTCTGAGGCAACAACAGAAGAACGGTCAAAATTTAAGGCTACTGCTAGATATGTATCGTCTCCGCTGAAAATTTCTATTGCCGATTATGTTAAGACAATATCTTCTCGCAAATTCACTGAAGACACCTTTTTCCTTCAAGAACTATTAGAGCTGAAGAAATCGAACGTTGATGGTATAATAACAACCAACTGGGATCTTGTCTCAGAATCTCTTTTTCCAGACTACAAGGTATTTATCGGTCAAGAAGAACTTCTGGTTTCTACCCCTCAAAACATCGGAGAAATATACAAAATCCACGGATGCTGCACAAAGCCTAATACGCTTGTTCTTACACAAGATGATTATAGACGTTTTGAAGAAAGTAATGCCTATCTAGCGGCTAAGCTAGTGACCATTTTTGTAGAAAACCCTGTCATTTTCATGGGTTATTCTTTGAATGATCCCAATATTAGGAACCTGTTGTCATCTGTTGTTAGGGGCATTGGAACTAAGAATATTAATAAAATTACAAAGAACCTCATTTTTGTTCAGCGAATAAGAGCTGAAAGACCATATGGAGTAAGAGAAACCATTTACGCTTTAGGTGATACCCAAGTACCAGTAACTTTGCTTGTTACTGATGATTTCTCAGAAATATATAGAGCCCTTCAATCTATTGAGCATAAGATTCCTGCCAGAATATTGCGTTATTGCAAAGAACAAATATATGAGTTGGTAAGAAAGACAGAGCCTTCGGAGAAACTATGTGTGGTAGATTTTGATGAGCTTGATGATAGCTCTAATATTGAATTTGTTGTTGGTGTTGGGATATTAGATCGTCTACCCAACAAAGGATACGAACCAATAACTCTGGAAGACATCTTTAAAGACATTATATATAATGAAGGACGCTTTAATTCCAAAGCTCTACTATCATCAATAGTTCCAAACTACTTCAAGCAAACTAAATATGTTCCAGTCTTTAAGTACCTAAAGGAAATAGGCGTATCATCACGATACGCATACAATAAACTTTCAATAGCTCTTCGTTGTGTTGACGAGTTCAATGTTAGTGATTTTAGAAACAAACAATATTCAAGATTGTTTGTGCGCGAATGCAAAGATATGAATGTATATGACATCATATCAAATTATGATAGTGACAAGGCAGCTTTCCTTCTCCCATTCATTCCATGGAAAACACTTGATTGTGATGCCTTGAAATACTTCATAATACAAAATATTCAGAAGATCAATGGCAAGACATCTCGCTACTCTACTTATTATCGTAAATTGATATGCATATATGATATTATAGTGAATGGATGGTTGGAATCATAACATTTTCATCAACCGGACGCCGATAAAGCGTGCCGCCGGTTATGACCGTGTTAGAACATTCAAACATCGAGGAGGGAATTAGGCATGCGATACCAGAGAATTCTTCTTCTGATAATTGCGAGTCTATCAGCCCATTCTCATGCTTTCGCTAAAGAGAGTGTCTATCAATTTCAAATCGTGAATAGCAGAAGATGGTGTACAGATTCCCGTAGCCCTGAATACATAAACTCACTACCGGACGCGTTTTCAGTAAAGGCCCGGCTATCAAGGTAAAAGCGGAATCCGACCTGCTCACTCATTGAGGCGAAAACCGTTGACTTTGCTGGATTTACGTTCCGTGCCCACGAATAGTGTCCGATAGTGAATACATAAAGGCAATTTCGAGCTTTAGAAACGGTCCGACCACCGCAGGAATCTTAAATCAAAGGAGTACATTGGGGTCGTGATGGTTACTGGTGTTATATCACAGAAGATTTGGTACAAGGTTTACAAGAAGGATGGGTGGACCGGCAGTGCCACCTACTATGTGAAAGTCGACGGTAGTGACTACTCGAGCTCCGAGGACTATGAGGAGGTTGTCAAATACGGTTTGATTCTTAGGCCGATTAGTGGGTTTGGATACAGTCTTCCAAAGGTAATTGTGAACCCCCACCAGATTAATGATATTGGAGAAAAGGCCATGTTGAACGCGGACGTAACGAACAACTTAAACCAAAGCACTCAATCACTTGTTGTGGGAATGCGTCCCTCGTGGCGTCCGGGGTCGGACCAAGTCAAGCCTCCCAGACTTCGGGAGTCAGATCAAGTCATGTGTCCGGTATTTTAGAAAAAGTCAACAAGAAGCGGGCGTTTCTTGGTCCCAAGGCTCACCGCGAATATTGGGGTTGCTGGTTAGCTTAGGAAAAGGCTAGAAGTTAGATCCCATTTTGGTCTTAGACATGCGTTTTCGGGGTTGAAGCCGCAGCTTGAACGCCCAAAACCGTAAATATGGAGCAGAGCTAAGACGTCGCTCAACCGGACCACGCACCCGCAGGACGGACACAAGAAGTCGGTGAAAATGAAATTTGGTGTTACTTCCGCACGGCCGGTTAGCTGGGTGTTGAGTTGCAATACTCATGGGTGTAAAAGGGAGGCCCTTGGATGATGGACATTTTGGAACGAATAGACTTTGGAAATGAAGCCGCAGACGACATTGAGCCAGAGGAATTGACTTCCTACTTCATTGAACAAAAATCTTTCGCCAGATTTCTAGACAGCAAGAATAAAATCCTTATTGCAACTGCTAAAAAGGGGGTAGGTAAGTCGGCACTGTTGCAATGGACTGCGTACAACGCTTCCAAGAACGACGAGGATGCCCTCGTAATTAAGGCAAGAGGTGCAGACTTGGTTCGTTCAAAGTTCAGGTTAACACACAAACTTGATACGCCCAATGATTACATTCGCGATTGGATGGTCAGGATATGCTCTCTGGTTAACCGAGAAATAGCTGAAAGACTGAATATTGCTTTAACAGACGACCAGATTACAATGGTGGAATGTGCAGAATTAGAAGGATATCGGTCTCGTAATCTAGTGGGTTGTTTGCTAGATAGATTCAAGAAGATATTTCATGATTACAATCCAGAGAAGCAGACAATTAAGGATGAGTTTGAGATCCTTAAGAGAGTTAAAGATAGAAGGCTTTGGATCTTAATAGACGATCTTGATGCAACTTTTCAGATGACATCTTCTGAGTCACTAGAATTAAGCACTTTTTTCTCAGCTTGCCGCTATCTCGTTCAGGACCTAAAAGATATTAATTTTAGAGTAACAATGAGGACTGATGTCTGGTCTGTAATAAGGCGTTTTGATGAATCGTTGGACAAGATGGAGCAATATGTAAATAATATCCTATGGTATCTGTCGGACTTTAGAAGTCTACTTTCGAAAAGGATATTTTCACAGTTAAATCTATTGAATTTCCATATGCCTCCTGACAGCAGATTTATAAATAATGAAGAAAAAGACGAATATATAATAAAGCAGGTATTTGTACCTAAAATGGATTGGGCCGATAAAGAAATACATACTTATAAAGTATTATACACATTGTCATATGAAAGGCCAAGATGGGCTATTCAATTATGTAAGCTAGCTCAAGAGCGTGCGCTAAGGTTGAATGACTCACAAATAAGCAGGCTGCACATAAATGATATTTGGGGCGAATATGGTAAGAAACGGATTGCAGATCTTGTGGCAGAACATAAACACCAATGTAATCAAATAGAAGAACTTCTTAATTCCTTTAGGGGCTGCAATAGATTAATGACAAGAGATGAGCTTTTTAGATGGATTAATAACAGAGTATCTAATCACATTGAAGCTAAGATTGAAGGAGAGGCTACAAGAAGCCCGCGTGAGATTGCCCGATTCCTATATAGACTGGGCTTCATACTGGCGAGAAGCGAGAGTGAAGACGGATATCAGCATTACTCCTTTGATCAAATGCCTGATTTTTTGAGTTCAAGAACAGATGATGATTTCGGAGTTAAATGGGAAATACATCCTTGTTACCGGGAAGCGCTGGATATTAAGAAATTGGACAAATCACATAGGGCTAGGTTTGAGCGTCTACGCAAAGAACAGAGCCATTAAAGACTTTTCTATAACCCAACAGACCCCTGCATGCGGACACGCAAGCACGCCGGGCTTATTTTTCTGTATTTCCTGTAGTCCCTTAGCGGCGTGGTTGTGTGCCGGTGATGGCTGGGATTAGGAGCCAGAAAAGGAGAGACCCATGGAGTACGAAGAAAAGACCAAGAACGAAGCGGAGGCGGCAGGTTCAGCAGACCGTTTTATAAGCCTTGCATCTACCACTACCGATGGTTTTGTCGGGGCGCGGGTGGGACTCGGGGCAATGAGGAACTTCTCTAGGAGGCTGTCCGATAATGTCATTTTCTATAGTTTTTACCATCGTAAGTAGTTGAATTTTCGATGGCCAAATTGCCAAAAACCGAGTTCTCGGACAGCCTCCTAGTCTAGGCATGTCAGGCATGGGGTCGTTGCAGGCATGGGGTCGGGCCACGGTAAGTCCAAGGCACTTCAGAAAAAGACCTCACGAAGTGGGCTCTTTTCAAGCTTAAAGCCCTGTTTTGGGCATGGAAGTTGACCCTTTAAGGCTGATTGACTGACAAAACTCCGCAATGCGGCGATATTCCTGCGTTTGCCAGTCATGGTAAATTCTCCTGCAAACCCGGAATGATCAACGGTTTGCGATATAGTGGAGCTACTTCATTTCGAGTTTTGTCAGTCAACCAGCCCTTTAAGGAGAGAAGGCAAGGGAGCATGGCCGGAGCCAAACGCCACTACTTGTCGGGATATGCCTGGCATATAACCCACCGGCGCCACCAGAGGGAGTTTCCGCTCAGGTTTTCAAGGGACCGCTGGCGTTGGCTCTACCGCCTCTTTGAGGCAAGGAAGCGCTACAGCCTGTGCAGCCTGAACTACATGGTCACCTCCAATCACATCCATCTACTGGTATTCGACTGTGGGGAACGCGAGGTGATCCCCAGATCCATGCAGTTTGCGGCAGGTGTCAGCGGCGAGATGAAAATGCACCAAAACCGGCGACTTGAAAATGCCGATTGGTGATCTGGGCATCCGTACACTCTCCAATTGTGAGCATTCAAATCTGTATGTTGACATGCATGAATGCCTTGATTAGAACGATTCCGTAGGCGATTCTTCCGGACTAAAGGAACGAAATCCTGAACGGCGCATGGTCCGGGTCGGCCCGTGGAGGAGCACCGCCGTTCCCGATGGGCGCCGCCGGGACGAAGATTACCGTCAATCTCACGGAAGTCTCACGCCTGGACCGGAGAGACGGCGGAGAGATGGAAGGGATGGAACCATGACCGGGAAGAAAGTGTCCTGTATGGAGAAGGAAGTTTCCCGTATGGAACGGTTCAAGGCGGAATGCATGAATCCGAAGTGCTCCGGACATCCCGTCCCCGTAGCCGGGGAAGCAACCACCAAAATTGGCCGTGTTGAAATTAGTCTATATGTGCGGAACTTTCAGAGATTTTGGGGCCTCCGGAGGCCGAAAACCAGGGTTCGGCGACTCATTAGCGTGCCACGAACAGCCCACGAAGGTATCGTAAACGTGTCATACAATCCGCATGAATGCCGGGTTTGCGGGCTTGGAAACAAAAATTTCAACATGCCGTTCAACGACACTGTATCAAAAGGAATCAAAGTAAACCCAACCAAAAAGAAGTTGTCTCCAACACATTGCCGACCGGGGCCGGCAGCGCGTCCGCAAATTCATGAACGAATCAGTCTTCACGTCTCCGCCGGTCTATTTCCTTCAGTCAAAACCACCGGTCAATTCCTTCAGTCAACTACCGGTCAAGTCCTTTCCTTCAATCAACCGCCGGTCAAGTCCTTCAATCAAATACCGGTCTGTTCCATTGAACATATATACATATCCGCGGTCGGACGCCCTCCGTCCTTGACTCGCGCCGCTTGCCTCATTACTACAAGTACATCGTCACCGTGAACTGATCGAGGGTCGAGGGAATCATACCTTGCCTTCATACCTTTGCACCTTCGTACCTACATACCCGTGCGGGAGGCGCTCACGTGAATTATCCGGAATCTGTCACCATCGTTGAAGTCGGGCCGCGAGACGGCCTTCAGAGCGAGCCGGATTTCGTCCCCACCGACCGGAAGCTGGAGTTGATAGAGCGCCTCTCCGACACCGGACTGACGCGCATCGAGATTACCTCGTTCGTGCGCCCCGGAGCCGTCCCGCAACTGAGCGACTCCGAGGAAGTGGTTGCCCGCCTGCGCAGAAGACCGGGGGTCCGGTACTCGGCGCTCACGCCCAACCCGAAGGGGCTCGAACGCGCGGTTGCGGCCGGAATCGACGAGATTGCCCTGTTCGTCTCCGCCTCCGAAACCCACAACCGCAAGAACGTCGGGATGTCCATTGCCGATTCCCTGAAGGGGTTTCGCCGGATCGCGGAAGCGGCCCTCGACCGCGCAATGCGCATGAGGGGCTATGTGGTCACTTCCTTCGGCTGCGAGTACGAAGGCGCGGTGGAGCCGGAAAAGGTGGAATGGATCGTCGGCGAGTACCTGGCGCTGGGGGTCCGGGAGGTCTCGCTCGGCGACACGACCGGAATGGCGAATCCCGTGACGGTGCGCCGCATGGTGCGCAGGATCATGCCGGTCGCCGGGGATTCGGCCCTTGCCCTGCACTTCCACGACACGCGCGGGACCGGCCTTGCCAACGCCCTGGCCGCGCTCGAGGAAGGGGCCCGCATCTTCGACTGCTCGGTGGGAGGGCTCGGCGGGTGCCCTTACCCGAAAATGGCCTCGGGCAACATCGCAACGGAGGACCTTGTCGGAATGCTCGGCGAGATGGGCATGGATACCGGCGTCGATCTCGACAAACTGCTCGATTGCGCGCGCTATGCCCAGTCGCTTGTGAAGCGGGAACTCCCCGGCCACCTGGTGGCCGCGGGCAGGATCGACTGGCGGGGCCGGAGCGACCGTGGAGTCCGAAGCAACCGGAGCAACCAGGGCGACCGGACCGACCCGGGCGCCCCGGGCGACCAAGGCAACCGGACCGACCAGGGCGACCGGCGGCAAGAGTAAGAGTAAAGCATTCAGCGGGGATAGAGCCATGGATGGGAATACCGTACTCGAAGAGCGCCGGGACATGGTGGCCGTGGTGACTCTCAACCGGCCCGAAGTCATGAACGCCCTCAACTTCGAAATGCTGCTCTCCCTGAAGGAGCGCATGGAAGCCTTGCATCTCGACCCGGACGTGCGGGTCGTCATCGTCGCCGGCGCCGGCGCAAAGGCCTTCTGCGCGGGGGCCGACCTCAAGGAACGGGCCGATTACAGCGAAGAGAGGGTCAGGGAATACATCCGGACGATAGGAAATCTCTTTTCCTTCATCGAAAGGCTGAATAAGCCGGTTATTGCGGCCGTCAACGGCGTGGCCCTGGGGGGAGGGACCGAACTGGCGCTCGCCTGCGACATCCGGCTCGCATCGACGGACGCCTCCATGGGGCTTACCGAAACGCGCCTGGCCGTCATACCCGGCGCGGGCGGGACCCAGCGGCTGCCGCGCCTCATCGGCAGAGGCAAGGCAAAGGAGCTGATCTTTACCGGTCGAAGGGTCGATGCCGAAGAGGCCGTGCGGATAGGGCTGGTCAACAAAGCGTGCGAACCCGGGGCGCTGATTTCCGAGTGCATGGCGATGGCGAGGCTGATCTGCGAGGCCGGGCCGATCGCCGTCCAGCAGGCCAAGTACGCGATCGACCACGGCATGGAGACGGACCTGAACACCGGACTTACCATCGAATCGAATGCCTACTGGGCCGTGGTTCCCACCGAAGACCGCCTGGAAGGCCTCGCCGCTTTCAGGGAGAAGAGAAAACCCGTGTACAAGGGCAGATGAGCGGCATCTCCAAAATTTGCAGCACGCGGATGAGCGGAGAGTCCGAAAGCGGATTTCCCGAGAGTGATTCGATTCCTCTAGAACCTGAACTCGCCGAAGCAGGAGTCGCGGAGCGGTTTGAGCAGGCTCACCTCGAGGGCCACGGCAAGCCGGTCCCGAATCTCGCCGAACTTGAGCACGCCGTCGTTCCAGAGCCTTGCCGCGCAAAAAAACGGATGCGCTTCCGATTCGTACCGGGCGATCATCTTCTCCTTGAACGCCTTCTTCTCTTCCTCGCTCATGGGATTTCCGGATTCGGCCCGCTTTCTGTCTTCAATACTGAGCAGCACCTCACCCGCCGATTTCCCGCTCATCACCGACGTCCTGCCCCGCATGGTGGTGAACAGGAAATGGGGCCGGTACGCCCGCCCGCACATCCCGTAGTTGGCCGCCCCGTTATCGGGTCCGACCACCAGTTGGATCTTGGGCACGTTCGCGCACGAGACCGCCCTCACCATGTCGGCCCCGTACTTCCCGATCCCCCGGCTTTCCGCATCCGAACCCACCATGTACCCGGGCGAACTCTGGACGAAGAGCAGCGGCAGCGGGTCCTGGCAACACCGCACGATCCACTCGGTCGCCTTCTTCGCCGATTCCGTGAAGATGATCCCCGTCCCGTTCGACGCGATCACCCCCACCGGTATTCCCTTGATGCGCATCTTTCCGGTGACGATATTGTCCCCCCTGCCCGTCGCATAGGATTTCTTGTACTCGATGAAGTGTCCGGCGTCGCAGATCGCTTCCAGAAAGGGCCGCACTTCGAAACCCCGGTAGACGTTTCCGGGGAGTAGTTCGTAGATGCTTTCGACAGGCTGCTTCGGGGGCAGCTCGGGCGACCTGGCGATGTGGAGCGCCTGGGGCGCTTCCATGGAAAGGATCTCCCGGACCTTGAGCGCCGCCTCGTCCTGGTTGCTGCAGAAGTGGTCCGCGCCGCCCGATACGTGGGTGTGCGCCATGGCCCCTCCGAGCTCCTCGGCCGAAACGACCTCCCCGGTTGCGGCTTTCACCAGCGGCGGGCCGCCCAGAAACGAGTAGGACATCTTGTCGATCATCACCGCCTCGCCGGCCATGAACACGATGTAGGCGCCGCCCGCCGTGTTCCCGCCGGTCGCAAGGGTAATCTGCTTGAGCCCCTGGGCCGACATCCGCGCCATGTTGTAGAACATCGCGCCGAAGTGCCGCTCGTCCGGGAACACGTCCGCCTGCATCGGCAGGTACGCGCCGCCCGAATCCGCTATGTAGACGCAGTTGAGGCCGCACAGCCCGGCGATGGCCTGCGCCCTCAGGTGCTTTTTCAAGGTGATCGGAAAGTAGGTCCCGGCCTTCACCCTGCTGTCGTTGGCTACGATCATCGTCCAGGACCCGTGGATCTTGCCCAGCCCCGTCACCACGCCCGCGCACGGGACGTCCTTCACCCCGGGGTAATTCATGCCGAACCCGGCTATGCGGCTCAGTTCGAAATAATCCGTCCCCGGATCGATCAGCTTGCCGATCAATTCGCGGACCGGCTGCTTCCCCTGCCCGGCAAGGCGCTCCACCGCCCATTGCCCTCCCGGCCATACCGCTTGGTCCGCCAACTCGTCGAGGAGTCTTTCCTGCTCCTCCCAAAAAGCCCTGTTTTCCGCCTTCTCATGCATCCGCGGATCTCCTCTGTCGGTATGGTGGTGGGGAAAGCGCCGCCCCCAAAAGGCGGCTCGAATGGGTTATTCAATGTATAGGAATCGAAAGGGACCCGCGCAAGATGGCTCCATGGCTCCATGACTCCATGGCTCCGCCCCGTCCCCGGCGTGGAAGGAGCCGATGGGTTCACGGAACCCGCAGGCAGGTTCGAATCCGTGTAAACCATTTCTTCCGGTCGTTCGTCTTGGATTTAAATCATCACGATATATTGGCCGGCATGATGACGAATGATCGGCATGCAGGCCGGGGTTGCCGCCGCGCCGGCTCTATTCCCGAGCAGGAAAAGCGGGCATGGTTTAAAACGGAATGACACTTCATGGTCGCCCCCGCGAAGCTTGTCCCC
>CAYOVG010000270.1:0-10048 GCA_964407285.1 uncultured Syntrophobacteraceae bacterium
TTTTCATTCTCTCCTATCCCAATTTGGTGTCCAGAAAAACTGTAGACCAAAGGAGCTTTCACTTGTGATGGACGCATTCCTTATCGGGTTGGCGAATATAAGGGCCGCCTTGGCCACTGCTTCCGGGCGATCCTGTTCGAAGAGGCCGGTTGTTCGTCCAATTCCGGCTGGTTGCGTTGAGAGCGAAAGTCAGCACCTACAGGACTTCTAGGGCCCCAAACGGACCTCTCGGAAAGAGTATCTGCTCCGTGAGAAGGAGATACTCTTTCTATGGCTCAATAGTTTTATCACTAAAAATACATTATGTCCCTAATTTCTTTAAAACAGCCGACAGGGATAGGCTTTTAGGCAAGCATGAGGCGGATTCGGATCTTGGGAAGCCGGCTAGCAGCGAAGGATGAAGCGTCACGCCAAAGGCGTGAAAGCAGATCGCGTTTTTCAACAGTCTGATATAGTAATGGGAGCCTCTCAAAGAATGTGCTTTCCATATAAAGCAGAGCGGCTGGTTTAGCCGGCGATCGATAAGATAGCGGATTTAGGCTCAGATCAAAAGCAGCCCGCCGCTCGACGAAGTCGTTCCTTGTATCTGAGGCGCACCAAAGAAATCATCGTACGCTATACTTCGTCTTAAACCTTGGGCTAGAGGAGGAAAAAGCGAAGCTTGTCATAACCTTATCTCCGTTTCTCGCAAGATCGGGACCCGGTTAAGGAGGAATCATGGACATGCTACAATCGTTTCGTGAAAAGATGGAGGCGGAACTTCGGGAACTGAATGCAAAAATCGAGATCTTGAGGGCCAAGGCGTCTAAGGCTGAGGCGAACAAGAAGATCGAGTTCCAGGAGGAGTTCGAAAATCTGGAAAAGAAAAAGGAGGCTTTTCAGCAGAAGGTGGAAGACATGAAAGGCTCGACATCGTTGGCTCTTGAAGACGTTAAAATGGGGGTAGAAAGCGCTTACCGCGACTTGAAGCGGGGGCTGGACAGCGCAGTTGACAAGTTCAAATAACTAGTTTGGGATCGGTTAAGGCCGAGGTGTGGCGCCAAACAGAGAGGAGACAAAAAATGAGCGTATGGCGATCAGGCGTAATGAGTTGGGCGCTTTTTTCCATCCTTGTTTTTGGAGGATGTAGCGAGGACAAACCCGCTCCAGAGCCTCAAAAGACCGTCACGACTTCAGATGTTAAGAAGGAGTTCGGAGAAGCGGTTCAGACCCTTAAAGACTACACGTATGAACAACGGCAGGAATACTACCGGAAAATGACCGAAGAGCTGAACCAAATCGATGCCAAGATCGATGCGTTGAAGCAGGACATCGAAGCCAAGCCCGAGGAAGCGAAAAAGTCTCTTCAGGAGCGTCTTGCACAGCTTAAAGAGCGCCAAACGGCGGCGCATGAGCGCCTGAAGGAGATGATGGAATCCTCTGAAGACGCTTGGAATGAGATGAAAGAAGGAATGCACGACGCATTATCCGAACTCAAAGACTCGTATAAGGACGCGGCCGCAGACCTGAGTTAGCCTGGCGCCGCTCTCGATAGGGGGAACGTTTTTCACCCCGGACCTACGTCGTCGCTGCGCGAGTCGCGGATTAGTAGGGGCACGGCGCGCCGTGCCCCTTTGCTTCATTCAAGACTGAATTCCTCATCGTCGGAAGTGAAAGCCTCCACCACCGCGGTGGTCTTACCCACGGCTAGGTCCCATTCGGCTTTCAATCTTTCCAAGATGGAAACCCAGGGCTGATAATCCATGGATTCCGCCCGGCCGTGCGGGGCGTATTCTTCACGTATTGAGTGATAGAGATCCTTCAGTTTATTGGAACAAATCTTCCTGGAAAACTCCTTCGCGGTCTCACGGGCGGCCCGGCCATATTTCCTTACCAGATATTCGTTTTGCGCCATTTCGGCTGTGGCTGCTGCAAAATCATGGATGGAAGCTTCGGCGGCCAGCAAACGTCCGTTGTACCCGTCCCGGACAACCTCCCTGGCTCCCGGGGCATCCAGGGCAATGACCGGTTTTCCCGCAGCCATGGCTTCGGTCAGGACCATCCCTTGCGTTTCACTATGGGATGCAAAGATAAAAAGATCCATGGCCGTGTATGCGTCGGCCAAGTCGCGACCCACCTGTTGACCAGCCAAGATCAACCTGTGTCGAACGCCTCGGTTGGTAAGTATCCTTTTTATGACGTCCTCGCTGGGGCCGGAGCCCGCAACGAAGAACCAGGCGCGTTCATCTCGTTGCATATAGTCGGCCGCAGACGCGGCCAAGTATTCGAGGTTCTTTTCCGGAGCCAAGCGGCCCAGGTGCCCCAATAGGAAATCGCTTTCCGACAGACCTAGTGCGCGGCGGGTGGGCTCCCTTTGTCCTGTAGAGAAGAAGACCGTATCCACCCCGGTGGGAATCTCGACTATAGGGCGCGCCACCCCTCTCTTGGATAGAAGATCGGACACGCTTCGGCTGGGTGCGATGACTCTGGTGCATAAGTTGGCGTACTCCGTGGAAAGGCGTTTTATTCATTGAAATTAAGCATATCACGCGTCCGAAGGTTCACGCCGAACTCCAACCGCACCGACTACAGGAATGCTGAAAAGAAAATACAAATAATCGTCTATTTCACGATCCAGCATCGGAAAATATAGTTCGAGTCGACATGGATGCAACGTCAAGACGGATTCACGGGCAGGGGGCGCTCGCCCAGAAGGTCGGCGGCGCGAACGCGTCCCGGCGCAGGATCGGCGCACTGGAAACATGGTGCCTGCATTCCCATGGGTTTGCACCAAATTTGGTGGGCCAAAGGAACGGAAAAAGATGAAGGACAAGTCCAAAGATCGGATGTCCGGTCAGGGAAAAGTGCGTGAAGAACCCTCTGCCTCGTCGTCTACCAGCCCCTTGAAAAACAGCATTTCGGCCTGGTAAGGGGGCATCGCACCTGCCCGCCGTTACAAGTGCTGCGGGACCCGAGGAATCAAACACGCGAAAAAAGATGACGCCTTCAAAAGAGATTTCGAAAGCAGAAAACAGCGGGACCGTTCTTTCGGTTCGAAGCAGTGTCGTCGACGCCCGGTTTCCGGATCGGCTGCCGGAGCTGAAGAGCGTTCTGCGCGCCGGTGATGACGAAGAAATTGTTGTCGAAGTCCTGATGCATATCGATAGGGAAAGTGTCCGGGGAATTGCCTTGACCTCCACGGAAGGTCTCGCGCAGAACGCACGCATTATCGATACCGGCCAATCGCTAAGCGTTCCGGTGGGAGAAGAACTGCTGGGGCGGGTTTTTAACGTGTTTGGAGAAACGATTGACAAAAAGGAGGAAATTTCAGGTGTCCCGCGGCGTTCGATACATCAGGAAGCACCGCCTATAGGGCATCAATCTACAAAGTGGGAGATTTTCACCACAGGCATTAAGGCCATCGATGTTCTTTCTCCTTTGGAGCTTGGTGGGAAGGCCGGGTTGTTCGGCGGCGCCGGAGTGGGTAAGACCGTGCTCATCATGGAGATGATCAACAACATGGTCGGCGGCCACGAAGGTGTAAGCCTGTTCTGCGGCATCGGCGAACGTGTGCGGGAAGGGGAGGAACTGTACCGGGAAATGAAGCAGGCCGGCGTTTTGCAGAACACGGTGATGGTGTTCGGCCAGATGAATGAGCCGCCCGGCGCGCGGTTTCGGGTCGGACACGCTGCTCTTACCATGGCCGAATATTTCAGGGATGACCGCGGGCAGGATGTTCTCCTTCTGATCGACAACATTTTTCGATTCGTTCAGGCGGGCATGGAGGTTTCCGGTCTACTGGGAATGTTACCGTCCCGTTTGGGATATCAACCGACACTGGGTACCGAGTTGGCCCAGTTGGAGGAAAGAATATGCAACACCCGAACCGGCGCCATTACATCGGTCCAGGCGGTTTACGTGCCGGCGGATGATTTCACGGACCCTGCGGCGGTGCACACATTCGGCCATTTGTCCGCTTTCATCGTTCTATCGCGGAAAAAGGCCGGTCAAGGCCTATACCCGGCCATCGATCCCCTGCAATCCGGATCCAAGATGTTGGCGCCTCATATTGTCGGAGAGCGTCACTATCGTATTCAGCAAGATATTCGGAAAACGCTTTCGGAGTATGAGGATCTCAAGGATATCATCGCTATGCTGGGAATCGAGGAACTTTCCCAACAAGATAGGCAAACGGTGCAGCGTGCCCGGCGCCTTGAGAGATACTTGACCCAACCGTTTATGGTCACCGAGCAGTTTACAGGGGCAAAAGGCAAGATGGTGGCGCTTGAGGATGCCCTGGACGGATGTGAGCGGATACTCAGCGATGAATTCGCCGACTATCCGGAAAGCGCGCTCTATATGATAGGAAACATTGATGAAGCGAAAAGCCGTTGGAAGTGATTCATGGGCAGCAATGCAAACACACAAACGAAGTGTAACTTTTGAAAACCCTAAATAGGATGCGCCTTAAACTCCTACAACCGACTGAAGTCATCCTGGATGAGGAAGTGGTGAAAGTAACGGCAGAAGCGCAAAACGGCGCCTTCTGCCTGCTTCCCCGCCATATCGATTTTGTTACGGCACTGATTCCCGGGCTTCTTTCCTATGAAACGGCGGACGGAGAGGAAGTATTTTTGGCCGTGGATGAAGGGATCCTAGTCAAATGCGCCGACCAGGTCACGGTATCCACCCGAAACGCCGTACGGGGATTGAACCTGGGAGCATTGCGGGAAACGGTGGAACAGCATTACAAGGCTATGGACGAGCGAGAGAAAACCGTCCGATCGGCAATGGCGAGAATCGAAGTCGGATTTGTCCGACGTTTCTTGGAGCTCCATGGACATGGATGACCCTCAACAGAAAAAACATCAAACACAACTCCCTGAAATAGTTGCAGAGAAGGAAGAGCGCAAGCTCAAGGCGCGTCAGGAGAAGGACCGGGGGGTGTGGTTCGGTCTCGGGATGTTCGGGCTGGTGGGATGGTCGGTGGCCATCCCCACCTTGATCGGTGTCGCTGTAGGTGTATGGATCGACAGGACATTTACCGGAACATACTCTTGGACGCTTATGGGGCTGTTTATCGGTGTGATTTTCGGTTGCTTGAATGCATGGTACTGGATGGACCGGGAAAGCAAACGTGATTGAATATCATCTCAACTATCCCCTCATGATCATGACCATCGGCGCGTTGATCGTTTTGACCATGCTGGTCAAATCATGGGTGAAGCGTATCGGCGTGCCGCCCCTGGTGGGTTTCCTGCTTCTCGGGTTGCTCATTCGCCTTGTGCAGTCTCATTGGGGAGTGCTCGGTACAGGAGCGGGCGGAATACTCGACCTCTTTGCTAAGATCGGTCTGATAACGCTTTTGTTCCGCGTCGGACTCGAAAGCAATCTGCGTGGTCTGTTGAAGCAGCTGCGAAGCGCCTGTCTGGTATGGGTCGGCAACGTTCTGGTGTGCGGCCTGTTAGGATTTGTAACCGCGTTCTACTTTCTATCATTGGAATGGGCCACCAGCATAATCGTGGCCACTGCCTTTACTGCCACAAGTGTGGGGATATCGGTGGCGGTATGGAACTCCGCGGAGGCTTTGAACTCCCCCAACGGTGAATTGTTAATCGATGTAGCAGAGCTGGATGACATATCCGCCGTCGTCCTGATGGCCCTGGTCTTTGCGCTGCTTCCACAATTGGAAAACGGCGGTGGCTCCGCCTTATGTGTGGTAATGGGAAAAACAGCCGGAGGATTCCTGATGAAGCTTTTCGCATTCGGTTTGCTCTGTTTCCTGTTCTCCCGGTTTGTGGAGAAACCGATTACCACGTATTTGAAAAACCTGCGCCCGCCGCCAGACTTCATACTGGTCGTGACGGGCATCGGGTTCATCATCGCCTCATTGGCCGATTTGAGCGGGTTCTCCCTCGCCATCGGAGCATTTTTTGCCGGACTCGTTTTCAGCCGCGATGATGAGGCTGTCAAAAGGGAAGGCTTGTTCATACCCCTCTATGAACTGTTCAGCCCTTTTTTCTTTGTCGGGATTGGAATGCTTGTCGACCCGCACGCGTTGGGATCCTCCGTAGGCCTTGGCGCCGTACTGACAATCTTCGCCTTTGCAACGAAAATCATTGCCAACGGCCTGCCGGTGTGGATTCTCCGGGACCTGCCGAGTGGTTCTCTGATCGGAGTCAGTATGGTTCCAAGAGCCGAAATCGCCATGGTAATCATGAGCCACGGACTCAAGCAGGGCGCATTGGCTGTGCCACCAAGGGTGTTCAATGCGATGGTGCTTGTATGCATCTTGACATGCACCCTATCTCCCATAATTGTTAACTTATTACTTACTCGATGGCCGCAGACGCAAGACACGATATGACGGTATATATTTACGAGCTATCCTTTTCCTTCTTTTCAGGGTTACTTATCGGTCTATTCTATTTTGGAGGACTGTGGTGGACCTTACGCCGGATGCCCGTTTCACATGAGCCAGTCATTTGGGTGATCGGGAGCTTTCTGGTTCGTGCAACAGTGAGTCTTGTAGGATTTTATTTTGTCTCGGGTGTAGGATGGATAAAGCTTCTTATCTGTCTTTCCGGGTTTATTCTGGTGAGGATTGTTTTTGTGACTTCGTTCAAAAGGGCGATTGTCGAAGGTTGAGATTCAGGCATGGATGCAACTAACCTATCTCTTCATACATAAGGTAATAAGGCATCGCTTTGGAACTGAAAGATATCAGTCCGGATCAAGTGATTTTCTGGCAGTGGGGTCCGCTGTCTCTAAACTCCACTATTGTGTTCACCTGGGCAATTATGGTTCTAATGCTACTATCTTCATGGTTGGTTACTAGAAAACTAACGTCGGACATACACCTTTCCCGCTGGCAAAATATCCTGGAGGTAATCGTAACCAGTATGCAGGATCAGATCCGGGAGATTAGCCATAAGCCTCCCGGAGAGTACCTTGCTTTTGTTGGAACACTCTTTCTCTTTACTTCAGTTTCCAACTTGCTCAGTGTGGTACCCGGTTATGCTGCTCCGACGGCTTCTTTGTCGACCACGGCAGCACTGGCCATCTGCGTGTTTGTGGCAGTACCAATGTACGGAATCACCAAGAGAGGGCTTCGCGGATATCTAAAGCAATATATTCAGCCTACGATCTTTATGCTGCCGTTTAACATCATGGGAGAACTCTCCCGAACGCTGGCTCTGGCGGTGCGTTTGTTCGGAAATGTCATGAGCGGTATGAAAATCGCGGCCATTCTGCTGGCTGTTGCCCCGCTCATATTTCCCGTACTCATGCATGCACTGGGTTTGCTGACGGGTCTGATTCAGGCCTACATATTTGCCGTGCTGGCTATGGTGTACATTGCATCGGCCACCCGGGCCCAACAGGAACGGCCGGAAAAAGAAGACAAGAAAGGAGACGAATCATAATGGATAGTGTATCTCTGATCGGCATGGCTTCCATCATAGCGGGCGGACTGACCATCGGGATCGGGGCCATAGGCCCCGCGCTCGGAGAGGGACGGGCTGTGGCTCAAGCCTTGAGCTCCATGGCGCAGCAGCCCGATGAAGCAAACAGAATTACGCGAACCCTGTTTGTCGGACTGGCGATGATTGAATCCACGGCCATATATTGTTTCGTGGTTTCTATGATTCTAATTTTTGCCAATCCGTTCTGGGATTATATCATTTCCAGATCAGGAGGATAATCCGTGCTGATTGATTGGTTTACCGTGGTTGCACAAATCATCAATTTCTTGATTTTGGTGGTACTGCTCAAATATCTGCTCTATGACCGAATCATCCAAGCCATGGAGAAGCGAGAAAAGAACATTCGCAACCGCCTCGAGGCAGCGGATCAAAAAAGAAAAGAGGCGGCAAAGGAAGCGGAATCCTATCGAAAGAAAGAGGCGGAAATCGAAAGTGAACGCCGACAGATCTTATCGAAGACCACGGAAGAGGCCGAGGAACGCCGACGGAAGCTGGCTGAAAGGGCGCGTAAGGAAGTCGACGAACTCCAGGCTAAGTGGAGAGCCGAGATCCAAAAAGAAAAGGAGGCGTTCGTACAGGATTTCCACCGGATGACGGCCAAGGAAGTCTTCAACATTGCCCGGGAAGCCTTTAGAAGCTTAGCCGATGCGGACGTAGAGGAGAAGGTGGGTAACGTCTTTCTGAGGCGCATGCAGGAAATGAAGAAACAGGATTTGGATGAGATTGCAGCTTCCGTGCAGAACGCAAACAGGCGGATTGTCATGCGCAGCGGTTTCGATTTGTCGGACGAGATGCGGGAAAAGGTCAGGCGAACCATGGACCAGCAGATTATGGAGGGGATCCACATAGAGTATCAAACAACTCCGGAACTTCTTCTCGGCATCGAGCTGCAGTCCGGAGACCGAAAATTGACCTGGAGCCTCGAAGAGTATCTGGCGAATCTGGAGGAAAAGGCTGTGAGACTGCTCGATTCCGTCGGCAGTGACCGGCGCGGCGGAGAGTAACCGATATTCGATGTTCAGGCGGCGGGTACATCGCCGGTGTAATCGGATTCATCAACGCAAGAAAGGACGTTATACCAACCCCTGAACACCCCAAAACTAAGTGCGATGCTTGAAACGGCATAGCACCGCGGATCCGATCACCCGCCCGAAAACCTGTATTCATAGGCACGCGGCGGAAACGATGAAACTATGGACTATCAGACAAAAGCGGAAGAGCTGAAAGGCATTCTGACCGAGGCATTTAAGGCCCTTGAAAAGGCTCGGAAAAACTACGAACCGTACCCGGCGGTTCGGGAAGTCGGCACGGTAGTCTATGTGGGATCCGGAATCGTACGGGTCGAAGGACTGCGCGGGGTTCGCGCTGAAGAGCTGATTCTATTTCCCGGAAATCTCCTGGGAATAGCCTTTAACGTGGATCGAAACGAAATCGGGGTGGTTCTTTTGGATGAGGCCGGTGCTGTGTCTGCCGGCAGTGAAGTCCGGCGAACCGGCCGTGTTCCGCATGTTCCGGTGGGCGATGAGCTGCTCGGCCGTGTTGTGGACGCCCAGGGAAGACCTCTTGATGATCTCGGAGATTTGAACACTTCCCAAAGATTTCCTCTGGAACGGCCCGCTCCAGGGATTACGGACCGGCTGCCGGTAACCGAGCCGCTGCAGACCGGGTTCAAAGTAGTCGACGCCCTGATTCCCATCGGCCGCGGACAACGGGAGCTGATCATCGGGGACCGACAGACCGGAAAAACCGCCATTGCCATCGACACCATCATCAACCAACGCGACAAGAATGTCATCTGTATTTACTGCGCTGTAGGGAAACGGGCCTCGTCCGTGGCGAAGGTAATATCCGATCTCAAAGAAAACGATGCCATGGACCACACCGTAGTCGTCGTTTCGATGGAAAAGGATCCCCCCGGGCTTCAATTCATCACGCCGTATGCCGCGACCGCCATTGGAGAATTCTTCATGGAGCAGGGAGAAGACGTACTGGTGGTTTTCGACGATCTGACGCGCCACGCCAGAGCCTATAGGGAGCTGTCCCTGCTTCTTCGTAGACCCCCTGGAAGAGAAGCCTTCCCAGGTGATATCTTCTATATCCATTCACGTCTGCTTGAGCGTTCCACGCATCTTCGGGATGAACTCAGAGGGGGTTCTTTGACCGCACTGCCTATTGTCGAGACCGAAGCTCAGAATATATCGGCGTATATTCCGACCAATCTCATTTCCATCACCGACGGACAGATCTATCTCTCCCCCGAGCTGTTTCAAAAGGGGATCCAGCCTGCCGTTGATGTGGGCAAATCCGTGTCCCGGGTGGGAGGGAAAACCCAGTTGCCTGCGTACCGATCAGTTGCGGCTGACCTTCGTCTGTCGTACTCTCAGTTTGAAGAACTGGAGGCGTTTTCCCGGTTTGGAACGCAATTGGACGAGGATACGAAAAAACGGTTGGAACGAGGCCGTCGGGTTCGGGAGATTCTCAAACAAGCCCAATATCAACCCATAAGGGTGGCGGAGCAGATTGGGGTGCTGGTGGCCGCCAACGAAGGTCTATTCGACAAGATTCCTCTGAAAGAAGTGACAAAG
>CAYOVG010000271.1:0-10027 GCA_964407285.1 uncultured Syntrophobacteraceae bacterium
GGGGACTTGCCCGTAATTTCTTGGTCTTGCGCCAAAAATCATGCGATTGCCCTGGTACACGATGGGACGGCACTCCTTCAGCAAGAAAGCGTACTGCGGGATTCCGGAGCTTTCTCCCCTGCGATCAGGCCGATTCGAGAATCGTATCTGCAGTTCGCCAGAAGGTACGGAAACTGCTTGAGCTTCCCTCCCATTTCAACAACCGCCGCGGCTCGCTCCAGCAGACCGGATTTCAAAAGCTTGTGGAACATCCCTCGATGAAGGGAGACAAAAAGATTCTCCGCTTGCAGGAATTCCAATCGAGCCATCCGTTCCTCGTAAAGATTCTGAAACGCGACCGGTAACACGGAAACACCGTCGAATCTTTCGTAGAACTCATCCTCTTCCTTATGCCGCATAAATGGCATCAGCCGATTGACACTAGCCAGGAATCCCGTTCTGGTTTCTTCATACTTTATTCTGTCCGGCCAGTCGGGATAGACTTTATCGAGCATCTGTTGCAGTTCCCCTTCCTCGATGACCGAAATCCGACCCAACACGTCGATGGTACGTTCCACAACTTCCGAGGGATAGATTAGTCCATCGTATTCACCGCCTTGCGTACATACATATACCGTGCAGATTCCTTTGGTCCTTCGTCTGTTGACCCTGCCGAAACGCTGGATCAAGGCATCGAGCGGCGCGGGCTCACTGAATATGACGTCGAAATCGATATCAAGACTCACCTCGATGGCCTGCGTGCCCACAAGAAGCCGTACTCGCTCGTCATCAAGCATCTGCTCCTTATCGAATCGGTCCTCGGGAGTAAACCGGGAATGGAGTAAAACGGACTCTTCCGGTTCCACCTCGATCGCGAGACTCCGGAAAGCCGCCTGCGCGTTTGCCACGGTATTGCAGACGACGATCACTCGCAGTCCTTCCCTCAAGGCCGCGCGGATCAACTCCATCTGATCGAAAATGGAGCCATCGAGCAGTTGTACCCGGTGCCTTGTGAACGTGGCCAGCAGATCATCGTCGGCCTTTACGGTTTCATAATCCCCATATATTCCGATGGCGTTTCGCAGTTCCGCGAGCATGAAGGATGGAAGAGTCGCCGTCATGATCGTCGTCCTGATCTTCAGATGGCGGGTCAGCCATCCCAGCATGACAACGATCTGTGCGAAAGTTTGCACGTCGTAGGCGTGAATTTCGTCAAATATGAGCATCGCACCGGCAAGCTCCGCGAAACCCGTTTCGAATCCCCTGACCCCGTAGCAGTGCTTGAGGATTTGAAAGGGCGTAACGACCTTGAGCGGATGCACCATTTGCCTGTGGAGTTCCTTGAGGCTCTTTATTCGAGATTGGAAATCACGGGTGAATTCGTCCACCTCCTCGTAGTACCGGGCCAGGTACTGACTCACCTTTCCATGCATGATCCCGATGTATCGCGTATTGCCGGGCAGAGTCCCTTTCCGTTCGAAGGCTTCAATGAGTCTGCGGTGCATGGCGTTGATGGATGCCGTGTAGGGCAGTACATAAAATACTCTGCCTTGATGGCCGCTTTGAAATTGCCCGCGTAGCCAGTTCATTGCCGCTTCGGTCTTTCCCGAACCCGTGGGGGCGATAAGAAAGAGGCTTGACGGCACTGCACCACATTGTTTCTGGTGCGAGTACCACCGCCCTTCGTAACTATCGAGGAAGCTGAAGTTTTCCGGTGCAAGCCTGGGTATTTCGGTTCTTTTCGCCGATCCCATGTGGTCGCATAACCTGGTCGTTCCCAGCAGCAACATCCTTTGCCAGTACGCCTTCTCATCGGGATGCCGTGATTCGCCTTTCACGATTGGCGAGGCATGCGACTCGATGGGATTTTCAGCCGATGCGAAGTTCACCGGGACGAACTTAAACCGGCGTTCCGCACCGCCCGAGACATACCTCCGGTAGTAATCGCGGAAGCGCTTCTTGAGTTCCGCCAGGTACCCGAAATCCAGCAAGCGCCGCATATTCGCGGAAAAATCGAGTGGATTGATCCCGGCCGGATTGTATCGCCCATAATCCTCTATCGCCTCTCGTGTATACGAATGAGCCTCCACGAGCGTTTCTAAATCCTTGTGGTGTCCCAGTATGGCCAGGCAGACCAGTTCCGCCGGTTCCGGGGGCAATCCGAGCATACCGGCGAAGGGAACGCTGTACAGTTCATGGCGGCCATGCAGCCACTGGTTCCTTACGCCCTTGAGCACTTTCTGAAACTCCAGATGAGCCTTTCCCCAATCATGCAGATAGACTGCGTAAAATAGCAGATCAAAGAAGTCCGCCATGTCAAGGATGGAAGGAATGGCGGGCAGAGCCAAGCACAAATCACTGTAAACTCGCAAACAGTCTTCAATGTGATCGAGCAGGCTCGTACCGTCCGACTTGGCCCAAATGCGGTTGGAATCGAATGTTGATTCCCGCGATGCCTTGGAATTCGTTTCGATGGCCATTGTGGTAGCTCACCTGATTCAGCATCATGATTTCACCAGAAATGCGGGAAATAGCCGTTCACGGCAACTGTCCCCGGGCTTTCGTGTAGTCATGCCAGTAGATCTCATACTCCAGTTCCGGATCAAAAAAGCCGGGAGCCGAAACGGGTTCCGTCTGCCGGTAATCGTACTCCAGGAGGAAGAATGGGCGAGTACCGATGTTTCTCCTGGGAATCTCATCCGTAAAGCTGATCGGCAACGCCTGGATAGGGGCCGAGAGAGGCACGCCGCCCATGGGAACGGCAGTACCTTTGAGTCGATTCAAGACGTTTCGAGGTTCCAGTTCCACTTCGTCGATCGAATCCACCGAAGCCAGATCGTTCGACCGGCCGAGGAGCAATTGGAAATAAGGCTTGCGGAATGCCTGCGCCATTTGTTGATCCGTGATGTAAAGCCATAGGGAATTGTCGAAAAGTATCTGACGCCTGATGACATTGGACTTTGGCGCCAGGGGTGATGCCTTTCCGGTAATCTGATAGATCGTCTCCAGGTCAATTGCCTGATGCAGGAAACGAAAAACGAACCCCACCGCCAGGTCATGGGCGCACACGTAACGGCCGGCGGCGCTGGAAATCAGTCCGTATATGGTGGAAAGCGGAGGCACGGCCAGCGATGGCTGATACCCGCTAATGAGGTTCGGATAGCGAAACCCGGCCGTCCAGCTCGTGAGGCTGATTCTGTAGGCCCTTACTCCCTTCATAGCATCCCCTTCCCGGCCGTGCTAAGGAATCCGAGGCTTAAGAGCCTCGACATACGCCCGGATTGCCCGGTTGACGGACCCGTAAAATATCTTCTTTTCATTCTCCTCCGCATATTTCTTGAGTTCGTCTTCAAGGCCGTCCATGAAACCCTGGCGACGGCCGATGTAGACTTTTCCGGCGATCCGATCCGCGTAATCTTCCACCACCTGCTTGACGGCATCGATGGAGAAGACGGGCTTGCCGAGATCGTCTTTCGCCAGGTGAGAGAACGGATGATTGCCGCTGTTGAGTGTGGCGAGAACAATCAATTTCGGAGTAACGTCGGCCATGTTGCAGGTCTGCATCGCGCCGCCGCTCAGAGTCTCAAGAGCAAGCAAAGATTCTGTGATCCTTTTCACCCTGATATCCCTGGGCAGTCGGAATAACTTCAGTGGGTTGCCGTTCCTGTCACGGCTGAAAGGATCGTCAATCGCCTCTGCCCCCTCATTGAGAGCGAGCGTTTTGAGAGCTTCATTTAGGTTCTTGTATCCCGACCGTTCCATCGAAGAAAAAGTCCCGACCTGATCGACGGCGATGGAGAACATTCCCTTCATGACGGCGCAATACTCGTCCTTGCCGTATGGGACGGCATCCCCTTCCTGGCGCGTCATGGCGGACCAGTGCTGGACGACATTGCTGGGGGAAACGGAAATAAGCACGGAGTTCTTGAGCGGTGAGACACGGGTCAAAGTAACATTCTCCGTTTTCTTCTTTCCTTTTTCATCTGTTTTTTCCTCTTTGGCCGCGCGCATATACCCGAAGAGGTCATCATCGGGATACTTAACGGGATTGGCCTCTGTGAAAGCGATTTTGCCCTCCCTGATTACCTGCGACATAACCCATTCGTAATCCTTCTTCAGGGTCTCCCTCCACCAGTATCTCCAGGCCTGGCCGGATACATAGGCATAACTTTTCCCGGCTTTGAGAACTTTTTTGGTGGCGACGGCATTTTCAAGATGAGTGCCGGTATCCTTGCCCGCATTGTTGAGCGCCACCACATCCACATCGATAAGCATAAATCCCTGCACGGTGTTCGGCATGGTTTTCCCCTCCGGTTTCATTGTTTTCACTTCATATTGTCATTGCCGTGGCCGGCGAATGTCGAAACCTCACGGAACAGAATCACGCTGTTATTCCTCCAGGTTGAATTCATCCACCGCATCGGCTTCCGGCTCCGGAATTTCCACGGTTGATCCATCCGAAATGGCGGTAGGCTCGACGCGTAAATCATGCAGCTTCTCATAAAGGCATATGAGAAGCAGGTCTCGAGTCTCATACCAGCTCCTGCCGTCCGGGAACAGATAGTCCACGTAATCGGCCAGCCGCACGAAGGGCTCCGGTTCACCGTTCACATAGTGGGCTTTGGCCAGTCTCAAGATGGCCGCGCGAAGCTGATAGGCGTATCTGGCTCCCTCCACCGGAGTGAGGAACTTTTTATAGTCTCCCTCCCTTTGGGCCAGGGCTATGATCTTATCCGCTATGCTCCGGATGAGATCGATTTGTTCCTGCCTCATTTCTCTAACCTCCCTCATGTAAACCATGACAATCATAATGGGAAAACTTGCGGTTCGATGCATGCGGACAAGAAGCGGCAATATGGACCTGCCGGTCAACAGGTATTCGTGTACCCTGTTGGAACTCGAACCGTCATAGTCCCTGACGCCGAGAACCACAGTTTCCTTCTTTCTTACTTCACACCACTCTTCGGTTACGTCATCAAATCGGGATGATCTGCCCAACCTGTAATGCCTTTTGACAAAGCGGAGCCAGTCGGTCTTGAGGTCCGCCTTGAGCAGGACTCTCTTGAGAAAGGAAAAGACCGGTTTGGGCAGATCGTAGATCTGCACATCGGGTTTGGGGCCAAAGTTGGTGAAGCGCAAAAGTCTTAGCTGCTGGAGCGGGAGTTCCGAATGATCGAATTTTTCGATCATTCGGGCTGCGAAATGGAACAGCGCGTTGGATACCGCTCTGGGATTCACATATGAAGACTTGAGAATACCATCCGAAGAGTTTCTGGAAATCTTATCCAGGTTTTCCCGAATGACCAGGTCTTGCCAGAGCCGCTTCGCATATGAATTTTGAACCTGGAGCAGCATCAAGTAATCACCGGACTGCAAAATCCCCAAGGGGACAAAGAAAAGTTTGATCAGGCATTGAGGGCATAGAAAAAGTCGCGGCTCGTGGAAATGATGAAAGTTTATAAATTCTCCGGAACCCACGAGGGGACAGGTATCTCTTCCACCCTGCGGCAATGCACCTTCTCGCCCACAAATTCTACAACACTCCCCGGTCCCGCGGGCGCTCAAAAGGCCCAGATAATATTCAAGAGAGCCTTTCTTCTGAACAGCAGGTTTTCCATATGCCTTTAAATTGGTGATTTTCGAATGCAGAAAGACGGAGTTGATTGCCCCCTTCCAGCGGTCAACGTAAATTACGGTGGCAAACCCGATTTTCTCCTCCACACTTTCTTGCGGGAGCGTATCCATCACCAGCTTGCCCACATCTACAAAAGGATCTCCCGTATATTCACCCAGCATCATTTTCTCGTCGCCTTTCCAATGACTCCGAATCCCCGTGAAACCGACTTGCCAAGCCCGATTCCTTCGGGAAGCAGTACGTTGGCTTTGAAATTCAGATCGAAGCCCGCCATCTGATAGTCCTTGAAATGAAAGAACCGCTGCTTGTGCATCGACAAGATCGAAACCTCCACCCTCTCTCGAAGATCCCACTCTATGCCGCCGGCGAAGGAGATGATGTTTCCCACCAGTATGCGTTCAAGCAGTTCTCTACGGGCGGAATCACCGGTCAAGCCGATGAACTTCACAAAATTGGGCTCGTTGAGGGCAAACCAGTTCCTGATCCCGTAGTACACGGGACGGTCACTAAAACCGCAATAAACATAGCTGAACGCAATATCCTTGACCTGAGTTTCTACCCGCCTGCCGTTTATGACCATGTCCCAGTTGGGCTGCTGGAAGAACTTGAGCATCTCTTCGGCCCCCTCATTGATACAGATCACGGCCGGATTCCCCCGATAAACCTTGTATTGAATTACAGGATACCCGTACCGGAACCCATCCTTGAGATGGTTGTGAAACAGCACGTTCTCGCGTCCCACCTTTTCCACCACGGCTGCTCGGAAAGCCGGTATTTCCCGCCTCGTGAGCTCAAAATCGAACCGGACCACCAAAAGCCGAACCTTTACCATTTCCGGATTCGGCATGGTACCTGAAGAATCGTTCTCCGGAGACATTCTCATGAATCTTCCCTCCAAGAATTCCGTACAACAATCAGGCCGCGAGTTCGTCTCAAAAAAACCTAGCCAGCAGTTCGTCGTTCACAAGTTTCCTGTCAAACCCCTGGCCCAGCACCTTCACCCGCTTGAAGTCGTCCTGGCAGAAGGGGAAGAGGTAGACGCTGTCCACTTTCTCGTCTATGAGGGCGCGGCATTTCTCCGAGAGTTCATCGAAACGGTTGCTCTCCAGTTTCCCCAGGAAGGCGCTCTTTTGCACCCTTTCCAGGCCGTACCGCTTGCACTCCTTCGCGACACGGGTCCGCGCCTTGTCTTCAACGATGTCGTAAATGATCCATACAAGTACCGGCATACAGCCTCCTTCCGACCCGATCTTCCCGTTCTCCCCGCCCGTTGGGACCCGAGCGGCCATGGAAATTAGATTTCCTTTATCTCCAGCCACTCCGACCGCTCGTCCCCGGTGCCGGCAAGGAGCATGTTGGCCAACCGATGGGTTTCGTGCTGAATGATGTAGCGGCGCTTGACGTTCTTGCGGCGGTATCGCACGGCCTCATCCAGATGGCTGTTCATGGCCTCCACAACCACCGGCTTGCCCGACTGGTTGAGGGAAACGGCGCCCTCGGCGCTGTCGAAGTACTCATCCTTCATCTGCTTGCCCGTGAAAAGATAGACCGCAGTCTGCTCGCCGAATATCCGGAACGGTTCGATAAGATCGAAAACAAGGGATTTCTTGTTGTAATTGTCTGTGTGCAGGAAACCGACGTACGGGTCGAGGCCCGAGAGGATGCAGGCTTTCTCGACCAACGAGTAGAGAATGCCGTAGCAGTAATTGAGGCAGGCGTTGAATGCGTCCTTTGCCGGACGGCGGGACCGCTCCTTGAACCTGTACCGTTCGGGCAGCAGCCCGGAGATGCATCTGAAATAATTCCTCCCCGCCGTGCCCTCAAATCCCATCAGGCGATTCCGAATGGCATCCATGTCCGTATCCGACCCCGCCGAAAGGCCCTCGATGCTCTGCTTCGCCTGTTCCACCGTTTCCATAAAGGAAGAGAAGTGATCTTCTTTTCCGGGGCGGGCATGCATCAATTTTTTCATAAACCGGGTCTGGTTTTCGATCTTGCGGGATACCATGTCCACCACGAGCTGCAACCCCAGCGGCGTCTCGACCGCTTCGATCTGCCGCCTCCGTATGAGAGCGGTGCTCCCCATCTTCGAAAACCATATTCGTCCCACGGGGTCGCCGTATTTATCGAGGAAGATAACGTCGATGTTGTGTTCGAGGGCCATCGCCACAGCTTGGCTGGTGATCATGGCCTGATTTGAAATGACGATGCTTTCCACCTTCAGAGGAGATATGTCGAAAGCTTTCTCCTGCTGCTTGAGCCGGAAGCATCCGTCCTTTTGTGTGATAAACGTCCCCGGAGTGTTGATGACAAGTTGCATTGCATACCCCCAAGTGTCCAGATCCATAGATACCGGAAGATATCCAATCTGTTGCAGGTCCGAAACTTATCGGGCTGCGGGGTTCTGTTCCTGTTCCAAAAAAAAATTATAGGCCCATAATCTCGACATTTCTGAGGTGAAAAAGTCCGCTATTACTGGGGATGCCTCGGACTAGGAGACTGTCCGAAAATTCCGATTTCCGGTTAACAAAGAAAAACCGGCCAGTGTGGGGCTCTACCTATTTCGAGGGATCTGGTGTGGGCTTTGAGAGGGAAATAAGGGACGGCAAACTCAACTTGGAGTCAAAAAAAGGGGGTTCCCCCTCTATTATGCCGCCATCGCCCCCATTTTCACCGCTTCAAGGCACACTTCTCCACTGCGAATGACTCCAGCAATCTTTTTGACAATCCCTCTCACTATCATAGTTGAAATCGGTTTTCTTGATTTCCCGGTAGGATCGTTCTTGAAAGGAATTCGCATATGCATATAGTCTCCCTTATTCTATATCAATACGATCCTACAGTTATAAATAATATTTGTCAATTACTTTTATATATTAATTATAGCTTTCCTGACAATTCAGCATTAATCCATTCTCGGGCAGCCTCCTAAAAAACCAAATCCAGATTTACCAGTATTATGACGGTCGTAGATTACTGCTACAATATGGACTAAGTCAATCAGGAATTTCCTGATAGTAAATATTCTATCCCAATTTTGTAGGATGAAGAAAATAGATATCGGAAGATTCACTACCGGACAGTTTCTGGGGTAGTGAGTTTGGGAATGAGTTAACAATCGAATGGTTACGGTGGCCTCCACTCATTTGGGTTAACAGATCAGTGGTTGCACGAAGACTTCGTGCAACCACTGATCTTTTCGCAACAGGTGCCGCAGAAAGCGTAGTCCTAACTGAAACAGACTCAGATCACAGCAATTCTTGCGATGGAACTCGCTCTGCCACCCCCTTCGATGGCCGCATCTGCCAGCAGGAATGACGAGCGATCTTTTTTCGCGCTGAGAAATGGCGTATAAGCAGTGGAATCAAGCAGCTCCCGTTTAAGTGGAGCTCCGACTTTTTCGCGCTCACGGGAAATTGCCGTTGAGGCATGGAGGCCACAATGAGTAAGAATAGCGATATCAGTCCGCAGACAAATCCACCTACCGACGACACCCTCGACCCCACCGTCCAGGATCAACAACATCTGATCGGCATCCTTCTGCGCACGGTAGGCCATTTCTTTGGAAGCTTTTAGAGCATCTTCAGAGGCCTGTCCGATTCACGGATGGAGAAAAAGACCACCTACAGCGTGGCATCCCTGTGCGTTGCGGGAGTGCTCATGTTTTTGTTCCGGCTCGGAGCAAGGCGTCAGATCACTCACCTGCCTCAAAACAACGGGCCGTCTCGTGAGAAGTTCGAAATCCGGTAGTGTCTGAGATTGGCTACCCTGCCGGGACGGGGTAGCATGCCCACTCTTCCAGGGACCACACATGATCGGTGAGACCAGCCGCCATTGCCGGTGTACGGTTGTGCCGGTTGCCTTCGAGGTCCTTTTGACGAAGGGTGCGGACCGGCCAACAAAAGTTGTAGCTGAAACCAATGAAGAAGGATGCGGCATTGTGCAGATCCCAATCCTTGGAGAAGCAACAGGTCTTGCGCACCTTTCGTGCATTTTGACGGCGGTCCGCGCCATTGCTTCGTTCCACGAAGGACGTATTGATCGTCTTGCCGGCCGTGGAGATGCCAAGCAGAATCAGTAGCGCCATCGCCGTGCCGAACACGACGGTGCGCACCACCTGAACCACCCGGTTTTTCTCTCTCTTCTTGCATACCGCGGCATGGCACAGGTCCCGCGGCATGACCTTCTTGGGCTTGGCCTTTCTGCCCGGTCCCAGGCGTTTGGGAGGGGGAATCTCCTGTGCATAGGCCTGTTCAATGGCGGAGGTGTAGGGGGCATGCTCATCACTGGTGTAGAGGATGTTCGTGCGCCCACCGGTGCGTTTCTTGACATCCTCAATGAGTTTATGGCAATTGTCGGCCGTCCTCTTCCCGGGCACAAGACTGATCAAGAGCCTGCTCTCCGCATCGACAG
>CAYOVG010000272.1:0-10024 GCA_964407285.1 uncultured Syntrophobacteraceae bacterium
ACGCCGCCGTCCCGCCCCGGACGGTTCAACAAAGCACGGAGACCGGGGCGCCGCGGCCACCGAGCATATCCGTCCGAATCGATCCGAACGCTCCCATTCCACCCTCCTTCCATCCCGCGCAACGCAAGCCTCAACAGCCGGACACCCGCGTAGCGGCGCGGAAGGGGTCCCCAACCGTACGGCCGGCCACGCGGCCGGCGTCAGGGAAGAAGACGTCCGCAGGCCGCAAGACGAAAGGGATTCGGCCGACCAGGGAGATCAAGCTGACTCCCGCCCAATACGCGGACATCATCCTCGATCCCGAAAAGACCAGGGCGGCCCTGGAGACCATCCTGTCGGAATGGGGCGAGACATCTTTTGTTGTCGATAATACGCTGGTGCAGCATGTCAGCTATTTCCTCAAGTACTTTTCCCTGTGCGACAGGGAGGGGACGAACCAGGTGCTGGAGCGGAGCAGGAAGTACCTGCCCCGCATCCGGGAAATCTTCGCCAAACATGGCCTTCATGAGGACCTGGCATTCGCGGTGCCGTTCGTGGAATCCAGGTTCACGGAGGAAGCGCAGTCCTATGCGGGCGCTGTCGGCATGTTCCAGTTCATGGCGGATACCGCGAGGGAACACGGCATAAGCGTGCCTTGCGCCTCTCCCGAAGGCGCGGTGCAAGAGGAAGGCGCAGCCCAGGCGGTAGATGGAAGACTGGACTGGGACAAGACCGCGGTGGCGGCCGCGCAGTATCTTTCGCGCAACCGGAAAGCGTTTCAGTCCGTTCTTCTCGCCCTGGGAGCATACCATCACGGGCCGGGCGCCGTCACGGACGTGCTGGCGCAAATCGGCGACCGGAAGAGCATGAGAACGTTCCAGTCGATATTTTCGAGCACAAGGCTGGGACCCTACTCCAGGGAGTATATCCCCCTCTGCCTGGCCGCCGCGTACGTTCATCGCCTGACGAACCGGTGCGCGGGCGGCATGGCGCCGAAGCTTCCGATTCGATACGTAAATATAAGGAAGTCCGTGCCGCTCATCGATTTGTCGGCCCAGTACAGGGACATACAGGCGAAAAACCCCGACCTCGTGTTTGCGGACCAACTCTACTGCTACGCCAGCACGGGGGGCTACAGGCTCGTGACGGAACTCGGCCGGCCGGGAATCAAGAGCACATCAAACGACGGGGCGCGGCATTTACTTGTAATGAAAAGATGATTATTCTTAATTGGCTAAAATAACACGCCAAATTTGGAAGGAAAAAAGACCTGCACGAGCCGGGGATTACATATCCCGCGCGGGTGAGTTCCGGGTAACGGGAGTCGGCTGACGGAAGTCCGCCGACGGAAGTCGCAAATCGGGGATCGGATGTCGGATTGGATTTGCATTCCTCCCATTTCCGACTCCATTGCATTGGTGGGCAAATGCGAAGCGTCGCCCGCCTACCGACAGAGTTCAGACCATTTCGCGGGTGTGGCGTGAAAACCACGCGCGAAGACGATATCGATGCCTGTCACACTGCCCGTGGATGCTCATCCGGCAGTGTCGATCAGAGGAGGACCCGACATGCCGAGAGGTTCCAGCCCCAAACGCGAACGGGAATACGAAGAACTGAAGGAAGAATTCAAGGAATCCGGGCGATACAAGGGCCGCGAGGAAGAAGTGGCCGCCCGGATTGTGAACAAACAGCGCGCTCGGTATGGTGAGACAAAGGAAGCCGAAGCCGAAGAAAAGAAGGGAAAGGCCCCGGACCGGGACCTGCCCGTCGAAAACTACCGGCATTTGACCGTCGATGAGATTGTCGAAAAGCTCGGTCCCCTCTCCCGCGAGGAGATCGAGGAGGTCAAATCCTACGAGCAGCATCACAAGAAACGCAAGACCCTGCTGGAAAGAATCGACCGCATGCTGAAATGACGGCGGTCGCCGGCAGTAGGAGGTTGACTTAGTTGAACAACATCCCTAAACAAGACCTCGATGATCTCAAGTATGCGAAGAAGCTGCTGGAAACCCCCGGCTTCGCCACCAAGGTCACGAACGCGCTGCAGGTCCCCATCGAAAAAGGATTTGACGCATTGCCGCGGAAGTGGTCCGAGAGGGTGTACAAGGTATCGCGGGTTTCGCTGAGCAGAGCGATGGACGTCACCCTCCTGACCCTGGCCGACAGGCCGGTGCCCAGGAGTTCGGACACCGCCCACAAGAAAGCCGTCATACTCATGGGGGCGGCGGGCGGAGCCATGGGACTCGCCACCCTTCCCGTCGAACTGCCGATTTCTACACTGCTGATGCTCCGTTCGATCGCGGATATCGCCAGGAGCGAGGGGGAGAGACTCCGTACCCCGGAAGGGCGGCTGGCCTGCCTGAGCGTTTTCGCCCTGGGCGGCACGTCCATTACGGACAAAGCCGCGGAAAGCCGGTATTTCGCCGTGCGGACGCTCTTTGCCCGCGCGGTTTCCGAAGCCGCGAAGTACATGGCGGAAAGGGGTATAGCCGGAGGGAGCGCTCCGGCGCTCGTGAAGTTCATCACGACCATCGCGGCTCGATTCAGCCTGGTCGTTTCGGACAAAGTGATCGCCCAGGCGATTCCCCTGGTCGGCGCCGCGGGCGGCGGCCTGATCAACAAAGTCTTCATGGACCACTTCCAGGATGTGGCGCGCGCTCATTTCATGATCAGGCGGCTGGAACGGACCCACGGGCAGGAACCTATCCAGGACCTCTACAGTCGCGTGTAGCGGAAGCGTAAGAGCGCTGCTCGCCGCCCTCGAGTTTGCCGCCCTTGAAAGAACACCGCTATTATATTATCATAAGGCCGTTTCCGGAGAGCGCCGTCGAAGCGGCCGCTTGCTGAATCGGCGGTCGCCCCGGCGTGAATCGAAACGCCGGGCGCCGGAAGCCGGATGCATGATGTCCGGCGCTTTCCTCTTCAACCGAAATATTCAATCATGAACCGTGCCGAAGATAAGGACATTTCGGGCAAGGATGCGGGGTGAGAGCATGTGTGAGGCTAATGCTTATTTACTGAAGGACGGCAAGGAAGAACTGATACTCGAAGCGGTCGACGTCATAGAAAACGAGGGCGGGCAGCTCCGGATCGCAAATATCTTCGGAGAGCAGAAGATCGTGAAGGCCGTCATCCGGAGCATGTCCCTGGTCGACCACAAGATCCTGCTGGAAGCATGACAGTCTGAACCCTTTCCAGCCATTGACGCCATTCATTCGAGGACGCTTGCCGGAGGGCGGGCTATTTCGGCTGCGTCCGGCCCCGGTCCTCCTCGTTGCGGACGCCTGCCCCGGACCCGCCGGACGATTCGGCGCACCGGCCGCCGTACCAGTCGATCTGCCGGCAGATGCCTCGGATAATCCTCACCTCTCTCGCCTGGAGCCCGATGCGGTTGAAGAAGCGCCGTACGCTCGACAGCCAGTAGTCCGGGTTTTCGGGGTTGATGAAGTTGATTTTCGTCAGGGTATCGCGCACCTGGTCGTACATGCCTTCGAGTTCGTGGCTGGAGGCGAGGCGGGGGACGAATTTGCCGGGACCGGGCATCCCCGCCATGAAGATCTCATAGGCGATGACCATGACGGCCTGCGCCAGGTTGAGGGATGAGAAGTCCGCGGTGGGTATGGTCACCAGGGACTGGCAGAGCCTGAGGTCTTCGTTGGCCAGCCCGGAGCTTTCCGGGCCGAACAGGACGGCCACCTCGTTTTCCTGGCTGATGGGGACGAGTTCTTCAGCCATTCTGCGCGGGTTCTTGATGGTTTGCCGCTGGGAGCCGGTCCGCGCCGTTGTGCCCACAATGTATCCGTAGGGCGAGAGCGCATCCCTCAGGTTATCGTACACCTCCATTTCCGCCACGATGTCCTGGGCCATGTGGGTCGCCATCTTCAGGACACGGGTAAGGTCGCAGTCCACGGGCTCCACGACCACCAGCCGCCCGATCCCCATGTTCTTCGCCACGCGAGCGGCCGCCCCGATGTTCTCGGGATAGTGGGGCTTGTGAAGCACGATAGCGATGTTTTTCAGATTCGCTCTCATTTCAGCTATGCTCGCGAGTCTTGTGGAAGTTCACGTCGGGCCACTCCTCCATGACAAATCCCAGCCGCCATTCGCTCGGAGCCAGGAAAGTCAAATGCCCTTCCGCATCCCGTGAGAGATAGGCGATGTTCTTCCTTTCGAACTCCTCGAGCATCTTCCTGTCCGGGCAGTCCACCCACCGCGCCGCGGCGTACTCCACGGGCTCATACACCGCATCGACGCCGTACTCGTTCTTGAGCCGACCGATGGTGACGTCGAACTGCAGCACTCCGACCGCCCCGAGTATGTAGTCGCTCCCATAAGCGGGCCTGAACACCTGCACCGCGCCCTCCTCGGCGAGGTGGGTGAGCCCTTTCTGGAGTTGCTTGGCCTTGAGCGGGTTCTTCAGCCTCACGCGGCGGAAGTGTTCCGGCGCAAAGTTGGGGATTCCCGTGAACTTGAGAGGCTCCTTGTCCGTGAAGGTGTCCCCGATCTTGATGGTCCCGTGGTTGTGGATGCCGATGATGTCGCCGGGAAAGGCTTCCTCCACATTGGCGCGGTCCTGGGCCATGAAGATGGTGGCGTTGGCGAAGGTGGTCTCCTTGCCGGTCCTGTGCTGCATCACTTTCATGCCGCGAGTGAATTTGCCCGAGCAGATCCTGAGGAAGGCGATCCGGTCTCGATGGGCGGGGTCCATGTTCGCCTGGATCTTGAACACGAACCCGGAGAACTGCTCCTCGTACGGCGAGACCATCCGGGAAGCCGCGGCGCGTGGTCCCGGAGCGGGAGCCATTTCCACGAACGCGTCCAGCAGTTCCTTCACCCCGAAGTTGTTGAGGGCGCTGCCGAAAAAGACGGGCGACTGGCTCGCCTTCAGATAGTGTTCGAGTTCGAAGGGGTTGGCCGCTCCCTCGATGAGTTCGATGTCTTCACGAAGCCTGCGGGCCTGGAGGCCGAGGAGTTCGTCCAGTCTCTTGTCCTCGAGGTCCGTTATGACGATGCCGTCCTGGCGTCTCGTTTCCTGGCCCGGCGTGAAGAGGTGCAGCGCTTTCCCGTGCAGGTTATAAACTCCGCGAAAACTCTTGCCCGCCCCGATGGGCCAGGAGAGCGGCGTACACTCGATCTGCAGCTTGTCCTCGATTTCGGCCAGGATGTCGAGAGGCTCAATCCCCTCGCGATCCATCTTGTTGATGAAGGTTATGATGGGAGTGTTGCGCATCCGGCAGACTTCCATCAGCTTCTCGGTCTGGCTCTCAACGCCCTTGGTGCTGTCGATCACCATGAGGGCGCTGTCGACGGCGGTGAGCACCCGGTAGGTGTCTTCGGAGAAATCCTGGTGGCCCGGCGTATCGAGCAGATTGATTTCGAAATCACGGTAGTTGAACTTCATCACCGACGTGGTCACGGAGATGCCTCGTTCCCTCTCGATGGCCATCCAGTCGCTGGTGGTGTGCCGGACGGCTTTGCGCGCCTTGACGGCCCCGGCCAGTTGGATTGCGCCGCCGAAGAGAAGCAGTTTCTCGGTCAGCGTCGTTTTACCCGCGTCGGGATGGCTTATGATACCGAAGCATCGACGCTTGTCGACTTCCTTCTGATAGTGCCTGTCCACTTTATGAACCTCAAAATATCATCTATGGGAGAGCAAAAAAAATCGGGCCGATACGGTGATCGCGCCCGTAGAAATCCTTGTACTATATACGATATCGGAGCTTCAGGCAAGCGGTCAAAAAGATATACCGTCAGGCGGTTGAAATCCGGACTTGAAGGTATGCCCCGCACATTTCAGCACATCGTAAAGCTATTCATTCAGTAAGGAAACCTTGCCGGCAGCGCTGAACGGTTCGCCTGCAACTCCCGTCCCACGGTCCCGGCCGGAGCGGGGAGCGCCGCATGTGCGCCCTTCCCGTTGGAAGCCGCTATGTTCCCATTGCCGCGCCCTTCGTCATCACCACTGTGATTGCCATTGCGATTACCAGGGCTTCCGCTCCCCCTACCGCCCGCCACCAACATCACCAACCGCTCCACCGCCAGTCCCATCTGCACCGACTGCGCGCTCAACTGGTGCAGCGCCGACGCGGAAGTCTCCGCATTCGCCGCGTTGCGCTGAGTCATCCTATCGATGTCGCTGATCGCCTTGTTGACCTGCTCGATCCCGACCGCCTGCTCCCCGCTGCTCTCGGATATCTCGCCGACCAACTCCGTCACCTGCTGAATGCTCAGTGCGGCCCCCCGGTACTTATCATCGGTCTCTTGCACGAGGTGCGATCCCTCTTCGATTCGCCGGATTATGTCGGTCACCATTTCCTGGGTGCTCCGGGATGCTTCCGCGGAGCGGAGCGCAAGGCGCCGCACTTCCTCCGCGACCACGGCGAAACCGGCCCCGGCTTCTCCCGCCCGCGCCGCTTCGACCGCGGCATTCAGGGCCAGCAGGTTCGTCTGAAAGGCGATCTCATCGATGGTCTTGATGATTTTGGAGACATTGCCGCCGGCCGCCGACATGTCTTCCATCGAGCGAATCAACGCCTCCATGGATTCGTTGGCGTTCGACAGGTTCACGGCCACCTGCCTGGAGAGACTATCGACCCGCGCCGCGTTTTGAGCATTGAGCCTGGTCCTGGAGGCCATCTCCTCGATGTAGGAGGACGTCTCCTCGATCGACCCCGCCTGTTCGATTGTCGCCTCCGAAAGGCTCTGGGCGGAAGAAGACAGGTGCGCCGTGGCCGAGGACACCTCATCGACCGAGGATGTAAGCTCTGAAATGGCCGATTGGATCGGCTTCGCCAGCGCGTGTGCGAACAGGACGGCGCCAGCTACCGCCAGTACCGCGCAAACCAGGCAGATAGTGCAAAGCAGACGGACGATCTGCCAGGTGTTCGCCATTGCCGCCTGCCCGGGGTAGACGGCCGCGATGGCGCCGATAGCGCCGGAATCACCGCAAAGGGGCAGCATGCCCTGGAAGTAGTCTTCGCCTTGAATGGTTATGTCGCTGATCCGAATGAGCTGTTCGGATAGGTCGGCCTTCCCGTCCGCATCGGAGGAGGGGGCGGACCGGAGCCTGTCATACGCCGGGAACGCGCCGATGCTCAGAGCATCCCCGGCGAACACGTTGATTTTCATGTCCGTCAGGAAAGTCATTCTCTTGACGAACACTTCGCCGATTTTGAAGACCGCGACCGCAAAACCGAACTGCTCTTTTTCGAGCGCGCCGGTCTTCTTGTCGTACCGTTCCCCCATGATCGGAGCAAAGGCCACCATGCACATGGAATTGTCGATGGACTCGAAGAGAACGCGGTTATCCCGGGGAATTTCTTTTCCGAAGTTGAGTTTCAAGCGGGAATCGGGGAGATTCTCCACTTTGTTCCAGACATTTTCCGTCAGTTGTTGTCCCATTTTGAGCGTGGCGGAATGGATTACGTTCGTTTTGCCGGTCAGGGCGTACCCGGCGGTGATGGTCTCCTCGTCCTGCTGGATCGCAAAGGAGATCAGACCGCCCTGAGCGTCATAAAGCGCAGCCTGCCAGAGCTTGCCGGTCCTTCCGACCTGAAAGATGTCGATTGTCGCCTCTTTCGCAATGCGCGCCGCCATGTCGGCCATCGAGTCTTCCGATTTGAATTCGCACAGCGCTTTGATCCGGGAGCCCATTCCGTTGATGGCGGCCAACTGGTTCACGTCCGCGAGCAACTTCTCCCGCTTCGACAGGAGATCGTCCCGAACGATGTTGAGCGACTTGTCGAGCTGATCGTACGAGGCGGCTTTGTTCTGCCGGAAGGTTATAAGTGACACCACGGTGATGGAAAAGGCCATCGGGACGATCAGCATGGCCAGGGACATAATGATCAACTTCGTCCGCAGTTTCATTTTCTATCAAACCCTCCCTCTTTGACAGCAGTCGTTCAATAAGCAGCGAGAATATAGTAAGGGTTTTAGCCCTGACGTCGCTATGCATGAACTATTCCAGTCAAAGAGAGGGAGGGCGGCGGGCTCGACCGGCGCAGTCCCACGGATGGACCGTACCATCGCCAAATATCGATGGATATGGGTCGATGATAATTTCCCATTTTCCGGACTTTTTCCGTTTTCCGCGAACGTGGGTCTGTAAGACGATTAAACGGGGGGAAGGAGTGCGACGGCGGCAGGATCGACGCCGAAACGCTCCGGAGCGGAGCCCCCCGCGCCCGAAACCGGTTTCTCTTCGGCATCGACCTGAATCGGCACATTACGGTTCGCCGAATCCGTACCGGGAGAGAATCTCCCGCCCATCCCCGCTCAGCACGAAATCGACAAAACGTTGAGCCGCCTCTTTCTTCCGCGTGGCCGCGATTACGGCAAGCGGGTAGACTATGGGCTTGTGCTTTTCCATCTTCGTTATGATCCGCACCTTGTCCTTAGCGGCGGCCGCATCGGTGGCGAAGACGAAGCCTGCATCCACCTCGCCGCGGTTTACGTAATCGAGGACCTGGCGAACGGAATTTCCGAAGATGAATTTCGGCTGGAGCGTATCCCACAGTCTTTCATTTCTGAGGGATTCCTCCGTGTAGCGCCCGGCGGGCACAGATTCAGGCTTTCCGAGAGAAACCCTGGCGACGTCCTTGCCGGTCAGGTCCCCGGGGCTCTCTATCGGCAACCTCGAATCCTTGGGAACGATCAGGACAAGCGAGTTACCGGCGAAATCTTTTCTGGAGCCGGCAAGGAGGAGGTTCTTTTCCCGCGCCTGGTCCATCGTTTTCTGATCCGCCGATGCGAAAACATCCACCGGGGCCCCCTGTTCAATCTGCTGCAGCAATGCGCCGGAAGCGGCGAAGTTCAGCGTGATTTTCGCACCCCGGTCGGCGCTCTCAAAGGCTTTGCCTATTTCCGTGAACGCATTGGTAAGACTTGCGGCGGCCGAAACGATCAACTCCTCCTGTTGCGCATAGGCGCTCCCCGCATTCACTGTTACGGCCAACCCGGCAATGGAAAGCGCAAAGATCAAATAGACGGTAAATCTTTTTCTCATGGGTCACCCTCCTTGAAAGTAGCGTGGCTTCGCAGCCGCAAAGGCAATCAGGACTATCATCCAAACAGTACATAAGTGCGGAAGTACCTGAAACTCGAACCCGGTATGCGACTTGATTTCATGAGGAATGAGGAAGGCGAGTGGGTCCTTGTCAAGATTGAGGGGCGGGCTGAGCGGTGGATCGGCAAATACAGGTCGTCCAGGCGGGTGACGGAGGAAATGGCTGATCCGCGTGGGAGAGATCCCGATGATTTCGATTGATACGGGAGTCCTTCTGGCTATCCTCTCTGGAAAGATGCCGGGTTCTGTTAGCTTGCAGCAAGGCGATCGTATTGATCACTCACCCTTCGGGAAGGGTCCAAGACCAGCTCCAAAATACGCCATCTACCGTCGGGCCGTCGCGTTCTCCCGGACGAGCGCTTTGCAGACATTGTAGAGGAGATACCCGCCGACCGCAAGAAAGACAGTGTCCCTGAAAAGATACCACAGAGTGTGGGGCTTCCCCGAAACGTTCGTGCTGAAGCAGCCGCAGTGCACGTCGACGCCCCTGGCGATATTGAACACGAGCGCTCCCCAGAAAACCAGCAGGAGGGTTTCGCAAATGACGGCGGCCCCCGGTAGCTGAAAACCCGCGACAAGAGCTATCCCCACGAACAATTCGAGCCAGGGAAGGACAACGGCGGTAAGATTGACGAGGATATCCGGCAGTATCCCGTAGTTGCGAATTACCTGGGCGAAAGCGCCGGGATGGACGATTTTGTCCACACTGGCGAAGATGAAGATCCCCCCCAGGATCAGGCGGGCCCACAGGACGGGGGAGAGGAAGACGGCATGACGGGAAGACTGATTCCTGACTTCCGGATTGTCGTTTCCGTCTTCCGGTTTCAGTTTTCCGTATTCCACGTGTCTTCCGTATGATTTACATTCCGATGCACAATTCGCCTTTCGAGCCATGAGACTACCCCGCGCCTTCGACGGGAAGGCCGGATTCCCGCCAGAGCGTCCAGCCGTTGTGAAGCACTCTTACGTCGGGATAGC
>CAYOVG010000273.1:0-9998 GCA_964407285.1 uncultured Syntrophobacteraceae bacterium
CCCGGTCGGCAAAACCGTTTGCAGCGGTAGTTACGACAAATCCGTCATGCTTTGGGATGTGGGGGGCGGCCGAGATCTACGCTCCTTCCAGGGGCATCGCGCTGAGGTCTTGAGTGTCGCCTTCAGCCCGGACGGCAAAACCGTTTGCAGCGGTAGTTCCGACAACTCTATCAGGCTCTGGGATGTGGGGAGCGGCCGACAGATGTATGCCATGATTCACCTCCCCGAAGGATGGGTGACTTTCACCCCCGACGGGCGTTACAAGCACCGGGGAAACCCCGCGGAAGGAGTCTGGCACGCCATCGGGCTTTGCCGCTTCGAACTCGGAGAACTGGACCCCTACATCGAATCCATAAGGCTGGTCCCCCTCGAGGAGAGCCTGCTCGAACTGCCTGCATAGGCATGGCCGGCGGCCGGCCTCCACAACCCAATTCAGGAGAGTCGTTGCATGATCAAAACCCCCATGACCGAAATCGCGAACCGGCTGGCGGCATTTCAGGCCATGCTCGCCGGACCGGCCGGGATAGACGCGGCCATAGTGCGCCAGAACGTCGATCTCTACTACTTCACCGGCGCCGTCCAGGACGCGCACCTCATCGTGCCCGCGTCCGGCGAACCCGTCTTCCTGGTGCGAAGAGACATCGACCGCGCTACGGAGCAGTCCCCCATCCGGCCCGTCGTGCCGCTCAAGAGCATCAAGATGCTCCCGGCGCTCGCCGCGGACGCCTGCGGCGGTCGAGCCCCGCGCCGCCTGGGGATGGAACTGGACGTCTTGCCCGCCAACGCCTACTTCCACTACAAGAGCCTCTTCCCGGAAAGCGAGATCGTCGACATCAGCCCTTCCATACGCATGCTCCGGACGGTCAAGTCGCCCTGGGAAATCGAAATGATGCGTGGAGCGGGAGCGTTTTCACGCGTGGTCGCCGACGCGGTCCCGGGACTCCTGCGGGAAGGGATCACCGAACTCGAACTCTGCGCCGAACTGGAACTGGTCGCCCGCAAGGCGGGACACCTCGGCCTCGCCCGCACCCGCTCGTTCAACCTGGACCTGTACGCCGGCCACGTCCTGTCCGGTCCCGAAGCCGCGACCCCATCCTACGGCGACACCCCGACCGGCGGAGTGGGACTCAGCCCGGCCTTCGGCCAGGGCCCGAGCATGCGGCGCATCCGGCCCGGGGACATGGTGAGCGTAGACACCATGATGAACCATAACGGCTACCTCAACGACCAGACCCGCAACTACGCGCTGGGAGCGCCTCCGGAAAAACTCCGGGAGGCCTACCGGTTCATCGGGGAGATCCACGCGTCGTTCAGGCGGGAAGCCAAGCCCGGAGCCGTTACCGGGGAGTTGTACCGGGCCGTGATCAAGCATGTGGAGAAGTCCGGGTGGGCGGACGGTTTCATGGGGAGCGGCGAGGGCCGGGTGAGTTTCGTCGGGCACGGGGTCGGCCTGGAGGTGGACGAATTCCCCTTTATCGCTGGAGGCCAAAAGATGGAGCTTCGGGAAGGAATGACGTTCGCCTTCGAACCCAAGATCATTCTCCGCGGCATCGGAATCGCCGGACTGGAAAACACCTACCTGGTGACGAAGGACGGACTGGAGTCATTGAATACGGCCACGGAAGAGTTGCTGGTGGTGGAGGCGTGAGGCCGGTTCCTTTCGATATTCCAATCCGGGCATGGTTCAGAGCAGGGTAACGCTTACGCCGTCGCCCCCGCGAAGCTTGTCCCCGCGCAGGCGGGGAGCGGAGGGCCGGGAAACCTCGATAAGCCTGGATTCCCGCTTTCGCGGGAATGACGATGGGTCCTCTCGACGATGGGTCCTCACGGCGGTGAGTTCGCTCGGCGGCGAGTCCTCTCAAGTGTTGCCTCAAACACATGGCCTATGAACCATGCCTGATTTTGCATTCCAACCCAATTGTGAGCAGTCCAATCCAATCAGCACTCCAATCCAATTGTATACATTCAAATCTGTATGTTGACATGCACGGATGCCTTGATTAGAACGATTCCGTGGGCGATTCTTCCGGACTGAAGGCAATGCCTTTCAACTAAGCCGATGGGTGCGGCTCTTTTGGAACGACGCCTTAGCGAGGGTGCGCTTTCTTGCCCTGCCCGGATTTACGTTTTCAGGCTTGTCTTCTGGACCGTCGTCGTAAAAGAGCCGCACCCTAAGCCGATTACCGTCGCCCCCACGAAAGTGGGGGGCCGGAAAGCCTCGTAAAATCTGGATTCCCGCTTAAAGCATGCGGGAATGACGGGTGAGGGGCCGGCCCGAATGGGTTATCCGAGGCGCCCGCTGAGCAAGGTTCCCTTATTTGAAAGGTATTGGGACTAAAGGGACAAAGGACCGAACGGCGCATGTCCGGGTCCGTGGAGGAACACCGCCGTTCCCGACGGGCGGCGCCGGGACGAACATCACCGTCAATCTTGCGGAAATCCACGCCCGGACCGAATGGATGGAAGGGATGGAATCATGACCGGGAAGAAAGTGTCCTGTATGGAGAAGGAAGTTTCCCGTATGGAACGGTCGAAGGCGGAATGCATGAATCCGAAGTGCCCCGGACATCCCGGTCCGGCGGCCGAGTTAGCAAGCATGAAAATCAGCTGTGTTGAACTTAGTCGCTATACACGGAACTTTCAGAGATTTTGGGGCCTTTGCAGGCCGAAAACCAGGGTTTGGCGGCACACAAGAGCGTCCTACGCAGATCATAAAAGTAACGCAAACGTGTCATACGATCCGCATGGATGCTGGGTTTACGGGCTCGGAAATAAAAATTTCAACATGCCGTTCAATGGCCATGTGTCAAAAGGAGTCAAAACACACAAGGATAAGGAGAAGTTGTATCCAATACATTGCCGACCGGGCCCGGCAGCGCGTTCGCGCTGACTCGCGGGGCGGCTGGTGGTCCGCGAAGGGCAGGCTTTCGCAACGGAATCCACCTGTCCTTTGAGGCTGTGCCTTGAGGCGCCCAACGGTAGGGCGGGGCTCCGACCCCACACCCCAACCCGCCCGCCGCGGCAGTCACGAACCCGCTCCCCCCTCGCTCTACTGCAGCGTGAACCGCGGAGATCTGAGGAAATGGCTGATCTGCTTGCTGTAGTGCTGGATCAGGTACCGGTCGCCCAGGTCCTTGAACAACTCCGTTTCCTTGTCCTCGGCCGTCGTCTTCTCGATCACGCCCTTCTCCACGTAGTACTTCAGCGCATTGCCGAACAAGATCTTGGAAACGGATTCGGCGCGGTCGATCAACTCCAGCTTGAGCGTCTTTTCACCAAGGCCCAGGACCTTCTTGACCAGGTCCTTTTCCGAATAGGGCTCCTTCTGCAGGTAGCGGAACGACCGGAGCACCAGCCAGTAGCCCTCGAAATAACTGCGCAGCAACCCGTGGAACGAATCCGCCGCCTTGAGCCCCCGGTGCACGAGCAAGTAAGGATTGTCGCCCCCCTCCAGCGGATGGAGCCAGCCCAACTGCTCGAAGCGCTCCAGCACGTCCTGCGCCAGCTTCTCGTCGCTCAGGTCGTTGTCGTACACGAACTCATACTTGAAGAAGTCCTTCAGAAAGGCCACGTCCTCGATGATCTGCGTGAAGCTGAACCGGAACGTCTGCTGCGCCAGGATCGATGTCGACACGAACGCCGCGGGCAGCAGGAAGTGGATGATGTTGTTCTTGTAGTACTCGAGGGTGATGCGCTTGCTGTCCTCCATCGTGAAGACTTCTTCTTCCAGGTTGTCGTCGTCGTCCTTGATCTTCCCGATGAGCTTGCTCTTCTCCAGGTCCCGCAGCGCATCCTGGATGATGATGTCGTAGTTCCTGAAGGTCCGCGAGAACCTCACCCCGGAAAGGTCCAGGTAGTCGTAGAAGGACTTGCAGATGGCCTGGAATTCCGCCATCGAGATGCCGTGGCGCGCGGTGCTCAGAAGCGACGCGGCGACGAGAGCGTGCGGCGTCATCAGCGACACTTCGTTGATGTCGTGGATGATCCTGTAGGAGAAGTCCCTGTACATGGCGTGGCGCACCTTGGAGGGCAACCGCGTGAGATCGATGTGCTGGCGCTCCAGGTAGCGCTTGAGCGACACGGGTTCGGCAAACTGCACGTAGACCCGGCCGTAGCGCTTCTTCAGGAAGCGCCGCGCCCGCATGAGCTGAGTTATGTTCTCATCGACCTTCGCCCCGCCCGTGATCTCCTTCATGTAGGCCTCCTCTTCGGGGATGCGGTCGTAGCAGATGGACGTCGGCACGAAGACCAGGTCCTGGCAGAACCCCTCCTCGACCGCCTGGATGAGGATGGCCATCAGGCCGAGCTTGGGCAGCACCATCTTCCCGGTGCGGCTCCGGCCCCCCTCGATGAAGAACTCTATGTTGTGGCCGAGCTGCACCATGGTCTTCACGTAGAGGGAGAATATCTCCGCGTAGAACTTGTTGCCCCTGAAGGTTCGGCGGATGAAAAAAGCCCCTCCCCTTCTGAATATCGGCCCCAGGGGCCAGAAGGCGAGATTCTTGCCCGCCGCGATGAAGGGAGAGTAGAGGTTGTTCTTGAAGAGCACGTAGGAAAGAATCAGGTAGTCGATGTGGCTCTTGTGGCACGGGATATAGATCAGGGTGCTGCGCCTGGCCGCCTTCTTGACCCGATGCAGGCTCGCCAGATCCACGTCGATGCCGTCGAAGAGGTTGTTCCACATCCACGTGAGCACCCGCTCCCCGATCTGAATGAGCGTGTAGTTGTAGTCGGCGGCGATCTCGTCGAGGTAGCGGTCCGCCTCCTGCCGGACCTTCCAGATCTCCTGCTTGGAGGAACGGGCGCGGCGTTGCATGAACGATTCCAGCCGCGGGTGGTGCAGGATTATTTCCTTGAGTTCGAGTTTGCTCTTGAGCATGGGGCCGACGATGGCCAGCCGGATCTTGTCGATCGACTGGATCAGGTCCCGGCGCAACTGGAACACCTGCTTTCTTCGCTCTGAAACCCGTTCGGACAGCTCCGGAAGGATCTCCTGAAGGTTGAGGGGCTCCCCGATCTCCATGACCGCGTTGTGGTAGCCCCGGGAGTAGGAAAGGAGCTTCTGGATGGTGCCGGGTTCCTCCCTGTGGCCGAAGATGAGGTCCATCAGGCCTCTGCGGGTCTTGCCCGGCGCTCTGCTGTAGAGAATGACCATGGGCGTCACGAATATGGGACGTTCGGATTCCTGCTGGATCTGGAAGAGGTGCTCGAAGGGGTCGTTCCCGACGAGAACGGTACGCTGATAGTAGCCCTTCTGAGCGAGCAGGAAGAACTGGCCCGACATTCCCTCCCGGATCTTTCGCTTGTAGTCTCCGCCTTCATAGGGGTCGGGGAGAAACCCCGTCCGCATGAACGAATAGAGGTGGTAGAGCATTAGGCGCAGACTGTACCAGCGAGGCTGCCAAAAATAGGGGTGCAGGTCGAAGATGAAACTCGGGTAAGGAAGCCCGAGCTGGCGCAGGCGCAGGTTCAGGTAGACGCAATCGAGCTGGGACCGGTACTTCATCGCGTACACCACGGTGCCGCGCCTGCCCAGGTCCTCGAGCAGCCGCTGCTGGTCGTCCGGCATCGTGGTCCTGGCGATCAGTTTCTCCGCCAGGCTTCGAAGCAAAAAGCGCGGCTTCCCATGTATTGCATATCCGTACGGGTCCTCCTTAAGGGAGAGGGAAGCTTGCCCCCGCGCCCATAAGCGGTTACCCTTAATGACGTTCTTAAGCCATTGAATCATAACCCCCCACATCCTTCTTTTGAAAAAACGACAGATCTCCCGGGAAGTAGAACAAAATAGCTTAACAAAACAGCTTTCAGAAACCAAATGTTTTTTGCTTCCGGGATATAGCTGATTTCCGGCGCCGTCGCCTCCGACCGGACCCGGCCGTCGGCGGTAAACAGCCTTCCGCCCGCCGTCCATTTTCGGCATTTACGAGGTGAGTATTTCGAACTGCTGAAGAAAGCGTGATTGAAAGGGGAAAATGGCAAGGATAAGACGGACCCGGGCAAAATGCCTTTTGCCCGGGTCTCATGGTAAGCGGTTGCGGATTGCACGATGAGACCGCAAGCCGCAACGAAAGAGGAAAGTCCTACCTCGGACCGGGGGGCAGCAGCGATTCGTCCCCCAGGAAGGTGAAGGGGGAGTTGCCGTCGTCGGCGCCGGGTTTGTAGTCGTAGACTTCCTCCACCAGCTTATTCACCTGCTTGTAGAGCGACCGGAGCGGTATGTTCGCCGGGCACGCCTCCTCGCAAAGCCCGCAGTCGATGCATCGGCCCCCCATGTGGACCGCCCGCACCAGGTGGAAGGAGGTGTCCGGGGGGAGCCTGTCCGGATCGATGAGCTTCGCGTGGTCGAGGCTGCAGTCGGTGCAGAAGCACACGGGACACACATCCCGGCAGCCGTGGCACCGCAGGCACCGGTTGAAGTGGGAAAGCCACCACCTGAGGCGGCCCTCCTCGGGCATGGCTTCCAGCTCCTTGAGCCTTGCGCTCGTCTTTACCGGGGCAACCGCCTTGCCGTAGTCCACCCGAGTCGGAGCCGGCGCGGCGCACTCGCACGCCTTCGCCAGGTCCGCCGTGCAGGCCTGGCCCACCATCACCACGTTGTCCCTTCGGAGCTGTTCCCATTTGAAGAGCTCATGGATGGCCCGTTCCTCGCACCCGCGCGCCAGGATGCCGTACTTGCGCTCCGGGTAGTTGCGAGCCTGCGCCAGCAGCAGCTTCACGATCGGGTAGCGCGCGTGCGTGGCCTTCCAGGGTTCCAGCTCCGCCATGTTTTCCTTCGTGAACAGGTGGGGGAAAAAGAAGCCGCGGACGGTCTTGTACGCAAAGAACCCGTCAACCAGACCCTCTTCCAGGAGTTTTTTTATCTTCGTATTCATTCGGAGTTCCTACCTCTCTCCCTCTCGAAAACTCTTCTCTGCATGCTCTAAATCCCTGCCGCGAGCCTCGCCGGGACCGCCTCGAAGGAGGGAGCCGGCCCCATCTTGCGGATATCTTCCGTGAACTCCCGGACCACCTCGGCGAACTTGATCCCCTCGGCGGCGGAAATCCACTCCAGGCGCAACCGTTTCGGGTTGTAGCCGGTGAAGCCCAGCAACCCGCTCATGAACCCGGCTCTCTTGATGGTCATGTAGTTGCCCTTGAGGTAATGGCAGTCTCCAATATGACAACCCGCGATCAGAATTCCGTCCGCCCCCCTCCCAAAGGCGTGCAGCAGGTGGTGCGGAGACACCGTCCCCGAGCACATCACCCGGATCACCCGTATGTTGGGCGGGTACTGCAGGCGGCCCACTCCCGCAAGGTCCGCCCCGGCGTAGCTGCACCAGTTGCACAAAAATGCCAGGATCTTCGGTTCAAATTTGCTTGCTTCCACGTATCGATCCTCTTCTTGGGTGTATCTCTCGTTCTATAGGCGCCGGAGAGCGGGGACCGTCTTACCGGCATCCCTCCGCCCTCCGTTCTTCTTCTACCTTCTTCGCACTTCTATTCCCACAGGGCTTCGTCGATCTGGGCGTAGAGCTGCAGGTGGCTGAACCCCATCAGCGTGATCGCTTCCGAAGTACACGTTGCCGCGCAGGTGCCGCAGCCCTTGCAGAGCGCCTGGTTGATATCGCACACTCCCTCCTGTTCGAGGAAGCCGATCGCCCCGAACGGGCAGCAGTTCAAGCAGGCCTTGCAGCCGGAACAGGCGTCCCTGTTGACATGCGCCACGATTCCGCCGGCCGTGATCGAATCCTTCGCCAGCACCGTTGCGGCGCGCGCCGCGGCCGCCTTGGCCTGGGCGATGCACTCATCGGTGGACTTCGGGTAGTGGGCGAGCCCGGCCACGAATACGCCTTCAGTAGCGAAATCCACGGGCCGAAGCTTCATGTGGGCTTCCAGGAAGAACCCTTCCGGATTGACCGGCACCTTGAAAAGCTTCGCCAACTCCTCTGATTCCTTTGCCGCTTGAGCCGCGCGCTTCCCCTCTTCCGCTCCGACTTCCCTCACCACGACGGCGCTCGCAAGCGTCAGGATGTCGGCTTTCAGAACCACCGGCCGTTGCAGTACATGATCGGTGACCGTAACCTCGAGCGCGCCGCCCTTCAGTTTCACATCAGGCTTGTTCTCCAGGTCGTAGCGGATGAAGATGACGCCCTTGGAACGGGCCTCCTTGTAGAGGTATTCCCTCATGCCGAAGGTGCGCATATCCCGGTAGAGGATGTAAACATCCATGTCGGGGTTGAGTTCCTTGAGACTCAAAGCGCGCTCCACCGAATGCGTGCAGCACACCCTGCTGCAGTACGGCCGCTCCGGCGTGCGCGACCCCACGCATTGGATGAACACGGCGGACCCGGCCTTCACCACCGCATCTCGCCGCTCCCGAATGGCCTCATCCAGCTCCAGGCTCAGGAACACCCGGTCGCTCTTGCCGTACTGGTATTCGTTCGGTTGGTAGGAATGCGCCCCGACGGCGATTACGGCGACGCCGTGGTCCACCTCGCAACGCCCCCCGGCCCCGTCCAACACGGTGTGGAAGTTGCCGACAAAGCCGCCCACTTCCTTCACTTCCGAATTCAGGCGAACGGTCACGAGCGGGTTGCCTTCGACCTTCCCGGCCAGTTCCTCGACATACGGAGCCACCGGTTTTCCGTCCCAGGTGTTCAGAAGTTTCCGTGCATGACCTCCCAACGCACCGCTCTTCTCGACCAGGGTCACGGGATAGCCCTGTCCCGCCAGCGCCAGCGCGGCTTCCATTCCGGCCACTCCGCCCCCTATCACCAGGGCGCTCTTGGTGACGTTGAGGCGAATCTCCCGCAACGGCTGCTGCAGGCTCACCTTCGCGATCGCCATGCGCACCAGGTCTTTGGCCTTCTCCGTGGCGGCCCAAGGTTCCGCCTGGTGCACCCAGGAATCCTGATCGCGGATGTTGGCCATCTCGAAGAGGAACCGGTTGAGCCCCGCATCCTTGATGGTATGCTGGAACAGCGGTTCGTGCGTCCTCGGAGAGCACGACGCCACCACCACCCGGTTGAGCTTGTGCTCCCGTACGATCTCCTTCATCTTCTCCTGCGTGTCCTGGGAGCAGGTGAACAGGTTCTCGTCCACGTACGCCACGTTGGGAAGACCCCTGGCGTAGTCCTTCACCGCGCTCACATCGATGACGGAACCGATATTGATGCCGCAGTGGCAAACAAAGACGCCTATGCGCGGCTCCTCGCCCGAGACGTCCCTCTCGGGAAGCTGCTCCACCTTTCGGGCCAAGGAGCCCCGAGCCGGAGCGAGCATCGCGGCCGCATCCGAAGCGGCGGCGGATGCCTCCATGACCGACAGGGGAAGGTCCTTAGGCCCCTCAAAAGCGCCACACACGAAAATGCCGGGGCTGCTCGCGCCGACCGGCTCGAATGAAGACACCGAGGCGAACCGGCCGTCATTCAGATCGATCCCGAGCCTCTTCGAAAGCTCGACGGCCTCGCGAGAACTCTGGAGCCCCACCGACAGAACCACCATATCGAATTCTTCCACATGCTGCGTTCCGTCCTCGAGAACGTACGTAATGCACAGATCGTCGCTTCCCGCGATACGTTCCACGGAATGGACCCGGGAGCGCACGAATCGCACTCCGTACTCCCCCTTCGCCCGCTCGTAGTACTTTTCGAAGTCCTTGCCGGGAGTCCTCATATCCATGAAGAAGATGGCGGCATCGAGGGGCGACTTGCTGTGCTCCTTGGCGATCACGGCCTCCTTGATGGCGTACATGCAGCACACGGCGGAACAATAGCCGTTGTCGCAGTTATGGATATCGCGAGACCCCACGCACTGCAGCCATGCGATGCGGGAGGGTTCCTTGCGGTCCGAGGGCCGCGCCAGGTGTCCCTGAAAAGGACCGGTGGCGGACAATATCCGCTCGAACTCCATGGATGTGACCACATTCGGATGATCGGCATAGCCGTAGGTATCATAAACCGAAGGATCGAACGGTTCGAATCCCGGAGCGGCGATGACCGCGCCCACCCGCACCTCGC
>CAYOVG010000274.1:0-9991 GCA_964407285.1 uncultured Syntrophobacteraceae bacterium
CCGGTGGCGCTGCCGCGGCTCCGGTTGAGGAGCAGACCGAGTTCTCCGTCGTGATCACCGGAGTTGGCGACAAGAAGATCCAGGGTATCAAGGAAGTGCGCACCATTACCAGTCTCGGGCTGAAAGAAGCCAAGGATCTGGTCGAGAAGGTCCCCGGCGTGGTGAAGGAAGGTATCCCCAAAGAGGAAGCCGAAGCCATCGCCAAGCAGTTGACCGAAGCGGGCGCCACTGTCGAAATAAAGTAATCTCTCTTCCCGACCAACACATCGGAAACCGGCCCGAGCGCATCTCAGATGAACTCGGGCCGGTTTCCGATTTCGATTTTAAAGAACCGTGCAAGCTCGAACAATAGATGCGATCGTGTCCAGACTGCATCTTTGCTTAGGATTCGGTAACGAATCCAACATTTTCACATAGTTGCAGGAGAGACCATGGCAACAGCTTTAACCCATGATTATCGGGTGCGGAAGAATTTCGGCAAAATTAAGAAAATTGTTGACATTCCCAGCTTGATCCAGATGCAGAAGGAAAGCTACAGTTATTTTCTGCAGTTGGATGTCCCTCCCGAGGCGAGGGCTAACAGAGGTTTACAGGAGGTCTTCAAAAGCGTATTTCCGATTGAGGATTTTAGCGGAACCGCATCGCTGGAGTTCGTTCAGTACAGCTTCGGCGAAGTGAAGTACGACGTGGACGAGTGCCTGGCGCGGGGAATGACCTATGAAGCCCCGATGAAAATAGTTGTTCGCCTGGTCGTCTACGATGTGGACAAGGAATCCAATTCCCGTTCGATCCGCGATATCAAGGAGCAGGAGATCTACTTCGGCACATTACCGTTGATGACCGATAACGGTACTTTCATCATCAACGGCACGGAGCGTGTAATCGTAAGCCAGTTGCATCGTTCTCCGGGTATATTTTTCGACCACGACCGGGGCAAGACTCACTCCAGCGGAAAAATCCTCTATTCCTCTCGCATTATCCCTTTGCGTGGTTCATGGCTCGACCTGGAATTCGATCCCAAGGATATTCTGTACGTCCGCATAGACCGGCGGAGGAAACTGCCGGTGACCGTGCTTCTGAAAGCTTTGGGATACAGCACCGAGGAGCTTGTGACTTATTTCTATCCGAGTGAGAGAGTGTTTCTCACGAGCGAGGATAAGTCCGAGAAGGAACTCAATCCGGAAGTCCTCATGGGTAGCCGGGCGACAGAGGACATTACCCATCCGGAAACCGGCGAGATACTGGTCAGAAAGAACAGAAAGCTCGGCAAGCAGACACTGCGGCGTTTGCAGGAAGTGGGGATTCAACGCCTGCCCATGAAGACCGGCGACCTGGTCGGACAGGTGCTCGCCCAGGACGTGATAGACTACGGCACGGGCGAGATCGTCGCCGAGTGCAACGACAGCATCTCCGAAACCATTCTGACCGAACTCCTGCAAAGAGGAATCGGCGATGTGGAGCTCCTCCACCTGGAGGGGCAGGATATCAGTCCGTCCTTCAGAAATACCCTTCTGATGGACAAGGTGAACAGCCGGGAAGATGCTCTCATCGAGATCTACCGGCGGCTTCGTCCGAGCAATCCTCCGACGCTCGAAGTGGCCACGGAGTTTTTCAACAACCTGTTCTTCAACGCCGACAACTACGATCTGTCCGAGGTTGGACGCCTCAAGCTGAACCTGCAACTCGGCCTGGATGTTCCACTCGAACACCGTACTCTTCGCCGGGAGGATATCCTCGAGGCTGTGCACCACCTCATTCGCCTCAAGGATTCCCAGGGGCCGGTGGACGATATCGACAACCTCGGCAACCGCAGGGTTCGCGCGGTCGGCGAGTTGCTGGAAAACCAGTACCGGATAGGTCTCGTCAGGATGGAGCGGGCGATCAAGGAGCGTATGACTCTTCAGGAAATCGAAGCCCTCATGCCGCACGACCTGATCAACGCCAAGCCCGTTTCCGCGGTGGTCAAGGAATTTTTCGGGACCAGCCAGTTGTCCCAGTTCATGGATCAGACCAATCCGCTTTCCGAGATCACTCACAAGCGCAGGCTGAGCGCGCTCGGTCCGGGCGGTCTTACGCGCGAACGCGCCGGTTTCGAAGTCCGCGACGTCCACCCGACCCATTACGGGCGCATTTGTCCGATCGAAACCCCTGAAGGTCCGAACATCGGTCTCATCGTTTCGCTTTCGACTTACGCGCGCGTGAACTTCTACGGATTCATCGAGACCCCCTACCGCCAGGCGGAGGAAGGGTTCGTTTCCAAGGACGTGGCGTATCTCACCGCGATGGACGAAAAGGACTATGTTATCGCTCAGGCGAACGCGCCGCTCGACGACAAAGGCCATTTCATGAAGGAACAGGTCTCGTGCCGCAAGGCCGGTGAATTCGTGATGGTGCCTCCGGAGGATGTCCGCTACATGGACGTTTCCCCGAACCAGCTCGTCAGCGTGTCCGCGTCTCTGATTCCGTTCCTGGAACACGACGACGCCAACCGCGCTCTGATGGGTTCGAACATGCAGCGCCAGGCCGTTCCGCTGATCCAGACCCGTGCGCCGTTGGTGGGGACGGGGATCGAGCGGATAGTGGCGAGGGATAGCGGCGTCGCCATAGTCGCAAGGAGGGAAGGCGTCATCGAGTACGTGGACGCGACCCGTATTGTTGTGCGGGCGCTCGAGGAGGCCGAGGAGCCGATTCGAAACCGCGGAGTCGATATCTACAAGCTGACGAAGTTTCAGCGTTCGAACCAGAATACGTGCATCAACCAGAAACCGGTGGTGAAGCACGGCGACTACGTGCGCAAGGGGCAGATCCTTGCCGACGGGCCGTCCACCGACCACGGGGAACTCGCCCTCGGCAAAAACGTAATGGTCGCATTCATGAGTTGGGGCGGCTACAACTTCGAGGATTCAATCCTGGTCAGCGAGCGTATCGCGAAAGAGGATATTTTCACCTCCATTCATATAGAAGAGTTCGAGGTCGTTGCCCGTGATACCAAGCTGGGGAAGGAAGAGATCACCAGGGACATACCCAACGTGGGGGATGAGGCCCTGAAGGACCTCGACGACAGCGGAATCGTGCGTATCGGGGCGTACATAAAGCCCAACGATATCCTCGTGGGGAAGGTTACCCCCAAGGGCGAATCGCAGCTTACGCCCGAAGAGAAGCTGCTGCGGGCTATTTTCGGTGAGAAGGCCAGCGATGTGAAAGACACCTCGCTCAGGGTCCCCCCCGGAGTTGAAGGCATCGTGATCGACGCCAAGGTCTTCTCCCGCAAGGGTGTCGAAAAGGACGACCGGACGCGGATGATCGAGGATGAGGAAATCGCGCGTCTTATGAAGGATCAGCGCGACGAGCTGGACATTATCCGCAAAAGCACCGTGAAGCGGTTGGCCCGTATGCTCGAAGGCAAGGTGAGCGACAGCGTCGTCAAGGACGGAAGGAAGATCTACCTGAAGAAGGGCGATCCGATCGACGAGGCGGTGCTTCTGACGATTCCGAGCGGCTTGTGGACCCAGATTGCCGTGGCCAGGGACCCGTCCCTTTCGATGGAAATCGAGACCATGCACGACAATTACACCGAGCAGGTGGATTTCGTGAAGTCGCTCTTCGAGGACAAGATCGGAAAGCTCAAGCGCGGTGATGAGCTTCCCCCCGGCGTGATCAAGATGGTCAAGGTCTACGTCGCCGTCAAAAGAAAGCTCCAGGTCGGAGACAAGATGGCGGGCCGCCATGGGAACAAGGGCGTCGTTTCGCGGATACTCCCCGTGGAGGACATGCCTTACTTCGAAGACGGGACCCCCGTGGACATCGTGCTCAACCCCCTGGGCGTTCCTTCCCGTATGAACGTCGGGCAGGTGCTGGAGACGCATCTCGGCTGGGCGGCGAAGGGGCTGGGCGAAAAGCTCGCCGACCTGCGGGAAGTGCACAAGACGCGAGAGAAATTCCCAGAGAAGCTGCAGCGCATCTACAGCAAACTCGAATACGACGATTATTACAAAGAGGCCACCGATGATCAGTTGAAAGGCGTCGCCTCGCGTTACCGCGAAGGCATCCACGTGGCTTCGCCCGTTTTCGATGGAGCGGAAGAGCCTGAGATCAGGGCGTTTCTCAAGGAATCCGGTGTTTCGGAGACGGGGCAGGCGACCCTGTACGACGGACGGACCGGGGAGCCTTTCGACCAGACGGTCACGGTGGGCATGATGTATATCCTTAAGCTCCATCACCTTGTGGACGACAAAATCCACGCCCGGTCCATCGGACCATACTCGCTCGTTACGCAGCAGCCTTTGGGCGGTAAGGCCCAGTTCGGCGGACAGCGTTTGGGAGAGATGGAAGTGTGGACCATGGAGGCATACGGCGCCGCCTACGCTCTCCAGGAATTTCTTACCGTCAAGTCCGACGATGTGGCGGGCCGCACCCGCATGTACGAGAAGATCGTCAAGGGAGACAATACTCTCGAAGCGGGTTTGCCCGAATCGTTCAACGTTTTGATCAAGGAGCTTCAGGCCCTGGTTCTGGACGTGCGGTTGCTTGAGGAGGAAGGAGAGGAAGGGAGCTGAGATTCGGGCTCCTGGTGGAATATGCCGTTTCTCCCACGCGGGATGGGACTTTGATGGAACAAGATCTGAAGGACCGTTTGCCCTAAAGCAAATATCAGGAGGATCCTTTGAAAGAGCTTTACAGTCTTTTCACTAAACCGAAGGACCCGTTGAATTTTAACGCCGTAAAGATCACCCTTGCATCGCCTGAGAGGATCAGGGAGTGGTCGTACGGAGAAGTCAAGAAGCCTGAGACGATTAATTACCGGACGTTCAAACCCGAGCGCGACGGGTTGTTTTGCGCCAAGATATTCGGTCCCATCAAGGACTACGAGTGCAACTGCGGCAAGTACAAGAGGATGAAGCACCGCGGGGTGGTGTGCGAGAAGTGCGGAGTGGAGGTCATCCAGTCCAAGGTGAGGCGGGAGCGCATGGGCCATATCGAATTGGCCGCCCCCGTGGCTCACATCTGGTTCCTCCGGAGCCTTCCGAGCAAGATCGGAAACCTCCTGGATCTTACACTGAGAGAGTTGGAGCGGGTCCTTTACTTCGACTCCTATATAGTGGTCGATCCGGGGGAAACCCCGCTCACCCAGGGAGAACTGCTGACGGAGGAAAGATACCGCCAGATGGTTCAGGAGTATGGAAGCGGTTTTGTGGCCGAGATAGGCGCGGAGGCCATCAAGATCCTGCTGTCGAAGCTCGACCTCGAGAAACTGGCCGTCGAACTGCGTGATGAGATGATAAAAACCAGTTCCATGGCCAAACGCAAGAAGCTGGCGAAGCGCCTGAAGATCATCGATGCGTTTCGCGAGTCCGAGAACCAGCCCGAGTGGATGATCATGGACGTCATCCCTGTGCTGCCTCCGGACCTGAGGCCTCTCGTGCCGCTGGATGGGGGCAGGTTCGCAACCAGTGACCTCAACGACCTCTATCGCAGGGTGATCAACCGGAACAACCGGCTCAAGAGGCTCCAGGAACTGAACGCGCCCGACATCATCATCCGCAACGAAAAGCGCATGCTTCAGGAAGCCGTCGATGTTCTCTTCGACAATGGACGGCGCGGCAAGACGATCACCGGGGCGAGCAAGCGTCCGCTCAAGTCTTTGAGTGATATGCTCAAAGGCAAGCAGGGCCGGTTCCGCCAGAACCTGCTCGGCAAGCGCGTCGATTATTCCGGCCGTACGGTTATCGTGGTCGGACCGGGGCTGAGGCTCCACCAGTGCGGTCTGCCCAAGAAGATGGCGCTCGAGCTGTTCAAGCCTTTCATTTACAACAAGCTCGAAGAGAAGGGCTATGTAACCACGATCAAGGCCGCCAAGAAGATGGTGGAGAGGGAGACCCCCGAAGTTTGGGATACCCTCGATGAAGTGGTGCGCGAATTTCCGATCATGCTGAACCGTGCTCCGACTCTGCACCGTCTGGGCATCCAGGCCTTCGAGCCGATTCTGATCGAGGGCAAAGCCATCCAGCTTCATCCTCTGGTCTGTACGGCTTTCAACGCGGACTTCGACGGCGACCAGATGGCGGTCCATATTCCGCTTTCCATCGAAGCGCAGGTGGAGGCGCGGGTGCTCATGATGTCCACGAACAACATCCTGAGCCCTGCGCACGGGGACCCGATCATCGTTCCGTCGCAGGACATCGTGCTCGGGCTCTATTACATGACGAGGGAGAAACACTTCGCAAAGGGCGAATCGCCTGTCGCGCTGGACGATCCGAAGGCTGTAAGCGAGGCCATCGCGAAGGGCAAGCACCATATCTACAACAGCCCCGAGGAAGTGCGTTGCGCCTATGATGCGAAGGAAGTAGACCTGCATGCGCGCACGAGGGTCCGGATGAACGGCGGTTTCGTCGATACGACGGTCGGCCGGGTGCTGCTTGCGGATATTCTCCCCGAGGGCATTCCGTTCAGCACGGTGAACCGCGTCATGAACAAGAAGGCCCTGGCTCAGTTGATCGATGTCTGCTACAGGCGGGCGGGCGTCAAGGCGACGGTCCTTCTGGCCGACAGGCTGAAAGATCTCGGGTACGAGTTCGCCACCAAGTCGGGACTTTCGATCTCCATCAAGGACATGGTCATTCCTTCACGCAAGCCCGCGATCCTTGAGCAGGCGTTCGACCAGGTGAAGGAGATCGAGCGGCAGTACAACGAAGGTCTCATTACGGAAGGCGAGAAATACAACAAGGCCGTCGATATCTGGGCGAAAGCCACGGAAGACGTGGCGGCCGAGATGATGAAGGAAATCGCGAGCAGCGACCTGGGTGGCGACGGCGGCGCCCGGCAGATGGAGACCTTCAATTCCATCTACATGATGGCGGATTCCGGCGCTCGAGGCAGTAAGGACCAGATGCGCCAGCTTTCCGGAATGCGCGGATTGATGGCGAAGCCTTCGGGTGAAATCATCGAAACGCCCATTACGGCCAACTTCCGGGAAGGCCTGACGGTGCTCCAGTACTTCATTTCGACACACGGCGCGCGTAAGGGTTTGGCGGATACGGCCCTGAAGACCGCCAACTCGGGTTATCTTACTCGCCGGTTGGTGGATGTGTCTCAGGATGTTATCATTGCCGAACCCGATTGCGGGACCCTGGACGGCATTACGGTGGAAGCGCTCCTGGAAGCGGGAGAAATCATCCAGCGGCTGGGCGAGCGTATTCTGGGTCGGATCGTGCATGAGGATATCGTGGACCCGGTGACCGGTGAGGTCCTGGTGCCGATGGGGGCGGAAATCGACGAGCAGGGGGTGACTAAGATCGAGGATGCCGGTATAGAAAAGGTGTTCATCCGGTCCGCGCTGACCTGCAAGAGCCGCCGCGGCATTTGCGCCATGTGTTACGGGCGTGACCTGGCGCAGGGAAAACTGGCCGGAATCGGCGAGGCCGTCGGCATCATCGCGGCGCAGTCCATCGGTGAACCGGGGACCCAGTTGACCATGCGTACGTTCCATATCGGTGGTACGGCGAGTAAGAGCATTGAGCGGACGTCGATCAACAACCGGTATCCCGGAACCGTCAAGTTCATCAACCTGACCACGGTGCGAAACCGCGAGGGCGACCTGGTCGCGATGAACCGTAACGGCGAGATCAGCATCGTGAGCGAGACCGGCCGCGAACGTGAGCGCTACGTCATCATCTACGGCGCCAAGCTCAAGGTGGACGACGGGCAGCCGGTGATTCCCGAGACGCTGCTCGCGGAATGGGACCCGTTTACGACGCCGATTCTGACGGAAGTGCAGGGAACCATCAAGTTCGGCGACATCGTCGAGAACCAGACGATGCAGGAAAAGCTCGACCCCGTCACCGGCAAGTCGAGCAAGGTTATCGTCGAGTACAGGGACGCGGATGTCCGTCCCCGTATTTCCGTGAAGGATGATAAGGGAAAGACCGCCCGGGTCGGGGAAGGAGGCTACGCACGGTACTTCATGCCCGTCGGAGCGATTCTGATGGTCAATGAAGGGGAAGCGGTCTATCCGGGTGATGTTTTGTCGAGGATTCCCAGGGAGACGACCAAAACGAAGGACATCACCGGTGGTCTTCCGCGAGTTGCGGAACTCTTCGAAGTCCGCAAGCCGAAGGAAAACGCCGTCATTACCGAAATCGACGGCATCGTGACATTCGGCAAGGATACCAAGGGGAAGCGGAAGGTCATCGTCACGCCGGACGTGGGGGAACCCCGCGAGTACCTGATACCGAAGGGCAAGCACATCAGCGTGCACGAAGGCGATTATGTGCGCGCCGGTGAGCCGTTGATGGACGGGTCGCCCAATCCCCACGACATCCTCAACGTCTTGGGTGAGAAGGAAGTGGCCAAGTACCTGGTGGACGAGGTGCAGCAGGTCTATCGGCTGCAGGGCGTCAAGATCAACGACAAGCACATCGAGGTCATTGTTCGCCAGATGCTCAAGCGCGTGCGCATCACCGACCCGGGAGATTCGGAGTTTCTCGTTGGGGAGCATGTGGAAAAGCCGGTGTTCGAGGAAATAAACCAGGCGCTGGCGTCCGATGGACTGCGGCCCGCGGCGGCGGAACCTCTCCTGCTTGGGATCACCAAGGCGTCGCTCAGTACGCAGAGCTTTATTTCGGCCGCGTCATTCCAGGAAACCACGAAGGTTCTGACGGATGCGGCCACGGCCGGCAAGGTGGACTACCTTCTCGGCCTGAAGGAAAATGTTATAATGGGGCGCTTGATACCGGCCGGCACCGGTCTCAGGACGTATCGAGAGATCAGAAGGTAAGTTTTTTCAAAAAAAACTTGACAATATTGCTCCTGACCGCTATATAATGCGGATTTCGCGGTCTAATGTTTAGTGAATCGCAACCAGTGTTGGGGGGATTGTCGATAGTAGCGGAGAAGATGAAAGATGCCCACGATTAGTCAGTTGGTTCGGAAAGAAAGAGAAAAGGTCATTCAGAAGTCCAGCACCCCTGCGTTACAGGGATGTCCTCAAAAACGGGGAGTGTGTGTTCGCGTCTATACGACGACTCCCAAGAAGCCCAATTCGGCATTGCGCAAAATCGCCCGTGTCCGGCTCACCAACGGCATTGAGGTGACATCATATATACCGGGAATCGGTCACAACCTGCAGGAGCACTCCGTTGTCTTGATTCGTGGGGGCCGTGTTAAGGACCTGCCCGGAGTGCGCTACCACATCATCCGTGGCACTCTGGATGCTCTTGGAGTATCGGGCCGCAAGCAGGGTCGATCCAAGTATGGTGCAAAAAGGCCCAAATAGATAAGTAAGAGGCTTTTTTGAGGCCATGGCTTTCTTACAGAAAACGCCATGGCCTCTCTTTTGTCCTTAATGATTTATAAGAACAGGCGAGGAAACGGATGCCAAGGCGAAGAGAAGTTCCAAAACGGGAGATCCTGCCGGATCCAAAATTCAACAGCAGGCTGGTGGCCAAGTTCATCAACAATCTTATGGTCTGCGGCAAGAAGAGTCTGGCGGAACGGGTGCTCTACAAATCTTTCGAGACGATTCAGCAGCGGTCGAAGCAAGATCCCCTGGATGTTTTCCATAAGGCCATGGAGAACGTCAGGCCGATCATCGAAGTCAAATCCAGGCGGGTCGGCGGCGCGACATACCAGGTTCCGCTGGAAGTGCGGCAAGAGCGCAGGGATGCGCTGGCTATGCGTTGGCTCATCAATTACTCGCGGGGGCGCTCCGAGAAGACCATGATTCTGAAGCTGGCCGGTGAGTTGATGGATGCAGCCCAAAACCGTGGTGGCGCAGTGAAGAAACGTGAGGACACGCATCGAATGGCCGAAGCCAATAAGGCCTTTGCCCACTATCGGTGGTAAGTGCGCTGACGGAATGCAGCGAATTGAAGAAATGAGCCTCATAAGTGACCGCCCTCGGGCGGGACGGCAGATTAACGATCACGGTTTTGAGTCAATCAGGAGGAAGTGCGATGGCGAAGAAGAAGTTTGAGCGTACGAAGCCGCACGTGAA
>CAYOVG010000275.1:0-9990 GCA_964407285.1 uncultured Syntrophobacteraceae bacterium
AGAACGCCGCTCAGGCCAACAACCTCATGGAGGAGACGAAGCGCGTGATCACCGAGGCCAACCGGTCCATGCACCGGTTGACCTCCTCGATGGCGGAGATATCGCGTGCGTCCGAGGAGACGCAGAAGATCATCAAGACCATCGATGAGATCGCCTTCCAGACGAACCTGCTGGCCCTGAACGCCGCCGTCGAGGCGGCCCGCGCAGGCGAGGCCGGGGCCGGGTTCGCCGTGGTGGCCGACGAGGTGAGAAACCTTGCGATGCGGGCCGCGGAGGCCGCCAAGAGCACGGCGGACATGATCGAGGACACCTACAAGAAGGTCAAGGCGGGCACGGACCTGGTCGATCGCACGAACGACAACTTCTCCCGCGTGGAGCAGTCCTCCTCGAAGATAGCCGACCTGGTGGGCGAGATCGCCGCCGCGTCCCGCGAGCAGGCCCAGGGAATCGGCCAGATCAACAAGGCGGTCACCGACATGGACAAGGTGGTCCAGCAAAACGCGGCCAATGCCGAGGAGTCCGCCTCGGCTTCCGAGGAGATGAGCGCCCAGGCCGGGCAGATGCGGGAGGCGGTGGCCGAGCTCGTCGGCATCATCGGCGGGAGCGGCGACAACGAAAGCAAGGATCTCTCACTCGGGAGCGATTTCTCGCCCGGTTCGCCGCCGGAGCGGCCGCTCGAGCGGGTCGCCGCCTTCGTGCGGCCGAGGAAAGCCCTCCCGCCGAAAGCAGGCGGCAAGGGAAAGGGCAAGGACCTCGTCGCCACGGCCGACGCTCGAGGAAAACTGCTCGAAGATAGGGAGATGGAGGAGTTCTGAACGACCGCGGGCCCCCGCGCGGGGAACGGCCCCAATCCCACGCGCTCGCGCGCGTGGGCGTCGCCTCGACGCCCTGCCCGTGCGGGCCGCCTAACGAATGGCAGGTCGGGGTTGGGTGCGATTCACGACCATTGGTAAGGCTAAACGCCCTACACACCATGCTTTGAGGGGCAATGCGACTTCGGCCGAATTCTACTTCCGTGGTTACCAATGACGGTGAATCGCACCCGGCGGGGTTTCGTCCCCGCCGTTCCCGCCCTGCCGTTGCACGCATCGAACCGCCCGTACATTGCATGGGGACCGGGGAGCCGCTCGCCCCTCCCCTCCCCGATCCCGCCGGCAAAAAACCCCGCCGGGAGCATTCCTCCCCTCCTTCCACCCCTCATAATATCCATGGACATAGCGCATATTCATCATTATACTGCAACTCCTGTGTATATCAGTTTCGTTAATACCGGCGTGGACATATCCAATGCCTCTCATTCACGGCTAAGATACCGGCATGCCGCCTCATTTACAGTGCGTATTCCCCTGTGATCGGCGCATCTTCCAACGGGCGGTTGCGGGAGCAGGCATACTGCGGATATATTATGAGAATGGAATGGAAAAGCGCCCTGGCGGTTCTCGTGGTTTCGCTGGTCGTCTCCGCCGCCGCGTCTCTTCCGATCGGATGGTTGTTGACGAGAAGCGAGAATGCCGGATTCCTGGAAAGCAGGAAAGCCGAGGCGCTCAATCATCTCGGGATGCTCAAATCCAACCTCGAGATCCTCCTCAACTCCCGCCTGGTCCCAGTCCGAAGCCTCTCGGCGTACGCCTCTCATTACCCGGATATCAATTCTCATGATTTCGAATCCTTCGCCAGGACCATCGTCGATTCTCAACCCGGCATCCGGTCGGTGCAACTGGCGAAAGACAACACGATCAGCGCCGTGTACCCGCCGGCGGGCAACGAGGGCGTCCTGGGCCTGAGACTCATCGACGACCTCCCGCCCGGGCAGACGGAGGCGGTGAGGCGCGCCGTCGAGACCCGCGAGATGGTGGTGGGAGGGCCGGTCGACCTGCTGCAGGGCGGCAGGGGAATCATTTGCAGGGCCCCCGTGTTCACACCTCCCGAGGAGCATGCATCGCCCGGAGGGCGCGCTTATTGGGGACTGGCGACCATCATTCTCGATGCGGACTCGCTCTTTCGCGAAGCCGGACTCCATGAAGCCGGGGACCGGGTGGCCATCCGCGGAAAGGACGGCCTGGGGGAAAAGGGCGAAGTCGTCTTCGGCGACCCCGCCGTTTTTCAAGACGCCGCTCTCAAGCTGGACGTGATCCTGCCCGGCGGTTCCTGGCAGATCGGGGCCGCGGTCCCAACCGGAGGCCGCGCATCCTCTTCGCCCTTCCTCTCCATCATTTGGGGCCTCGTAGCCGCGATCTGGGCGGGTTTCGGTCTGGCCCTGTGGGGGCTGTTGCTCTGGCCGCTCCATCTCAAAAGGGCGGTCGCCGATGCCGTCGCCAGGCTCCAGGAGGCCAGGGACGAACTGGAGCTCAAGGTCATGGAGAGGACGGAAGAGCTTCGGTCCGCCAACGAACGCGCCAACGAACTGGCGGACGAGTCGGAGGCGGCGAGCAGGGCGAAGAGCGAGTTCCTGGCCAACATGAGCCACGAAATACGCACCCCCATGAACGCCGTGATCGGCATGGTCCACCTGGCCCTGAAGACCGGTCTCACCCCCGTGCAGGAAGACTACCTGCGAAAGATCGACCGGTCGGCCAGGTCGCTCCTGGGCATCATCGACGACATCCTGGATTTTTCCAAGGTGGAGGCCGGAAAGCTTACCCTGGAAGCTGTGGAATTCGACCTCGACGAGGTGCTCGAGAACCTTGCCGCCGTCGCGTCCGTTCGAGCAGGCGAAAAGGGCCTGGAACTGCTGATCGATGTCGCCCCGGACGTCCCCGGAAAACTTATCGGAGACCCTCTGCGCCTTGGCCAGGTCCTCACCAACCTCACCGGCAATGCGATCAAATTCACGGACCGGGGGGAGGTGCGCGTCGCCGTCCGGTCCGGCGAGCAGGCGAGCGGGAAGCGCGTCGAAGTTCATTTCACCATCCGGGACACGGGAATCGGCATGACGCCCGCCCAACTCGAAAGCCTCTTCGACCCCTTCACCCAGGCGGACGCATCCACCACGCGAAGGTTCGGGGGAACCGGCCTCGGGCTCTCCATAACCCGGCGGCTGGTCGAACTCATGGGAGGAGACATCCGGGTGGAGAGCGAGCCCGGCCGGGGAAGCGATTTCAGCTTCTCCGTCCTCCTGGAGCCGGCGGCCCGGAGCGACCCCTCGGCGATTCTCCCGCATCCCGGCTTGACGGGAAGACGGGTCCTGGTGGTGGACGACAACCGGTCGTCCCTGGAGGTCCTGGGGAACGCGCTGAGGAGCATGGGACTATCCGTGGATTTGGCGGAATCCGGCCGGGAAGCCCTCGACCTGTTGAAGGCCGCACCGGACCGGGAGCCCCGCCCCGCCCCATGCGAACTCGTCATTCTCGACTGGAGAATGCCCGTCATGAGCGGGCCGGAGGTCCTCGATCGAATCGCGGACGATTCCGGAATCGAACCCAAGCCGAAGGCGGTCTTGCTGAAAGCCTGCGGCCGTGAGCGGGATTGGGACCGGGACCGCGCGCCCGCCCGCGCCGGGGGGCGAATGCAGGTCGTCGTTCTCACGAAGCCTGTCGGCGGGAAGGCGCTCCGAAGGACCGTCCTGAAGGCCTTCGGCCTCGAAGATCACGCCCACGCGGGAGGGCCCGCCCGGAAGCAAAAGGAGCGCGGCTTTGAAGACCTCGCCCCCATTCGCGGCGCCCGCGTGCTCCTGGTGGAGGACGACGAACTCAACCAGCAGGTTGCCGGGGGCATCATCGAAGAGGCCGGGCTCGAGGTCGTTACGGCGGCCAACGGCCGGGAAGCGGTGGAACTGGTTCGCAACTCCCGCTTCGATGCCGTGCTCATGGACGTCCGTATGCCGGAAATGGACGGGTTCGAAGCCTGCAGGCTCATCCGGGAGGACGGCCGTTTCGCCGGGCTGCCCGTCATCGCCATGACCGCCCACGCGATGAACGAAGACCGCGAGCGGTGCCTGGCTGCCGGAATGAACGGCCATATATCGAAACCCATCGATCCCGGCGAACTGTACGAAGTCCTGGCCGGGTGCATACCCGCGGGACGCCGCGAGGAGCGCCCGGACTGCCTGCCGGACGCCGGCGCTTCCCGTCCGGACGATTCGGACGCAGCCTTTCCGGAGAGCCTGCCCGGCATCGATGCGGCTTCGTTCCTCAACCGGCTCATGGGCGACGCGAATGCCGCGCGCGCTCTCCTGGTCCGGTTCTACATGGAGAAAGGCGGCGAAGCGGACGCGGTCCGCGCGGCGCTGGCGCGGGGAGACGCCGACGGCGCGAGGTTCATGGTCCACAAGCTGAAGGGACTGGCCGGAAACATCGGCGCGGGCGCTCTCCACCGGGCGGCGGTGGAGTTGGAGGCGGCCCTGAAGGACGGTCGCGATGCGGACGCGCAGGCCCTCGTGGAGGAATACGACCGCGCCCTGTCGGAAGTCCTCGATGGACTGCGGGGGCTCGCCCGCCCGGGCGGCGAACCCGCGCCGCAAACCCCGGACGCCGCCTGCCGGCGGGTTTCGGACCGCCGGGAGGTCTTGTCCGGCCTGGCGGGGTTGCTCGACGCGCTCGAGACCCTGAAGCCGATGCGCTGCCGGGACGCCCTGCGGGAACTCCGGGACCTGCGACTGCCGGATGATATCAAGGACGACTTCGAACGACTGGACGCTCTCGTATCGCGATACCGGTTCCCGGAAGCCTCGGGGGTGGTTGAACGGATGCGGAATCGACTGCTGGAGGGAGATGGGGGATGAAGGATTTTTCCCAATGCACCATTATGGTTGTGGACGACAATGAGACGAACGTGGATGTCCTCGTGGACGCCTTGAGCGAGAGTTGCGAGGTCGCCGTCGCCATGGACGGGAAGACGGCCCTGGAAGCCGCGGCCCGTTTGCTTCCGGACCTGGTCCTCCTGGACGTCATGATGCCGGAAATGGACGGCTTCGAAGTCCTGCGAAGGCTCAAGTCCGACACCGCCACCACGCACATTCCCGTCATCTTTCTCACCGCCATGACGGAAACCGCGGACAAAGCCACGGGACTGCGCCTGGGAGCCGTGGACTACATTACGAAGCCCTTCGAAATCGAGGAAGTCCGGATGCGGGTGAGGAACCACCTGTCCCTGGTGCTCGCGCGCCGGGAAGTGGAGCGGCACAACGCGGTCCTGGAAGAGAAGGTGAAGGAGCGCACGCGGGAACTCGCCCTGACCCAGGAAGTCACCATCGAAAGCATGGCCGCTCTCGCGGAATACCGGGACCCGGAGACGGGCGGACACCTCAACCGGATCAAGAACTACGTGCGGCTCCTGGCGGAACATGCCTCGGAACACCCCCGGCTGCGCGGTTCGCTGTCACCGGACATCACGGAACTGCTGCAAAGGTCCTCGCCGTTGCCCGATCTCGGCAAGGTGGGGGTGCCGGATCACAGCCTTCGCAAGCCCGGGCCGCTGACTCCCGAGGAATTCGAAGAGATGAAAAAACACACCGGCTACGGGGCCGCTTCCATCGGGGTCGCGGAGAAAAAGCTCGGGGCCAGTTCATTCCTGCGCCTCGCCAGGGAAATGGCCTACACGCATCACGAAAAATGGGACGGAACAGGGTATCCGCGGGGCTTGAAGGAGGAAGAAATCCCACTTTCGGGACGCATCATGGCCCTGGCGGACGTCTACGACGCGCTGATCAGCAGGCGCGTCTACAAGCCCCCCTTCTCCCACGCGAAGGCCGTCGAAATCATCGTGCAGGGAAGAGGCTCCCATTTCGATCCCGACCTGGTGGACCTGTTCGTCTCCCTCCAGGAGCAGTTCCGGCGGGTTGCGCTGCAATACGTGGATTTCGAGGAGGAACGGCGCGCCCTTGCCGACCCCCTCCCGGGCGAGCCGGGCCGGTTCCTTCCGGCCGATTCCCGGCCGGCGCGGACGGATACGGATTATCTCCCCCCGGACAAGCTCTCCGAAAGCGAAGTCCTGGTTCAGTACCAGGGCCTTCTTACCTCCGATCTGCTGAAGCTCGCCGAAATACTGCCCATCATGATCGTCGTCTTGAACGGCTGCCGCCAGATCGTGTACGGCAACAGGCTGTTCCTGGGTTTCCTGGGGCTCGCTCGCGTCGAGGACGTTCTCGGGAAACGGCTGGGAGAAGCCGTGGGATGCCGGCACCCGCAAGACTGCGGGGCCGAATGCGGAGCCACCCGGTTTTGCCGCTACTGCGGGGCGGCCAGGGCGATCGTGGCCAGCCTGGCCGGAGGGTCCGAAACGCAGGAATGCGAATTGAGCCGCAGAGTCGGGAACGTCCTGACGGCCCTGAACCTGCAAGTGTGGATGTCCTCCATCCAACACGACGGCCGAACCTTCAGCGTCGGGGCGCTGATCGACATCTACCACGAGAAGCAGTTGCACATGTTCGAGAGGCTCTTCTTCCACGACATTCTCAACACGGCGGGGGCCATCCGCGGCATCTGCGAGTTGTTCGCGGACCGGATGGACGCGGAGAGCTACCTGGATACGCTCAGGATCGCGGCGGGCGGACTGGTCGAGCAGATTTACTCGTACAAGAATTTCCTGCTCGCGGAGAGGCAGGAATTCCTCATCGAGCCGGTGAAACTGGAAACCCTGCCGATCCTGGAGGAGCAGGCGAACCTGTTTCGCTCGCACGCGGGCAAGAGCGGGATCGAGGTGCGTGTGGCCGGGGACAGCGAGAATGCTTTCTTCACTTCCGACCGGACCCTGGTGGAACGCGTTCTGACCAACCTGGTCAAGAATGCGGTGGAGGCTTCCCGCGACGGCGACGTCGTCACCATCCGGAGCCGGAAGGAAAGGGACGGGGTCCTCTTCTCCGTGCACAATCCGGCGGTCCTCGGCGAGGAGGTGAAGGCCGGGCTGTTCAAGAGGTCGTTTTCCACCAAGGGAATGGGGCGAGGTCTTGGGACCTACAGCGCCAGGCTGTTCGCGGAAACGTATCTCAAGGGCCGTATACGGTTCGAATCCGAAGAGGGCGAGGGAACGACCTTCTTCGTGCGCCTGCCGCGCTTCGTCCAGGCGATACCCTCGGGGGATTGAAAATCCTGGTGAGATAAAGCCGTACCCACGCGAAACGGCTTTATCTCGATCGCGCGCGCCGACTAAACGCTCACCCCCGCGTAGAGCTTCTCGATGTACTGCGTCACGCTGTCCTTCCAGAGAAACCGCGCATGGTAGGCTTCACGGCAGATCCTGCGCCACTCGGTGGCGTTTCCGCGCTTGATTTCCATTGCGCGCTGAAATGCGGCCACGAAACCGTCCACCTGCTCCCGGATCGTATCCCCCTCGAAGCTGAAGCCGTCGACGCCGTCCCGGATCGTGTCCTTCAGACCTCCCACGCCGTGCGCAAGGCAGGGCTGCCCGTCCCTCATGGCCAGCATCTGGCTGATGCCGCACGGTTCGTAGGAACTGGGCATGAGGAAGAGATCCCCGCACCCGTAGAGGGCCGAGGCGCATGCGTTGGAAAAGCCGTTGAGGAAGATGAAATTGTCGTAGCGGGAACTCATCCTGGTGAAGAAGTTCTCGTAGTGCGGGTCTCCGGTTCCGAGCATGACGTAGAGGCCGTCTTCCCCCAGGCCTTCCAGTATACCCTGGAGGGCCGAATCGACCGCCGAACCCGGCTCCATCAGGAGCCGCATCTTCTGGCTGTTCACCCTGCTCACGCTGGTGAGGAGCGTGTCCGGCCTGCGGCCGGAGGCCTCGAGTTCGGCGAGCCTGGTGTGGGCGATGAAATGGGAGGCGGAAAGGACCCGCTGAGACCCGGCCCAGCCGAGCACGCTCTCCTTGAACAGCCGGACCAGGTCGTCGAAATCGCACTCGGGTTCGGGCCGGTCGGGGGGATAATCGCATCCGTTGAGTATCCCGAAGAGCCGCCCACGGTCCGAAACGGCCCGCAGGTCGTCTTCCAGGCCTTCGCCGCCGTAGTAGCCCTTGCCTTCCTGGTCGCTGGGGCGGAGTATCTCCCGGGCGTACGAGGGCGAGACGGTATGGACCGAGTCGCAGAGCCTTATTCCCGCCGCCATGGGATTGATGCAGTCGGGGTACCTGGGATCGACGACGCCGGCCGGATCGTACGCCATCCCCGGATACCAGGCTTCCAGGGAGGAGGACACTCCGCGCAGGGGCCGTATGCCCTGGTACGCCAGGTTGTGGATGGTGTAGACCGTGTGGATGTCCCGGAGGGAACGGTACTTTTCGTGATACGCCCGGAGGACCGCGACGAACGCGGCGTGCCAGTCGTGCAGGTGCAAGACGTCGATCTCGCCGAACAGGCCCCGGCTCAGCGCTTCGGCGACAGCCGCGCAGAAGAGCGCGTACTTGGCGGCATCGGACTGAAAAGGGGAGCCGCCGGGGTCGTTCACGTATATCCGGTGCGCTCCGTTCGCGGCGTCGTAGGATTCGAAATCGGGATGGTGCAAGACGAGCTGCGCGACATTTTCATGCGGCTGCCTGCCCCGCGCCTCGTATATTTCCACCTCGCGCTGGTAGTGCCCGAAAAGGAAGGCGACGGAACCCATGCGCCGCCCGCCCTGGCCGAGGTGCAGGAATCCATAGGAGGGAACCACCACCGTCACCTTGCAGGATTCGTCGGCGAGCGCCGGGGGCGCGTCCCGCACGACATCGCCGATTCCGCCCACCTTTCCCCCGCGGAGGGCGTCGTTTTCGGCGGCAACCATCAGAATGTGCAAATCAGCAGACATACAACCATCTCCTCTTCTCTTTGGGGATCGGATACCAGGGGCTCAGGAACATATGAAAATTATAATACATCAATTGTCGATCGCCACACAAGCGCGGTGAAACCGCCGTGACGGCCCCCGGCTCCAAAGCGAAGGACGGGCCATTAATCGCTTTGCTCCGGTTGACCGGCGTGTTATGCTCGGCGGTGATATTTGCGGGTATGCTCCGCGTTTTCAAGGCCGGAAATCTTGCGCTTACGACAGCCAATCACAGATCGAGAGTATCGAAGCCGCGGCTATGGAAGGGAAGAAGAGAAACTTCGTATGGCTAAGGATCGTCGTTATCCTGGCCATCACCATTTCGCCGATATATCTGTACAAGATGGGCATGTTCCATCTTTTCATGGACAAAGAACGGCTGCTCGCCCTCATGGAATCCCTGGGAGCCTGGGCTTTCCTCGGGTTCATCCTCCTGCAGGCCGGCCAGGTGGTCGTCGCGCCCATTCCGGGGGAGGTAACGGGACTCATAGGCGGCTTCATGTTCGGCCCCGTGCTCGGAGTCATCCTGTCCACCACGGGCCTGACGATAGGGTCGCTCGGGGCCTACATGCTCTCAAGGTTCTTCGGCAGGCCGGTGGTGGAAAAGTTCGTCAGCAGGCGCGTCATCGACAAATTCGACTACCTGATCGAACAGAGGGGGCTCTTCATCACTTTCCTGCTCTTCCTGATCCCGGGACTTCCGAAGGATTCGTTCTGCTACATTCTGGGGTTGGGAACGATGGCCCCCTTCGAATTCATCGCGGTCAGCGCGACGGGAAGACTGCTCGGAACGATCCTGCTGACGATGGGAGGCTACTTCCTGCGGCATAAGATGTACGTGAATTTCGGGGTCCTGCTGGTCGTGTCGGGAGTGATAGGCGTCATCACCGTCGTATACCGGCAGCGGATCGAAGCCGCGCTCAAGTCGTGGCACATCGCCAGGAGCCGCCGGCATGCGCCGCGGGACGACCATCCGTCCGGCCGCCGCGACCGGGGCCGCGATTGAACTTATGCGCCTTCCCCCCGGGCGCGGGTTCGCGCTTTGCCGGCCGGGTCGCGCACGCAATCCGCAATCACCGACGAAACGCGCGGGTGGCCGGAGCCCCCGGCTATGTCTACATTCTCTTCGAGCACAAGAGTTCCGCCGACCGCTACACGGCGCCGCAGCTTCTCAAGTACATGGCGCGCATCTGGGAGCCGCGCCTCAAGCAGTCGCTCCCGTCCGAACTGCCGGTGATCCTGCCCCTCGTGATCTGCCGCGGAACCGCCGGGTGGAGGTTCGGCAACAGGC
>CAYOVG010000276.1:0-8793 GCA_964407285.1 uncultured Syntrophobacteraceae bacterium
TCGTTCACGGCGAAAGCCTGGAGAAGGTCCTTCACTATTCCCCTGGCGCTTCCGGTCGCAACAATGGCGTTGAAGCCGTCGGCATCGATACTGCCGAACATGTCGTTCACGCTCTCGGCCAACGTCCTGACAGGCTGTCCATGGGTTCTTCGATAGTCCTGCCAGACGATATTCCTGTTCTCGTCCATCACCGCCAGCTTCAAGCTGACCGATCCGCAATCGATTCCGAGAACCTGCTTTAGAATTCGAGACATGATTTCCTCCAGTTTGAAGTTTGAAGTACGATTCAGTTGAATCCGGGCAGAGAATTTCCCCCACGCATCCCGGCGCCCTGCATCAGCAGCCCGGGTGTTCTCTTTGCCACCTCAAAGCACGCTCAATTCCCTCGGACGGCGTCACCATCGGCGACCAGCCCAGATTCCGGCAGAACCTGTCGGTGTCGATCCTGAAACTGATAGAGAAAAAACCTACAATTCGTTTGGACAGAAGCGGCGGAGTCCTGATGCCGAGCAGACCGTAGGACAATTCCGAAAGCAGCGCGAGCGGCGTCAGCAACATCTTCGGAAGCACCACTTTCGGCAACGAGCAGTTCATTTTTTCGGCCAGCATACGAATGAAGTCGTGGATGCCTATTTCGAGACTTCCGACTCCAAGGTACTTCTTGCCGATCGACTCCTCGTTTTCCGCTGCCGATAGGAACAACTCGCACAGATCGTCGATGTAGATCACCGGACCTTTGATTTCCCCGCCTGTAACAAGGAAAACCCTGTTCTGTTTCAGATAGTTGATGAGTACGGGAACGAAATGTGTATCGTACGGACCATAAATGAGACCGGGATATATCGTTGCGGCTTTGAGATTACCGGTAAGGACGTGGCGCTCCACCCTTTTATCCGCCGCAAGTTTGCTTCTTCCATAGTCGGTACTGAGGAATTTCCATCTCTGGGGGACTTTGAGCGCGGAAATCGAGGAGCAGTGTATCAATCTGCAACCGGGATTGTTCTCCAATATGGCGGTGCAGACATTGTCGGTCCCGATCTCGTTGACCTTCCGGTACTCCTCCCTGGAGCCGTGCCCGACCAGGGCGGCGAGATGGATGCATACGTCCAAATCCCTGGTAAATTCAGCCAAACTTTCCTTGTCGCAAATATCACCGTAACTGATATCAACTCCCAGCGCTTTCAAAGGCTCGGCTTTCTGCCGGCTCCGCACCAGGCACTTGACCGCAAATCCCTTTTCGACCGCAATTTCAGTCAACCGCCTCCCCAAAGCGCCGGTACATCCGGTTATTCCTATTCTGATCGTATCCTTCATACGTTACTCCACCTTTGCCGGTAATAGCCGTTATCTGCCGCGAGGGTTCCCCCAGCCGCGGCGCCGCGGTTTGCTCGGGAATCCAGAAACTCGACTTCCGACGTGCGTATATTTCCTCGATGCCGACTCAGGCTCGATTCAGGTAGTTCATGATCGGCTCTTCCGCCTGATTGGGAATGGGAGATCTCACCAGCAGGATTGTTTCGTTTATATGTCTTCTTTCAAAGGCTTTGAACTCATCCAGGCTAGAGACGATTTCCACGTTCAAGCCTCTCTTTTTGATCGTCTCCATCAGCGAGACGAGCGATTTGTTGATGGAGCCCGGACTGGAGATCAGGGCCGCGGAGTTCATGTTCCGCACCAGGTTTTCCGGTATGCGCTCAATCTCCACGATCGGACTGACCGGACTCTTTATCCACATGCAGCTTGTATCGAATCTCTCGTTCGAACGACCGGGAAACGTGGTGTTGATGAAATCGTAAACACGGAGTATGTGCTCCGGCAGGAAGGTTACATACGGAACCAATCGAAACGGCTTTCCGCGTTCTTCCCAGAGAATTTTTTGCTCGCAGTTGTTCATTTGGACGAGGATCATGTCCCCGGGGAAAAGCGACTTGAAGTTCTTGATGATGATATGGTTCGGTTCGCACAGGAGAACGTACTGATACCGCGGGTCCGCTGCCTCCAGAATGCCGCGGACCTTTCGAACGTAAGGACACGGCATATCGATTATCTCCACACCACGCTCTCTCAGCAGTCTCTCCTCGTGGACGATCGAATCATATCCCGTGTTCACCACCGCATAGTCGCCGTTATCGGGCAGATCATGATAGGTTTCGACAAACGGAACGCCTGTTGACGCCAGCCAGTCGAGGTCCAATCCCACCTTGCCGTTGTCGTTGCTGACCCAATCGACTATCAGGTACTTCTTCTTTCCATCCTCCATCCTCGAGTCTTCCGCCATTCTGGGGAAGATCCCTTTCAGCACTCTGTTCTCGAGCCATCTGCACCTGCCGTCGTTTTTCAAGAAGACGATGTCCATTCTTTTCAGACCTCCAGAGATTCGGTTCCGTTCGACAATCGGATATTCGGCGCCCGACGTTGGACGGATGCTAAGCGGCGGAAGGAACGTCCACGAGCGCATTGCGAAACACCTTGAACGCATTGCTGTATTCAATGAACTCCAGCCACTCACTGGGATAGGTCGACATGCCCACCGTAGCCTCGCATCCGACTTCTCCATTCTGGATGCAGGCGATATCGAAAGACCCTCTCCACCTGTCCTTCAGTTCGTTCTTCTGTGATTTCAGTATCGCTACGATGAACACTTCCTTGGGAAAAATGAACTTCTTGAAGCGAATGGATAGATCGTTCCACACGAATCTGGAGCGATATCTGTATTCCGGATTAATACAGTACAGTTCTATACACGCGATGGTCATCTGCCTGAGCGCTTCGACGAGAAGGTTACCGGAAATGTGAATCCCCGTTACGTGATCGGAGAGTTCGGCACACCTGTCATCCACGCGGAGTCGAGCAATGAACCGGTCGCTTTCGTGCCTCACCGGCGAAGTAATGAGAGTATTGTGTAGATGGTGTTTGTGAACGACACGAGGCGTCACCGGAACCAGGTCGCTGTCGTTGACAAAGCAGACTCCCACCGATCGAAGCGTGGCGATCCGCTCTTCACACAACCCCTGGCCGACCACATAGGTTGTTCCGCAACAGTCGTTCGTAGCGCACAGTTTCTCCATCAACTGAGAATAGGTAATGATTTCAGAGGAATGGATTGAACATAGATTCTGGTATTTATCGCCGACGACATAGCATACTTTATCCATCGTTTCCACTCCATTGCTGTAATTCCGGAACTACGCGGCACAGGCGTCAAGCCCATCGAGCCCCATTGCATTGACAACACCCTGTTGAATCCGTGAAGCCATGACGTTGAGTTCGTTGATGTCGAAATCATACCCGGAGACTATGGTCCTCAAGGGACGATCGCCGTCCATGCGAATCAGGGCGCAAATGGCGTCCGCTACCTGCCGGGGTTTGGGAGCATCCTCTCTGTTGGCCGCATCTTCGAACGCCTTCAGGAGAAGCCCGGGCATCCTGGAAAACTCCCCATATTCAACGAGGACGCCGACGTCCGCGGCTTTGGGGGCCGACCTGAACAGACCAGTCGCAAAGGGGCCCGGCTCTACGATAACCGAGTCGATCCCAAACGGTTTCAGTTCATACCTGTAGGTCTCGGCAAGGGTTTCGACGGCGTACTTGCTGGCGCAGTAGATCCCGAAGTATGGAAAAACGGCCCTTCCCGCCAGCGAACTGATCTGAATCAACAAGCCGGACCCCTGTTTGCGCATGAAAGGCGCCACCGCTCGACAGGTCCTCACGGAACCGAAGAAGTTGACGTCGAACTGCCTCTGGACCTGCTCGAGGGTGAAGGCTTCCGTAACACCGTTGTTCATCTCGCCGGCATTGTTGACCAACACGTCGATACGCCCGGACAAATCGATGATTTCATCGACTGCCCTTTGGACGGATTTCTCATCCGTCACATCGAGGTCCAGCACCGTCAGTTCGTATTGATTTTCTTTCGATACGGCCTCGAGATCCAGCTTCGCGGACTTGTTCCTGCCGTCCGAACGGCGCATACTCGCGTAAACGGTGTGTCCTTCCGCAGCTAAGGCCGTGGCGGTAATGCGGCCGATGCCGTTACTGCAGCCGGTAATTAAAACGATACCCATTTTCTCCTCCCTTGGTGATTCGACTGTCCTGATACTTCACCGGATGCAGGATGTAATGAAAATCCGTCCTTTCGTGCGATTTCATGCTTTGCATCCTGCCCGGACCCGACATTTGAGGCTGTTAGCGGAGGCGTAAGATCTTCTCTTCCTTCGCCCCTGATAGAAACGATACTGAAAGCGCCTTGCGCCTTTCAGGCTTTGAGTGTAATATACGTTATGCGGTATTACTGTCATTGGCACATCACGCATATGTATTGATCTATCGCGTAAAGTCCCGAGTTACCGATGCGACTGTCACGCAAGAGATTCTGAATCCTCAAATGCCGGAAGAGAAGAAAGGTATACGTCAATGGGAAAGCCGCTAACCACCGCTGTCGCGAAGCTGGCAAGTCTGTTCCATATCATTGAGGAAAATGGAATGAGCAGGCGGAAATTCCTGACCTGTAACGGCATGGACCCCGCTATCCTCGATTCACCGGACAACCGCCTGACATTGGAGCAGGTTCATCTCCTTACTCAGCAAGCAGCCCTTATCACCGGAGACGACTCCCTGGGATTGCACCAGGGTGAGAGGTTCATGGGGTTTTCGAATATTTTGGGATACGTAATGCTGAATTGCAGGAACATGGGGCATGCCTTGTCGAAACTCAACAAGTACCAGAAGATTTGTGACGAGGCCACCGACATAGCATTGAGGATTGAAAATGACGCTGCCGTCGTTAAGGTCGGCATTCGGGATCACAGGTTCGAAACAGACCGGCACCTTACGGATTATCGTCTTTGCGGCACCTATACCTACCTGAAGAAACTGACGGGGGTCCCATTCCGGATAAGAGAGGCAAGACTGCGCCATCCCGCTCCGTTACAGCGCCGGGAGTACGAACGCGCCTTCCAATCCCCCGTGGTGTTCGATCATCCGGAGAACGCCATCGTTTTCGATCGCCGCTGCCTCGACCTGCCCATACCGGACCACAACTCGGACCTTCTCAAAATCCTGGAGGCTCATGCCCAAAAGGCGCTGAAGATCCTTGAGTCCAGGGACCTGTATTCGCATAGGGTGGGGAAGATAATCTGGAGCATGATGCAGGGACAGGCGCCCAGTGTCGAGAACGTTGCCTCCGAACTCTCGATGAGCGCCAGAAATCTGCAGCTAAAGCTGAAAAACGAGAACACGACCTTCAGCCGGATACTGAACGACATCCGGAAAGAACTCGCGATGAGCTACCTGGACGACGACCATTTTTCCATTACGGAAATCGCCTATCTGCTCGGTTACTCCGAAGTCAGCGTTTTCTACCGCGCTTTCAAAAAGTGGACCGACTTAACGCCCGTGGAATTCCGGTGCTCCTCCAACGCAAGGAAGCAGTCGGCGTAGGCGGCCGGTTCACGGTCTCAAGCCATGAGTTCAAAGGTGTGGAGACGGCATCAGTTCACCTGTTCGATGCATCCGGCATCCGTTCCATCTCCACACCTATTCTTCCTCCATTCCCTACCGCGTACCCGCTCCACCAGGTACTGCGCATTCCCGGCAAGCTCCATCAAAGCTCCAACTGTAACCCCACACTTTTCGGCAAGCGTCTGCGCGCGCATCCCCCTTCCAAGAGCCGACAGCACAGCCGACTTCCATATCGACGGCCTGGAGGCGAGCATGCCGAATCGGAGCATCCTCCCCGCGGTTGCGAGGAGCACCGGCTCCATGGCCGCAAAGTCCGGCCCGAGTTCCTCGATCTCTTCCTCGAGAGGTCCGGTTCGCAACAGGTGGTCCACTTCGGGCGATTCCACGAAACCTCCGATAATGGCCAGTGAGCGATCGAGGTCGGATGAGAGCAGCAGCCCGTTTTTCAGCACTTCCACCAGGGGTTGCGGAAATCGCAGCCCCGTCCTGAGAGCGAGAATTCCCATCGGAGTGAGACGCCGGTCGGGACCGATCATTCCGAAGGATTCGAGGCACTGCGCGTACCGCTCGAAATTGAGCTTCATCCCCGCGGAGCCGCGTAGGGCCCTACCGCGTATCTTGCAGTACTCATCGATCAGAACGCGAAGCTTCTTATAGCCGCGCTTATGGCAAAACGGCAGATGACCACAATCCTCGCAGGGGAACCGGCCGAGCACCTGCCCGATGTAGTCACGTTCCTCTTCCGCCCGGGCTTTTTCCCATCCACGCAGCCCCTTCCCCCGGCGGCCCGCCGGGTCGTCGCGCCGCAGCACCAGCCGATACCGGAGGGTGATCAAAGACCTGATGGTTTCGATATTGTGTATGCACCGGGGCTCGGGCAGCAGAGTACGGAGTTCCTCCGTGAGAGCTTCCAGCCGTGCAGCCTCGCCTTCGTCGGGGGTCTGCAGAACCGACAACGATCGTTCCAGCAAAGACTCCGGGGCGTCGGTTCGGGCAAACAGGCCGAGGGCGACGGGGAAACTGCAGCGAAAGACGCCGGATACCCGTCGCACGGGAACCGGCAGCATGTCTTTGAGATGCACCGCATCCGTATGCGGTGCGTGGGCAATAGCGATGCAAGGAGCTTCAGGGCCTTCGGCGCGCCCGAGCAACTCCAGCACGTGGTGCATCTCCCACTGGGACAGGGGACGAAACTCGCGGCCGCCGGGACCGTCGATTTGGATGGAGGAAGTACACAACACGGCGCAACGAACCGCCGCCGTCATGCTTTCGACAGCCCCGGGAACGGAAAAAACGAGGTCCAGGTAGCCGAGTTCGATGAACCGTTCCACCCACTCGCACCACAACGGGTGGTGGCCCGCGTGGAGCGGAGCGGATCTTCTCATCAGGCTCCGGGTAAGGAGCGGATGCTCTTTCAACGAGGGATGGCGGTCGAGGCCGGCGGCAACCCGCGGTTCCGTCAAGGCGTCTCCGATCTCTTTGAAGACCGGTTCGCAGGCGGCCGCCGCCGCGTCACAGTCGGACTCGGAAGGCGTCAATACGAGGGCGGGAACGAGTCCTTCCTCTCTCAGAACGGTAGCGAGCCGACGAACGAAACCGCCGGAACGCACACCTGGAAACGGAGACGCCTCCTTCAGGAAGCGTTTGACCTTGCCCGTAAGACTCTTGTTGTCGAGGAGCGGGACCATTTCCCATCCCGACGAGATGAAGGCCGGAACCACCGGGGCAGGCGCGGCTCCGGGACCCGGCTCCCGCCCCGGACCGATCGTGCGGCAAGGGGTCCGGCGGCTCTCCTCGAGCCACCGGGCCAGTTCCGGTCCATTGGATATGGCGGACACGAGGAGCACGACCGGGAGAGACGGAGGGAGGCACAGCACGATTTCCTCGAGCGTAGCCCCGGCATCCGGATGCCCCAGGTACTCCGCATCGTCCAGGACGAGGAAGCCGGGTAATGCGGCAGCGTCCATGTCCGCGAGATGATCCCGGAGGACATCCGACGCCCAGATCACGACCCGCCGCCGCGCGTCCTCCACTCCCTTCATCATTCCTTCCATTCGGCCCTTCACCATGACCGAGGCGTTCCCCTCCCCCAGAGCGGATTCCATGAGGCCGATCCGATATGGAGTGAGCAGCGCCGATGCCGTGACATACCAGCCCCCTTGCCGGCGCAAAGCATCCGACGACAGCAGGCCGAAAGAGACGGCGCGACGCTCGCGCGGAGTCAGGTCCGTGAGGAGAAGGCTTTCCCTCCTCAGGATTCCGGCGACAAGGTCGTTCATGAAGGCATTCGCCAATCTGTCAAGGCTCTGCGCGGCGGGCCTCATTCGCTCAAACAGCTTCTCGAGCTTGAGATCCATATCGTATCCCTTTCATTTCCGGCATGACGGGGGAATTACGGACTGGACTGCGGAGAAGAACCTCGACCCGCCTTCCCGCTTTCCGCCTCCCTGGATGCGGGTTACCGGAAAACCTTTACGTGGACCCTGCCCCGCGGAACAGGATCAGGTCGACCTTTCCGCCCCGTCGACATCGCCTGTCCAGGGAAGGTCGGAGGGGGTTTTCAAATAGGCATCACCCCGAACTGCCGGACTGTCGGTTTCAGAGGTTATGATGTCGGTCCTGCCGTTCCCGTCGACATCTCCCCTTTCCGGCCTCTCAAAGGTACTCACGGCAGAGAAATTATGCCAGTCCCGAGCCGAACTGAAGTCGGCCACATTCAAGAAGCGCAGTATACACCTTTCCGATGCGCCGGGAGAAGAGCACAAGGTCGCATTTCCGGTCTCCATTCACATCGACGGCCTTGATCACATCGCCGGAATCGTTCCCAATGCTGTTCAGCCACAGCGCCGACCCGTTCATCCCCGCTCCAAAGGAAAGAGGTTCGCACAGATTGCCCCGGACTCAGCGGAAACGCGGAAACGTAGCGTAGCATACTCATACATCCCGATCGCGTACTTGAGAAAACGGGAGGTTTGGGTAGTCCGGGGTATGAATGGAGAGTATACGGCTGTTTTGAAGAATGAAGATAAGTGGTGGATTGGCTGGATCGAAGAATTCCCGGATGTGAATTGCCGGGAACGCACTCGGGAGGAACTCATTGAGAGCCTGAAACCCACTTTGCGGGAGGCACTGGAATTGGCTTCGGCGCCCTTGGAAAGCAGGCGCAGGCGCTCAATCTCTTCGACGTCGCCGAAGCCGTTCATGACGGCATCGATCGATCAGTCAGGCAATCTGTCGGGGCTTTGTGCGGCGGGCCTCATTCGCTCAAACAGCTTCTCGAGCTTGAGATCCATCGTATCCCTTTCATCTCCGGCATGACGGGGGAATTACGGA
>CAYOVG010000276.1:8803-9969 GCA_964407285.1 uncultured Syntrophobacteraceae bacterium
GACTGGACTGCGGAGAAGAACCTCGACCCGCCTTCCCGCTTTCCGTCTCCCTGGATGCGGTTACCGGGAAATCTTTACGTAGACCCTGCCCTCCCCCTGGCGGAACAGGACCAGGTCGGCTTTTCCGTCCCCATCGACATCGCCCGCATAGGGAAGGTCGGTGGAGGTTCCCGAAAAGCCGGAGGCCGCAAGGAAGTTGTCGGACATGGAGCTTCCCTGTGAATACACGACATAAACCTGGTTGTAGGGATCGGGCAGGAATGTGGCGAAATCCGCGGTCCCATCCCCGTTCATATCCCCGATGCGAATCTTTTCCGCGGGATTGACGGCGAACCAGTCGCTCCACTTGGACGAACTCTGCCCATCCCCGAACCCGCTTCCCGTGGAAAGAGCAACATAGACGTCACCCTGAGCTGCCGGACTGTCGGATGCAAAGGTTATGACGTCGGCCCTGCCGTCACCGTCGACATCTCCCGTTTCCGGCCTCTCATAAGCGCTCACGGCGAAGAAGTTGTGCCAGTCCCGAGCCGAATTGAAGCCGGTCCCATTTGAAAGCGCCGCATACACCTTTCCGATGCGCCGGGAGAAGAGCACCAGGTCGCATTTCCGGTCTCCATTCACATCGGCGGCCTTGATCACGTCGCCGGGATCGTCCCCGATGCTGTTCAGCCACAGCGCCGACTCGTTCATCCCCGATCCAAAGGAGGTGGCGACATAGATCTGCTTCGTCGATTTGCCCAGCCACGTGGCGATGTCGTCCGTTCCGTCCCCGTTGAAGTCGCCGATGACGATGGTCTCGTCCCGGTTGACTGCGAACCAGTCGTTCCACTTGCCGTTGCTTCCGAACTTCGTTCCATCGGAAAGCGACACGTAGACGTCTCCGACCGCACTCGGGTTTTCCCTGGTAAAAGTGATGATGTCGGTTTTCCCGTCCCCGTTGAAATCACCCACCATCGGGGTTTCCCTGGAGTCCAGCGCAAACCAGTCGTTCCACATGGTAAGATCGGATGAGCCCATGGTGGTCGTGGTGATGTACCCGGTCCTGGTCTTGGTGTTCGATCCTCCGGCGCCGCTAACCGTAAGACTCACGGTGTACGTTCCCGCACTGCCGTACGTATGGGAAGGATTTTGTTCCGTGCTCGTTCCTCCGTCTCCGAAATCCCATG
>CAYOVG010000277.1:0-9789 GCA_964407285.1 uncultured Syntrophobacteraceae bacterium
ATGTGCCTGAGCGGCCCGCCCTGGATGCCCGGGAAAATGTGGCTGTCCAGGGCCTTCGCATACTTCTCGTGCGACAGGATGAGCCCGCCGCGGGGTCCGCGAAGCGTCTTGTGCGTGGTCGACGTGACGAAATCGGCATACGGCACCGGGTTGGGATGCAGGTCGGCGCATATGAGCCCGGCGATATGGGCCATGTCCACCATCATGAACGCCCCCACCTGGTCGCAGGTGCGGCGGAAGCGCTCGAAGTCGATCACCCGCGGATAGGCGCTCGCGCCCACCACCACGATTTTGGGGCGATGCTGGAGAGCGAGTTGCTCGACCTGCTCGTAGTCGATGGTTTCCGTGTCGCGCCGCACACCGTAGGACACCACGTTGTAGAGCCGCCCGGAGAAGCTCGCGGGGCTCCCGTGCGTCAGGTGGCCGCCCTGGCGCAGGTCCATTCCGAGGATGGTGTCTCCGGGTTGGAGCATCGAAAAATAGATGGCCATGTTGGCCTGCGAGCCGGAGTGAGGCTGCACGTTGGCGTAGTCGGCCCGGAAGAGCTTCCTGGCCCGCTCCTGCGCCAGGGCTTCGGCGACATCCACATGCTCGCACCCGCCGTAGTAGCGCTTGCCGGGGTATCCTTCCGCGTACTTGTTGGTGAGGATGGAGCCCTGCGCCTCGAGGACGGCCGGGCTGGCGAAGTTTTCCGACGCGATGAGCACCAGCTTCTCGCGCTGCCGTTTCCTCTCCTGCCGGATCACGCGCGCGATTTCGGGATCGACGGTCGACAACGAGTATATGCCGGCGCTCTCGTCATCGTCCGCGCCCGGCATGGCTGCGACTCCGCCGCCGGAGACATTGCCCCGAATCGCCGCCAGTTCGTCGATCAGCGCGATGCGCCGTTCGTGGCGGCCGCCCTCGAAGGACTCCCTCAGCCACACATCGACGATCTCGAGGGCCAGGGCGTCCCCGACGAAGCGTCCCCCCAGGCACAGGACGTTGCTGTCGTTGTGGCGCCGGCTCATCTTCGCGGCATACGGTTCCGAAACTCCCGCGGCGCGTACTCCCGGAACGCGGTTGGCGGTCATCGCCATTCCTATGCCGCTTCCACAAACGAGAATACCCCGGTCGGCTTCCCCCCGGGCAACCCCGAGAGCCACTCCCATCGCGTAGTTCGGATAATCGACGGAATCGAAGCTGTGGGTCCCGATGTCCTCCACCGCGTATTGCCGGTCCTTCAGAAGCGCAACGATCTTTTCTTTGAGATCGTACCCGCCATGGTCGCAACCAATCATGATCTTCATTTGGAAGTCCTCTTTAGTGCTTCAGATCATCTTCTTATGCTCGCGTTGCAGTCCTACGCGCCCGTCCACTTGCGCATGACGATCGTGGCGTTGGTCCCGCCGAACCCGAAGGAGTTGGACATGGCGCAAAGAACGATGCTCCTGCGGGCCTTGTTCGGCACGTAATCGAGATCGCATTCGGGGTCCGGATTATCGTAATTGATCGTCGGGGGAATCTCGTCCCTCGCGACGGTGAGCGCGGTGAAGGCGCCCTCGATCCCACCGGCGCCTCCCAGCAGATGCCCCGTCATGGACTTGGTCGAACTCACGGCGAGCTTCCGGGCATGATCCCCGAAGATCTTCTTGATGGCCTGGGATTCGTACTTGTCGTTGAGGTCCGTGGAGGTGCCGTGGGCGTTGATGTAATCGACGGCTTCCGGACGAATGCCGGCGTCGTCGAGGGCCATCCGCATGCAGCGGGCGGCCCCTTCGCCTTCGGGAGCGGGAGCGGCCATGTGGTGGGCGTCCCCGGAGAGCCCGAAGCCGGTCATCTCGCAGTAAATCTTCGCACCCCGCTCGAGCGCCCTGTTCAACTCCTCGAGGATCAGCACCGCGCACCCCTCGCCCAGCACGAAGCCGTCACGGTCGCGTTCGAAGGGTCGCGACGCCTTCTCCGGCTCGTCGTTCCGGGTCGAGAGCGCCCGCATGGCGTTGAACCCGGAAACCGCCAGGGGCGTGATGGTCGACTCGACCCCCCCGGTCGCCATGATGTCCACTATGCCGTCCCGAACCATGTGGTACGCCTCGCCTATGGCGTGAGTCCCCGCCGCACAGGCGGTCTGGATGGAGAGATTGGGACCTTTCGCCCCATGGTAGATGGATATGAACCCCGACGCCATGTTGCCCAGGATCATGGGGATGAAGAAGGGGCTCACTTTGCGCGGCCCGGAATCCAACAGGACCTTGTGGAATTCCTCGATGGTGGCGAGTCCGCCCAGTCCGCACCCCATGATGACGCCGGCCCGGTGAGCCTCCTGCGCCGGGACCGTCAGGGCGGCGTCCTCGAAGGCCTGCCTGGCCGCCCCCAACCCGTACTGCAGGAACCTGTCCATCTTGCGGAGTTCCTTCTTGGGGATGAAATCCTCCGGATGGAAGTTCTTCACCTCTCCCGCGATACGGGATGCATAATCCGTTGCGTCGAAGCGAGTTATCGGAGCGATCCCCGACTTGCCCGCCATGAGATTCGACCAGTTTTCCTCTATCCCCACCCCAACCGGAGTCACCAGGCCGATTCCGGTGACGACTACCCGGCGTCGATTGCTGCCGTCCATACCATATTCTCCATATTTTGCTGTGCCGCTTATTCCACTACCCCATAAACATGCCGCCGTTCACATGCAGCACCTGCCCTGTGATATAAGCGGCCTGATCCGAAACAAGGAACTTCACCGCGGCCGCGACTTCCTCCGGCGCGCCGATGCGGCCGGCGGGAATCTGGGCCAGGACGGCTTCTCGCGCCTTCTCCGGCATCTTTCGAGTCATCTCCGTCTCGATGTACCCCGGCGCCACGGCATTCACGGTGATACCGCGCGAAACGAGTTCCCGCGCAAGCGACCGGGTGAACCCTATGATTCCGGCCTTGGCGGCGGCGTAGTTCGTCTGTCCGGGATTTCCCATCGCCCCCACCACCGACGTGATGTTCACGATACGGCCGTAGCGCTGCTTCATCATGGGCTTGGTGACCGCCTGCGAACACAGGAAGACGCCCTTGAGGTTCGTATCGAGGACGTCGTCCCACTCCGAGGGCTTCATCATGGCCAGCAGGTTGTCCCTCGTGATGCCCGCGTTGTTCACCAGGACATCCACGCGCCCGAGGTCCTTGACGATGCCTTTGAACGCTTCCTTGACCTCATCCGCATCCGCGATGTTGAAGCGATGAAGATGCGCCTTCGCTCCCCGCGCCTCCACCGCCGCCGCCGTCTCCCGCGCCGCCTCGGGGCTCGAATTGTAATTAATGACGACTTCCGCCCCCGGTTCGGCGAGGGCCGCGGCAATGGCTCTCCCGATCCCGCGACTCGCCCCCGTAACCACGATCACCCGATTGTCACTCATGCAGTTTTTACCCCCCTGGAACCTGAACTGGCAATTACGCGGCCAATTCGACGACAATGTTTTCCGCGGTTACGGCTTTCGGCCGCGACAGGGCCGCCGGGATGGAATCGATCCCGGCAGGGTCCTTCCATGCTTGCGCATTCGTTGCGGCGCATGCCGCTAAGGCGCAACGGGTCGCGATCATGCCCGGTAAGCCGCTCCTGCGAAATGTCCCATTGAAATCCCGCGCATTGGCCTCGTGTTTACGATCACCGGAGCCTGCCCGGCGGATACCGGACGCCGGATACCGGTCGCCACGCACGGGACGGGACTTATCCGGCATCGGAAGCATCCGGCATCCGGTTTCCTAAGCTTCTCCGCGTTCGCGCCGGATCTTCCCGGCAAAGGCGGGAATGAACTCGAACAGGTCGGCAACCACCCCGATACTGGCCACATCGAAGATGGGCGCGTTCGGGTCCTTGTTTACCGCCACGATGATCTTCGATCCCTGCATTCCCACGACGTGCTGGATGGCTCCCGAGACTCCAACGGCCATGTAGAGCGTGGGAGCCACGGTACGGCCCGTCTGGCCCACCTGGTGCGAAGCATCGATCCAGCCCTCCTCGACGGCCCCCCGCGAGGACCCGACGGCGCCGCAAAGAAGCCGCGCCACCTTCTCGACAAGAGCGAAGTTCTCCGCCTTCTGCAGCCCGCGCCCGCCCGTGACGATGACCTCCGCTTCGGTAAGCTTCGCCGTCTGGTCCATCTCGGGGATGACCTCGAGCACTTCGATGCGGCTCTTGACGCAGCTTGCCGGGACTTCCACGGCCTCGACGCGCCCCGTGCGGCCGTCGAGGCGCGCGGGCTTCATGACCCGCGGCCTTACGGTGGCCATCTGGGGCCTGCTGTTGGGGCAGATGATGGTCGCCATGACGTTTCCGCCGAAGGCGGGACGGGTCTGGAGGAGAAGCTTCTCGTCGCTGATGTCGAGTTCCGTGCAGTCGGCGGTGAGGCCGGTGCGAAGCGACGCCGCGACCCTCGGGATGAAGGAGCGGCCCATGCTGGTCGCCCCCGCGAGCAGGATCTCGGGCTTCTTCTGCTTCACCAGCTCCACCAGGGCGCCCGCGTAAGCCTCATCGGTGAAGGCGGCAAGCTCGGGACGGTCCACCGTGTACACCACGTCCGCGCCGTGCGCGATGAGTTCCGCCGTGGCGTCGCCCAGGTCGTGCCCGAGAAGCGCCGCGCCGAGTTCGACTCCCAGCTTGTCGGCGAGCTTCCGTCCCTCTCCCAGGAGTTCGTAGCTGACCCTGTGAACGGTCCCCTCGCGCCATTCGGCGTAGACCCACACGCCCTTGTACCCGGCGAGATCGTCCACCGGACCGGTCCCCACTTCGGGAAGGCTGATCGCCCCGAACTCGCAGGTGTCCACGCACATGCCGCAAAGCGTGCATTCATCCGAAATCGCGGCGCAAATCTCCCCGACCGTGATGGCCCCGAAAGGACACACATCCTTACAAACGGCGCAAGCCGTACATTTCTTTTCGTCGACAATAGCTTTCATAGACCCGGCACCTTAGCATCTTTGAGGCAACAGAACAGTTTTTCGACCAAGACTTCGATCTCCCCTTCCAGCAATATGCGATCGGTCCGGCGGGGCGGACTGAAGACTCGAACCACCTGGGTGTAGGAACCGCTCAGTCCCACGTCGTCGGGGTTGAGCCCAAGGTCGCCGATGCCCCACACGGGAAGCTCCGCCTTCTTGGCGCGCATCTTGTTCTTGAGAGACGGAACGCGGGGCTCTCCCACTTCCTTCAGCACGGTGATGAGGGCCGGGGTCGGGACTTTCCAGACCGCCACGCCGTCGTCCGTCTGCCGGGTGACCTTGAAGCCGGAGCCGTCGAGCACATCGATCTTCTTGACGAAGGTGGCGTAGGGGACATCGAGGAGAGTGGCCATTTCAGGGCCGACCTGCGCCGTATCGCCATCGATGGCCTGCTTGCCGCAGATGACGAGGTCCACGTCCCCCATCTTCCGCACCGCGGCGGCGAGCACCTGCGACGTGGCCCACGTGTCGGAACCCGCAAAGGCGCGGTCGCTGAGGAGGACGGCGTCGTCCACGCCGAGCGCGAGCGTATCGCGCAGGGCGGATTCGGCCTGGGGAGGCCCCATGGTCATGGTGGTCACCCTGGCTCCGGTGGTATCCTTGAGACGCAGGGCAGCCTCGACGGCAAAAAGATCGAACGGATTGATGATCGATTCTACTCCCTGCCGCACCAGGGTATGGGTGTTGGGGTCGATGCGCACATTCCTGGCATCGGGGACTTGCTTGATACAAACGACAATATGCATCGTACTTTCCAGGCTCCTGTGTTAAGAGAAGAAGATCTGTTTCCCCTCGCTTTCTTCCTAGAAGAACGTTTCCTTCAACCGGCCGTACTCCTTGTTGATTTCCTGACCGATGATGTTTCGCTGGATCTCGTTGGTGCCTTCGTAAATCTGGAGGATCTTGGCGTCGCGCATCATCTTTTCCAGGGGGTAGTCCTGCATGTAGCCGTAACCGCCGAGCACCTGGACGGCTTCCGTCGTGACTTCCATGGCGCAGTCGCTGGTGAACACCTTGCACATGGCGGCCACCTTGCTGGCGTCCTGCGGGTCGTTGGAAAGATGCCTGGCCGCGCAGTAAGTGAGAGCGCGGGCGGCTTCCGTCTTGACGGCCATGTTGGCGAGCTTGTGCTGTATGGCCTGGAAGCTGATGATGGGCTTGCCGAACTGCATGCGCTTGCGGGCGTATTCGGCGGCGATGTCGAGGGCGCCCTGGCACAACCCTACGCCGAGCGCGCCGATGCCGGGACGCGCCCTGTCGAAGGTCCGCATGGCGATGATGAAGCCCTGGCCCTCGCGGCCGATGATCCGGTCCTTATGGATGCGGCAATCCTGGAAAACGAGTTCGCGGGTCGCGGAAGCGCGGATACCCATCTTCTTTTCCTTCTTGCCGAAACTGAAACCGGGGTCCCCCTTCTCGACGACGAAAAAGGTCGCGCCGCGCGGTCCCTTCGACCGGTCGGTGAGGGCCAGCACCGAGTAGATTTCCGACTCGCCGCCGTTCGTAATCCACTGCTTGGTGCCGTTGAGGATGAAATAATCCCCGTCGCGCACCGCCGTCGTCTGGACGCCCGACACGTCGCTTCCGGCCCCGGATTCCGTCAGGCCGAAGGCCGCCATCTTCTTACCGCTCGCGATGTCGTGGAGATACCTTTCCTTCAGTTCGGCGCTCCCGTGGAGGAGGATGGGATAGGCGCCCAGGGAACTGGCCGCGAAGGAAGTAGCCACGCCGATACAGCCGGCCGCGAGTTGTTCGATGGCAAGGCAGTTCTCCAGCATCCCTCCCCCGAGTCCGCCGTATTCCTCGGGAATATACAGCCCGAACATGTCGGCCTGCGCCAGCACTTTCATAACATCCCAGGGGAATTCCTCTTCCTCGTCCAGCCTGGCGCGTACCGGACGTATCTTTTCCCGGGCGATCTGGGCGGCCAAATCCTTTATCATCTGCTGTTCTTCGGTCAGAAAATAATCCACTCTTCATCCTCCCATCCGTCCGGGATCGAATCTCCGGCGGAATGCACTCTAAATCAATCTCATTTAGGTATCAATCACAATCGATTTCGGAAACTTGCGCTCTCCCATACCCTCCACTTGCCGATCCGCCGGACTCCGGCGGGTGAATCGGCCCCCGAACCGCGCTCCCCCGGCGGCTCCCGACGGCTGTACGTTGCCGAAACGGGCGGCGCCCCCCGGGGAGTTGATCATAGCTGAAAAGATGACCGATGCCGGACATCGGATGCCCCGGCGACGGACCGGTCCGTCCGCAAAAGAGCGGCTGATGCCCGGCCCCGGGCGTCCGGCATGGAACGGGCCCCGGTCGGGATCAACTATTCTTATGTGCAAAACCCCACTTACTCTTCAGATGGTCGAGCATCCAAAGGGCATAGTAATTACGGATTTCGGCCAGGATCGAATCCTGCTCCAGCTCCTGCGCCATCTGCCGGAAAACCCGCCCCTCCACCAGCGCCGCCGTCAGCCTGATCGCGTTGGCGATCGCCGGACTCCTGGATCTCCCATGGGCCACCACCACCGGAGAGGGAATTCCCAGCAGGGGAGCGCCGCCGATATTCTGGTAATGGTGCTCGCGCTGGTACCGGCAGAAGGACAACCACGCGTCGTCCTCCAGGCAACCCTTCCGCTCGTTCAGGAACCCCTCGAAAAACCGCAAGTGGGTTTCAGAAATACCTTCGAAAAACTTTAGCAGAATATTTCCCACAAAGCCATCACAGATCACCGCGTCCGCGCGGTCCGAAAAGATGTCGTGCGGCTCGACGTTGCCGACGAAACCGATCCGGGTGTGCTTGAGGAAAGTAAAAGCTCTCTGAACTACCCGCGTTCCCTTGAGCGACTCGTGGCCGATATTGAGAAGCCCCACTCGGGGCCGCGTCGGCCCGGCCGTGATCCTCAGGTAGGCATCGGCCAGCACCGCGGACTGAACGAGATGGATGGCGTCGGCTTCCGCATGGGCGCCGCCGTCCATCAGGAGCACTTCTCCGGTGGGAGTCGGAATAGGGACCGCAAGGGCGGGACGGCGAAGCGCGGGAACCAGGCCGACGTAGTGTTTTGCCGTCGCGACGACCGCCGCGCTGTTCCCCGCGCTGACCACGGCATCAACGCGGGATTCGGCCAGCAGCCGCATGGCGATGCTCAGGGATGCCTCCCGCTTCCTCCGAACGGCGATGGAGCCGGATTCCTCCATCCCGATGACATCGGGAGCATGGAGCACCTCGGTCCCGTCCGGGACTTCTCCACGAGCCAGGATACTCCCGATCTTCGCCTCGTCGCCGATCAGAACCAGGTCGGCCGGGCATTGCGGCGCCGCCAGGATGGCCCCCTCGATAACCGCCGCGGGAGCGTGGTCACCCCCCATGGCATCCACCGCAATCCTCATACCCCCCACCCCCTACAGCAGGCGCGCCCCGGTCTATTCCTCTTCCTTGAACTCCACGACATAGCGGTCTTTGTAGTAACCGCAACTCGGGCACACCCTGTGGGGCAGACGGGGTTCGTTACACTTCGGACAGGTGGAAAACGATGCAACGCTCAGCGCATCGTGGGCGCGGCGCTTGTCGCGCCTCGGTTTGGACGTTTTATGCTTGGGTACTCCCATTTCCTTGATCTCCTTCTTCGATCTTCAAAATTACGACACAATCGCGGCGTGAGCCGTCGCCGTCCCGTCGGCCGAGGCCGCCCGGGGGACTCTTGAACATCATTGCTCGCGGGCGGTGGCGTGAAACCGCTGCTTTCACACCCGCATCCCTTCCCATGCGGAACAACAAAAGCGGGTTTCGGGTCCCACGGCCCGCAACCCGCAACTAAAAACAATTTCATACCCGTGCGGCTGGACGTCTCTTCACTGTCTTGCTCGTATCGAACATCAAGCCGACCTGTCCTTGAGCGCTTTCAGTCTCGCGAATGGAGAATCGGAAGCGCTTTCGACGCACGTGCATTCCTCCACGTTGAGGTCCGCCCCGCAACGGGCGCACAACCCCCGGCACGACTCGGAGCAAAGAACCTTATAGGGTAACGCCAGGAAGACCTGTTCGGCAACCATCTGATCGACGTCTATCACTTCTCCGTCGAAAAAATCGAAGTCCAGGTCTTCGCGGTCGAGTTCCAATTCATCATCTTCTTCGGCCACCGGCTGCTCTTTCAGAAGGATAGTATCCACCTTCTCGTCAAGAGTCCATAAAAAAGGCTGGAGGCAGCGATGGCACGCAAGCCGCAATTCGGTCTCGATGGTCCCCTTGACCTCGATGTGGTCCTTCCTCTTCTGAAGCTCCAGGTTCACCTGAAGAGGGCGGACCATCTCCAAATCCGTAGGATCATCGGGAGGCATTAAATCGCGCAATCGATTCTCTTCCCACCGGAAGCGAAGCACTTTCCCCGAATCGGGAATCTCATCTACACGGATTCGCATAGCTTCTCCTCCTCGGAATGTGTAAATGCTTGAGTATAAAGATTTTCGTTATCGTGTCAAGAAAATTTAAAGGTCTTTTGAGGCGAACATAACCCTCCGGGTACACTAATAAAATGCTGATGAATAATCATACAGCTTCGGGGGCCGTCTTTCAACCTTCCGCCGGTGAAGCGTCGCCCGACGGCAAAACACTCCCGATGCAAAATCGTCGCAATGTCCGAAACTCACCCGCGCGGCGTATGCGTGGACACGGCCCCAAGCCGCCCGCGTTCGTGTCCGGAGCGCTGTCCACGAATACAGGCGCGCTCGTTCATTACCCCGGCCGCGGAACCCCTCTCGAACTCCGGGCTTCAGGCATGGTTTAAAACGGAATGACACTTCATGGTCGCCCCCGCGAAGCTTGTCCCC
>CAYOVG010000278.1:0-9775 GCA_964407285.1 uncultured Syntrophobacteraceae bacterium
TTACCCAGCGGGGACTCGCACCCCGCAAGAAAGCGCCAAGCTTCGCTTGGCGCACTAACTATGGGGATAAGCGGCCAGCACCACGCGCCGATTAACTATGCGAAGCACCGATGATTGCGACGCGTGGTGCTGGTCCGCCTTCATCCCCTCGTTAGCTGCGCTTTCTTAATGCAGGACCATGACTGGCCCACCGCTGATATCGCAGCATTTCAATTGAAAGTCGGTACACTTCATCTCGTGCCGCTGACAGAGTTCCGCAGTACTCTGCGTCCATCTCTTTATAGCGTTCTTTGATAACGTGGTCGGGCATATCTGGTGTCCAAAAGAGCAAACCATGCGACTCAGGAAGTAGCTCCTTAATTCTTTTGGCATAGAACGAGCCCATCTCGAGAGCACTTACAAAATCTATCAGTTCTTCTGCCTGAGCTACGAGGCTATCGTAGTTGGTTGAATGGTTGTCGGCTTGGCGAAAAAAACCTAATCGCTGAAAAAGCGGGTCGAACTCTGGTGCCAGAATCGTTGGATCCTTGTACATACGAAAAAGCCTAAGCTTTTCAGGATCAATTGTAGCCGTAGGATTATGTTGATCTACCAAATGACAGTTGGGACAAAGTGGCAGAAGGTTGAGGGGTTCGTTGTTACTTGGATTCTCATCAATGTGATGCACCTGCGGATTGTCTGTACCGCAGATTGCACATCGGTGATTGAACTCCCGTAATACTCCATCTCGAATGCTCTTGGGTATATCAACTCTCTTTTTCGGCATTGATGTTCCTCGCTTACAGCACAGCTAACAAATAATTGAACAGATCTGGTTATCTCCCCCTTTCGGATGATAGCCGGAAAGATCACCTCGCTACTGGGGTACTACCGTATCTCATCTGCCCGCCGGTCCGGAAGGGACACTGGAAGGCGGCGTCCGCCTCGGCATTGTTCTCATTCAATTGGTCTCATTCATTGCATCCAGTTCCGCGCCATCCGGCGATGCGAATAGGTAGAACCCAGGTATTTCCGTGAAGATGTCTTCTGCTCTTGAATCCTCTTGCCGGTTGGTTACTGGAGATCTAGTGTTCCTTATATATTGAGATTTTAGTCTTTGCAACAACCATATTTGCCTATATCCGTCTCTTTCAGGTTATCTGCTTATCTGGAGGGTTAACGCGTTGGTGGAGGACTACCCATGCATCCCATTCCTTCTGAGCTGAAATCGGAGTTTGAGGCATATCCAACCGCTCGAGGCGTTCGGAAGCCACAGCATGCGACCTGCTCAAAGCGGCTGCGCTTCTACCCTGGCTTTTGCCGGAAATGCCATTTTTCTGAACGAAATGCCGACAGCCTACCCCACTTCCTCAAGAAACCACATGAGAAGAAACAAGCGAGCGCCCGGCAACAGGAGGCGTCTTACGCCATTTGGCGCTTCATCATGACTTTTTAATCTATCATGACCTCATCCACTCCAGAGGCTCTGAAATGGATGATCTGCACGGTCAAACGATCGCCGGTCTGAATGCCGGCGACAATGGGCCGTCGTGTCGTTTCGCCCTATGTTCTTCGGAGAATATTGCCTCATTGGAGACGACGGGCGAAACGCAAAAGACCTTCGAGATATCCTCTGCTCGCGGCTATTTGCGTCCCGATGAGTCTGGAATCTCCCTGGATAAGAATGCCGATTCCGCTGAGATTATTCGGCATGGCTCATAGACCGTGAGTTTGAGGCAACACCTGAGAGGCAACACTCGAGAGGACTCGTCGTTATTCCCACGCAAACGGGAAGCCGGGCTTTTCAATGTCTTCCGGAGCCCCGCACGACGCATTGGGGCGACCCACCTGCCGACACTCTGCTCTCGGAGCAGTTCCGGACCCCGCGCACGCGAGGGCGACGTGTTCGACTTCCTCCGCTTCGTGGCGCGAAGCCCCGGTTCTCGCGCACGCGGGGGCGACGTTTCTGCTGAAGTTCCAGGCAATTTTGCTCGATCCGGACCCCCAAGCACGCTGGGGCGATCCGAATCATAAACCGGCAGGACAAGGCGACCGAGACGACCCCCCGCGCACACGGGGGCGACCCGCTTGTCAAAATCGGGGCCGCGTTCCTTGCCCGGCCCCCCACGCACACGGGGGCGACACTGAAATCGTAAGGGGAAGGAACTGGCATCTCCCCGGGCCCCCGCGCACGCGGGGGCGACCCTCTGAAGTGTCACCCCATTTTGAACCATGCCGGATTTTCGGAATGAAAACGGTTGCTCTACTGATAATCTCGAACGCCTTCATGACATTTGCGTGGTGTGGACGTCTCAAATTCGCAGGCGCAAACTCTTCGGTACCGCGACTCATCCCTATCAGTCGGGGAATCGCGTTCTTCATGATCAGCATGTCGGCCGGACCATACAACGATCATCCACGGCCGCTTCGCCATTCAGACCACATAACTGCCTGTCGGCTTCTTCAGAATCAAGGAGCACGATTCGACCATCCGGCCTTCGCCGCCCGTTTCCCGTCAACGGCGCCGTAACGGTCCAGGCCCTTTTCACTATTGCAGAGCGGCTTCGGTCCTCGGTCCGTGGTCTGTTGAAATTCCACGGTCCGGTCGCGGCTGTAAGCCGCTCCCATGAAGACGGGCGCCGTCTACTTCTTGTAGACGAACTGGTACAGGAACTGCACCTTCGCGGAACCAAGCTCTATGGTATCGAACTCCTCGAGCTTCACCGACTCTTTTACGGTCACGCCATTGACCTTCGGCTTGGCGAGGCCGCCCACGTAGCTCAGGTAGTACCCGCCCGGCCGGCTGCTGATGGTGGCGGCAATCTTGCCCACCATGAGCCCGCTCACAACGACTTCGCAACTGCTGTCCTTGCCTATCTTGTTCAGCTTCTTGGTGAGCCGGATTTCCCCCTCGCCGCCCGCCAGGAACGTCAAAGCCCCGATGGTATCCCTCTCGATCTCGGAGGCGCTCCCGGCCTGCTCCCCGAAATTCTTCGAAAGAAGATCCTGGTACTTCTCCGTTTCCATGACCATCGTCTGTTCCATAAGGGCCGATTCGCCCTCGGGAACCGTCTCCCCCTCCCCATATCCGAAAACCAGGAGGTGCTTGCCGACGGTTACGACATCACCATTGCTCAACCAGTGCGACGTAACCAGGCGGTCGTTGACGAATGTACCGTTCCTGCTCTGGAGGTCGGTCAACAGGTAGCGGTCATCCACCGAATCGATTTTCGCATGCGTGCCGGACACACCGAGGTTCTCGACGACTATGTCGTTGGTGTCGCGCCTTCCGATGGTAAGGGTGCCCCCTTTATCGATCCGGTACTCCTTAACGGGCTTATCTTCGTATTTGAGCGTCAAAATCGGCATTGCAGAACTCTCTCATCTTTGAGCATCAGGCCAGACAAACAAATGAACAAACGATACCTTCCATCATATCCGAACTCAGTATCCCGGCAGACCGGCGCTCGAACGGACCATGCAGACCGCCATACCGGCAAATAGCCCTCCGAACGAACTACCCCAGCAGCTTACTCAGAATCCGCGCGATGAAGCCATGGATACCCCCGGCATCACGCCGCACGGCCTTCACCTTCACCACGATCACCGTGATGTTGTCATCCCCGCCGCGTTCGTTGGCCATATCCACCAGAATCCGGCATGCCCTCTCGGGACGTTCGCCGACCACCACCCGCAGGATCTCCTCCGGGGCCACTTTATTGGTCAGCCCGTCGGAAGCGCTCACCAGCACGTCGCCGCTGAAGCAAGGGACTTCGGTAACATAAGCTTCGACCGTTTCCGAAATCCCCATGGCCCGCGTGAGGACATGTTCGAATCTCCTGCCGAGAATGCCGGAGGCGGCTCCTCCGGCGTTGAGCGCGGCGTGCTCCGCCACCAGAGTATGGGGCACATACAGATTCTCTATTGTTCCCCCATGCACCAGGTAAATGGGGCTGTCACCCACGTTGGCCGCCACCACGGTATCGCCCGTGAAGTAGACGGCGGCCACCGTGGACCCCATGCCCCGATAGCCCTCCTTTTCACGTCCGAGCCGGTGCACGCTCCAGTTCGCCAGGCGGATGCCGGACAGCAGGCGGTTCGCCTCCCTGGACAGGGAACTGTCGGAATCGGGCATTTCCTCCACTTCCGTTCCCGCGGTGAACCTCTTCATGTAATCGCAAATGGTTTCAACCACCAGCCTGGAAGCGACTTCCCCGGCCTGGTGCCCTCCCATTCCGTCCGCCACGACGTAGAGCTTCAAATTGTCGTCAAGGAACAGCGAATCTTCATTGCCCTTCCTTTTCTTGCCCACATCGCTCAAGCCTGCAGATTCGACGATTATCATAGGCGGTCATCAACTTCACGTTCGATTTGCTTCGCTTCGTTCACCGGTTTCAGCATGGCGGCAAGTGAACCCGGCGCATCCCGGAAAGTCCCTCACCGCCCCTCCGGCGGACAACCGGATGCCGGGCCGCGCGCCTTACGCCGCGTTTTGCTTTCCCCTTTTCTCCGCGATCATCTCATCGAGTTTTTTTCCAAGCTTTCGCAGGTGAGTCGCCATCTCCCCCGCTCGCTGGTAGCGGCGGTCCCGGTCCTTCTCCAGCGCTCTGTTAATGATGTCCACGAGCGGCTTGAAGATCCTCGGATTGTGCTGCCTGGGGTCGGGATGGGGGACGTTCATGATCTGGTGCATCAGGGCCGCCAGGTTGTCTCCCTGGAAAGGCAGATGCCCGGTCAGGAGCTGAAAGAGCATGACTCCGAGCGAGAATATATCGGACCTCCCGTCCACCTTCTGCCCTGAAATCTGTTCGGGAGACATGTAGTACGGAGTCCCCTTGAGCACTCCCGTCTGGGTCTGGGAAGTGGCGGTAATCCTTGCGATGCCGAAATCCGTGATCTTCACGGCGCCGGTATTCAGCAGCATTATGTTGGCCGGCTTGATGTCGCGATGCACTATTCCCTTCTCATGGGCGTAATCGAGGGCATCCGCGATATCGGCCGTATAGTCCATCACTTTGCGCAAGGGCAGAAGCTTATCCTCCTTCGTGAAGTTCTGAAGGTCCCGGCCTTCCAGGTACTCCATGGCGATGTAGGCCAGTTCCTGCTCCTCCCCGGCATCATAGATGGTTACAATATGGGGATGGGACAGAGTTCCGGCGCTTTCCGCCTCCACGAAGAATTTTTGTTTCATCTTCTCCGCTTCTTCGGGCTCGTAGTCGGCGCTGAAGCGGAAAGTCTTGATGGCCGTGGTCCGGTTGATTCGAGGGTCCAGCCCCATGTAGACGACTCCCATGGCCCCCTTGCCCAACTGCTTGACGACTTCGTACCGGCCCAGCGTGGGCCGGGTATCCGTCCCGGTCGCGATCAGCCCGTCCGGGCCCATCCCCGCCCCCAGCACCACCGTCTCGCCCACCTGGATCAGCTTCTTCTTGCGCTCCTCGATGTCCTTGAATTTGGCGTCGTATCTTTCTATGTATTCGAAGACCGCCACGGCCTTGTTGAATTGCCGCTTCCGCTCATAGTCCAGGGCGAGATTGTAGAGGATGTCCTTCATGCCGTCGTCCACCGGGACACGGCGGAACTTGTCGAAGGCCATGTCCAGCATTCCCTGGCTCTGAAAGGAAAGCCCCAGCATCCTGTTGGTTTCCGCGGACTCCCCTTCGACCTTCTCCTTGGTCGCCTCCGTAGTGAAATACTGGAGGCTTACCACGCCCAGGTATCCGAAAAGAAGCTGTAGAACGGGATAGACCAGGGGCGCCCACAGCCCCTTGGAAACGAACAGGTACGTGTTGCCCCCCACGAGCAGCACGAGCAGCACCACGAACGTAACGGCCGTAACCATCGCTCTCAGCCTCGGCAGCACGAAAGCGATCACCAGCCCCAGCACCAGCATCGTCGAGAGTTCCGCCATGGACGCCCAGTACGGCTGCTGAATGAACCTCTTGTTGAGGATGGCCCAGATCGTATGAGCGGAAAATTCTCCCTGGAACATGCCCGGATTCACGGGGGTGCTGAGCGGATTGGACAACCCCGACGCGGTCGTGCTGACCAGGACGAGCTTGTTCTTGAAAATCGACAAAGGAATCTTGTCGTTGACGACGTCGTAGAAGGGATAGCTCTTGAACGCGCCGTGGGGGCCCTTGAAGTTGATGAGCAGCCCGGACTGCAGGTCCGTGGGAATCACAAGCGAATTCAGGTATATGGCGGACCCCATGTCGGCCCGGAGTTTGTCGCCGGGTACATCCAGAAACTGCATGGCCAGCTTCAAGGTATAGGAGGGAATATACATACCATTATACTTGTAGAGGAGTTGCTCCCGCCTGACCTTGCCGTCGATATCGAAGGGGACGTTAATGTGCCCGACTCCACGAGACAACATGAGGAACCGTTTGAGCGGCAGCAGCGGGTCGGACCCCAACGGGCAGTAGTCCTGCCCCGACCTCACCTTGACATTGGGAAAGGCCTGCGCGGCCAATTCCGAAGCATCTTCCTGCCCTCCCCCATCCGCTGCCCCGATGCCCTTGAAGACGATCGGAAGAACGACCGCGCCCGAATCCCTGAGCGCATCCTCGAGGGTCTTGTCGTTATCGAGCCTCAGGATGGCGTCCGACATGGCTTTCCCGAACACGGCATCCTTCCCGTTCTCCCGGTCGAGTCCGGTACCCTGGAAAAGCTCCTGCAGGCCCTTGAGTTCCTTCAGCGCGGCGTTCTCCTCGGGTTCGCTGAAGATGATGCTGAGTCCTATCACCTTGGGACCGCCCTCGCTGATCTTGCGTATCCCTCCGGCTATAACCGACCTGGACCAGGGCCAGCGCCCGATCTTTTCGATGGAATCGTCGTCCACATTCACCAGCACGATGTCGCTCGGCTTTTCCGTGTCGCTCCTGAGGCCCATACGAGCATCGTAGAGCTTGAATTCGAGCGAACTCAGGAACGAAAGATCGACAAACCAGAGGACCAGGAACAGAAGGGTAATGCCCAATCCGAGAAGTACCGCCGAATACTTTTTAATGCCGCTCATTTGTTACCCCAAATATATTTTGCTGTGTAGACTTGCGGGCTCTCAGGCGCTCCCCCAATCGCGCCGTGCCGAATGCCGTAGCGCGGGGTTACCGTATATTCGCATTCGCTCTCAGAGTATGGTGATGGTGATGCGCTCGCCGCCAGTATGATGGAGATGAATTTGCATGTCAATCCAAAACCTGGAGGATGCGGCGCTTTTATATCGGCACATCATAATCGCAGGCGGATGAGTTTCCGATGAAGACGCACGACGGACACGGGCGGGAATAATGGATCTGCCGCCGGTGGACGACGCGTCGTTTTTCCCTGCGCCGCACCAGGATAGAGTCCGTTCCTGCCCGGCTCCGGGAGACATCGAATTCCATGGACTAAATGGGTTCGGCTTTCATCTATCATTAAGAATCCCTATCCGTGGCATCCTCATCCATTACTATTACCAATTAGGAGTATGCAACAGCTTTTGATTCTGCTAGAATGCCGCCTTTCTGTTCTTCGAAAAACAATCACGCCCAGTGCCGTTTCAGGCTCCTCCTGCCCGAATATTCACCATGGAAAAAAGGCAACAGGGATAACGCCTCTCAGTTCGACCCGCCATAAGGGTCGAATGGGAGAAGGGAGCGGGTGTGTTTGTTTGCCGGGGAAGGGTTCAAAGTCTTATGTACGTAGGATTTGCAGGTTCTCTTACACCCAGATGCCATAAGACGGCCCCCCTTCCACGCATTTCACATGAAAACAGGCGATGCGTATTTTTCTCTCTTTTTGGGGCAAGCACCAGGGAAAACCGCGGAGACCGGAATTCCACCCGGTGTTCGGCGCCTTTGGCCGGAACTGGGGGTATCCCGGAGAGTTCAATGGAGGGGAGTCGGGAAATGAAGGGTGGGCGCGGATTGTCCGAAGGTCGTCGTATTCTTACTCTTATTGCTGTTTTGTTGTGGATTGCCGGTCTGAGCAGTTGTTCCGCGGACACGAGGCACGGAGAAGAATCGAGGGGTCGCCCGGCCCCACTCCGGGCGGCCTGCGCCCCGGCGAATGAAGATTTCGGCCATAACTCACTCATCGCGGCCAGGCTGCTGGACACCCCGCTCCACTTCATAAAGAACCAGGGGCAGATGGATGAGAGGGTAAAGTATTACGAAAAGAGCGGCGGCCATACCATATTCTTCGCCCTGGATGGAATCGTCATGGCCTTCCATGGCTCGACGCAAGCCGTTCGTCCGGAGTTCGAGGAGGACCGCTTCATCTCCGACCCCGAAGCGGAGAACCGCAATACCGGAACCGAAAACGTCACATCGCGCGTAGTCAGGATTACTCTGCCCGGAATGAACGAAGATGTGCGGATCGAGGAAGGAGACCCGCAGGGCGGCAGAGTCAATTATTTCGTGGGAAACGATTCTTCCAGGTGGATACGGGGCATTTCCGCATCGAAATCCGTACTCTACAAGGAAGCGTATCCCGGAGTCGACATCAAATTCTACGGGACCGGCAGGCAGATCGAATACGATGTCGTCGTGAAGGCCGGAGCAGACCTCTCCTGTGTCGGATTTCGATACGAAGGCGTCGGCAATCCGGTAATCACCGATTCCGGCGATATCTCCATCGCGGCAGGCGATGGGATGGCGCTGATGCAGAAGAAGCCCGTCGCCTACCAGATTATCGACGGCAAAAGAGTCGAAGTGGATGGGCGGTTCAAGGTCCTGGAGGAAACCGAGGGCGCCGCCCTCTCCTCACGGTCCGGGGACTCCGGCGCAACGGCCGCGCGCCGCACCCTGGGGTTCGAGGTCGCGTCCTACGACCGTTCTCGGGACCTCATCATCGACCCTGTCCTCTACTATGCAAGTTACCTGGGAGGAAGCGGCCACGACCAGGGCAGCGCCATTGCGGTTGACTCCGCGGGAAACATCTATGTCACGGGCCATACGAGCGGCGAAGCTTTTCCCCTGAGCGACGCATTTCAGGCATCCTCCGGCGGCAGCTATGACGCCTTCATCACCAAGTTCGACTCCGGCGGAAACCTGGTCTACTCCAGCTACCTGGGCGGCGCGGGAGACGATCAGGGTAAGGGCATTGCCGTGGATTCTTCCGGCAATGCCCTCGTCACGGGCTACACGAGTTCAGCATCCAACGGCACGTTCCCCACCTTGTCCGCATTCCAGGCAACCTACGGCGGCGGAGCTTACGATGCGTTCATCGTCAAGGTCGACGGCTCCGGGGACCTGGTCTACTCCAGTTACCTGGGCGGCTCCACGGCCGACTACGGCCGGGCGGTCGCGGCAGACCCCGATGGGAACGCTTTCGTCACGGGGCAGACCGCAGGGTCGTTCAATACCCTGGATGCATTCCAGGCGACCTATGGCGGCGGCGGCAACGACGCATTCACAGCGAAGGTCGATCCTACCGGAACTCTGGTTTATTCCAGCTATCTGGGCGGCTCCCTCAGCGACCGCGGCTTCGGCATAGCGGTGGACCCCTCCTACAACGTTTACGTCGCGGGAGTCACCGCCGGGGGCGCATTTCCCCTCACCACGGGGTTCGAGGCATCGGCGGGCGGCGGCAACGATGCATTCGTCACCAAGATCGATTCGAGCAAAGCGCAAGTCTACTCCCGGCTCCTGGGCGGCGCAGGCTCGGACTACGGCCTGGCGATAGCGGTGGACTCATCGGGCAATGCGCTCATCACGGGTCACTCGGATTCTGCTTCCGAAGGTTCGTTCCCCGTCCTGAACGCCTTTCAGGCGTCCTTCGGAGGAGGCAATTACGATGCGTTCGTCTCCAG
>CAYOVG010000279.1:0-9720 GCA_964407285.1 uncultured Syntrophobacteraceae bacterium
GAAGAGTGGGCATGCTACCCCGTCCCGGCAGGGTAGCCAATCTCAGACACTACCGAAAATATTGGGGACGAGTGGAAACTTCTATAGGAAAAATCAAACGGTACGTTTCTGAAGTCTGGATCTTAGAAAGTAAGCAAGGTCTAAAACTGACTCTTCTTTTTGACTGGCATCTGTAGCGGCAAGCTCAATGATCTTATTTACTAAATCCTTCTCCCTCCCGGTATAGAGAAATCCTAACCGTCTCAAGCAGTTTAAGAGCACGTAGTTTGCCGTGCGCTTGTTGGCATCAATAAAGTAATGTCCCTTTATAAGCTGATATACGGCCAAGCAAATAGTCTCAATATTTCCCCAGCCGTACATCTCTGCTGTCAGTTCGATATATTCTTCTAGTGTATCTATGCCTTCCTCTGAAAGAATACCGCTATCACCGCCATAATTCTCAATCGCCTTATGATGAAAAAGCTTTATTGTGTAAGAAGAAAGGCACATAATCTAATTTGCCGCCAGATACTCCAAAGCTTCCTCCCATTCCGGAGTGTCCGTCAATCGAATTATCTCATCCACATCTCGCGCGGCTTCCATGGCCCTTTCAATGTAGAGCGGCCCATTTCCCTTTGAAAGAATCATCGGGGGGGTGCTGTAGACATAATCCTTGAAAGTGGAAAAACTCGCTTTAGGATCTGGTACCGACTTGACGACAAAATCCACCAGTTCAACTACGAACTCGGGTAACTCGAATTGAGGATTCTTGCAGATAATTTTCCTCTTATTTCCCACCTCGGCTTGAACCTCGAACAGTGCATTGTTAAGCTTTGCACAGTCTATAACATCCCAAACGAAAGGACCGAAGTTATCCCGCCTCCATTCGATGTCGGTTACCTGATCGCCAATACGGCGCACGGCCTCGACATCCACAAGGTAGATAAGCTCCGTAAGCGGCGCATTGTATAACCAGCCATCATAACGTGTCAAAATTACTTGCATTAAGTCCTTTAATTGGGCGTGCATCTCTCCTGCTCCTTTCAAAAAACGAGAGACGAGTACCGTAGGATTCATATCATACCCAGACCCCACGATGTCAAGGGAATTGGTTGAGGCTTGGCAAAATAGGCGCGCTACTCTTCTTAAAACCGGCGGGACCATCCGGGATTCTGTACGGTAAGCGTACGGAAATGCGTTGACTTGGTGTAAGGGGCAAGGGGTCGAAGATTGTTCTACCCCGCCGGACGCCCTCAGTACCGCTTAGAACGTTGCGCCGTATATCGAGCGTAAATCGTCGCGGGGGGCTGATTCAAGTTCAACCCCTCTTATCTTGGCCGGACATCGCGCCCACCTGATTGCAGCCCGGCCGGCATCTATCATTTTCGTAATGAGCACGGCAGGAATGGTAGGGTTTTCTTGGGGAATCAATATGATACTCCCAAATTTTGTATGGGATACTCTGGCGCCCCCACCAAGATAAGAATACAGGCCTTGAACGACTGAGAATATCCACAAGGATTTTCTCAAGCCCTTGAAAATCAAAGCTCGGCGCAAAGCGGAGTACCCGGTAGGATTGCGAAAGTCTGACTCTTAATCAGGAGGTTCGGGGTTCGATTCCCTGACGGCCACTAGAAGAATCAAGGGCTACAGTCGATCGACTGTAGCCCTTTTCCGTCTTACGCAGGCAATACGCGCGCGAATCAGAATCTTCCTTAAAATCTCAAGGCGCTCCCCCGGCCATCAAGGATGGTGATTTCACCGGTTTTTTTTCTTCCGGAACCACGTACGCATGTCGGAGCTTCCATAATCCGAATGTGGCGTCCAGTCGCGGCATGGGGAAAGGCAGACGGACCCGCCGGCTCATCGCGTCCATTCCCATCCTGGAGAAAAGAAATGTGGCCGGTTGCAGGCTTGCGATGCGCGCGTCCACCATGCGTATCAGCTTCAGCCTCTTCGGTCCCATCTCGTCGGCTTCCCTCATGAGTCGGGTGACTTCCATATCCTCGAGACCTCCCACCATGGGACCGTCGCGCATCCCGGGAAACCATGCACTCTTCAGGGTTTCGAGGGCGGCGCTACCCCTGGCGCACCGCATCTCCTTCAGTATTGCGTGGAAATCTCCGCTCTCGCGGCACCTCCCGGCAATCCGGTCCATGGAGAGATAGCGAAGACGGACCTTGATGCCCACGCCGTTCCAGGCCAGGCGAAGGTATGCGGCCACGCGAGCGTAGAGCTGATTGCCCTCGGGCACGAGCAGATCGAAGTCGAAAGGGGTCCCTGCCTTGTGCAGGTAACCCCTGTTGTCTTGATCGGGGAGCAGGCCGCAAGTCCGGAGGAGTTCAAGAGCCTTCGAGGGATCGTAGGGCAGGGGCACGGTGTCGGGGTCGTGGTATGGGGAGTCGGCGGCCACGGGACCGGCGGTAACCGAGCCATTGCCGCTCAGAACACTCTCCACCAGGTCCGTGCGGTCCACGGCCATGGTAAGGGCGGTGCGCACCCGCGGGTCGTTGAACATCGGGTGTCTCGTATTATAGAGGACCACAAGCTGAGATGTGCCGGGAAAAAGAACGGTTTGAAACAGGTGCTGGTATTCCTGGATGACGCTGTAGGTGTAAGGGTCCAGGTTGACGGCTATATCGGTCTTCCCCCCGAGCAGTCGCGCCAGGGATTTTTCCGAGTCGGGCACGGCGTGGAACACAACCCGGTCGATGGCGGGCGGCCCCCCAAAGTAGTCTTGATTGGCAACGAGACCTATCTCACCGCTACCCAGCCGGTATGAATACCGGAACGGCCCCGATCCGATGGGGGCGCCACGCCCGTCGGCGCTTCCGGATTCCGGTACGATTTCAGCACCCCGGATGGAGTAGAGGAAGTCGGGGTCATTTTCCCTGAGCACCAGGCGCAGGGATGTCTCCGTTACGGGAACGATCTCCTTGATCTTCTCATACAACGAAAACCGATGGCGGCTGAGAATGGTCAGCAGGGAATGTCTCACGTCACCGGAGGTGACGGGGCTTCCATTGTGAAACCGCGCATCCGGTCTCAGGCGGATCGTCCACGTGAAGCTCGCCGGGTCGTACTTCCACGAGACGGCAAGGTCTTGCTCCAATATCCCCTGCTCGTTGGGAACGCACAGGTAGCTGAAGAGCAGGGGGAACACGTAATTCGAGGCGCTTTGGGCATCCAACGGGTCCAGGGACTGGAATGGGCCGTCAACGTCGATGCGCAGCACGTTTTCTCCGGAGTACCGCGCTCCCTTTTGAGGAACGCCGCAGGCGAAGAGCCCCAACACGAAGACTATAAGCGCAACGGCCCGATATCCGATCACATTCTCATCTTCCCTCTTTCGAAAAAACGCTCGCGCCCGGTTGGTTTGCCGAAATGTTCAGCCGACCGCCGACCGGAGCCCCTTCTATCTCCTCGCATGCATCCTTGCCGGAAACTCCCGGATAATGCGCTCCCACACATCCGCAAAACCGTTTCCACACTCGTACCGCGCGGGAAGCCAGCGGATGCGGATTGCAGCCTGCTGCTCCGGCCTCATTGCCGCCAAAGCTTTGTTGACGATGGAAACCAACTCCGGCCAATCATTGCGAACGGCGAAGTGCAGGTCATACTTGCCGTAGGCGGCGAGCGTCGAGACCTTCAGGTTCGCCAGGCCGTTTTTCTCGATGAGGTAACCGGCCGCGGCCAGGTTCTCGATATGAGCGTCGGCAAGTCCCGCGGAAACCGCTTTCAAAGCCTCCAGGGGGGAGTCGACGATGTACGGCGTGACGTTCACCTGGTCGCGCTTGATCCATTCGTAGACAGAATTATCGCGCACAAATGCGACTCGGGCCCCTTGCAGGCCGGCGAGTCCTCCGGCAACCGGCGCGTCATTCCTGCTTACAACCACCAGGGGAAATGAAACTAACGGCTCGGAGAACGACAGATAGGCCTCCCGTGCCGGAGTCCTGGCCACACAGGTGATTACATCGAGTTCTTTCAGCCTTACTTTCCTCAAGACATCAGGCCAGGGCAGGTCCCTTTTCATCTCCACTTTCAAACCGACCTGTTCCAATATGAAGTGAAGGTAATCGAAAGCCATTCCCTTTGCATTTCCATCCTCATCAATGAAATGGAATGGGGGGAATGCGCCGGGACCGCCGACTCTCAGCACCGGGCGCCTGTCCAGCCAGGCTTTTTCCGCCGAAGTCAGAGATACCGCGAAACCACCGGAGGAACGGGAGGCTGTTCCATCCCCGCCCCCGGCCAGGAGTGTCGATTGGCGCAGCGTTAGCGGAAATGCGATCGATAGAAAGAAAGTGACGATAACAACTCCGCTTCGGACCTTGCCCTTGATCATGGTCGGCTAATACCTTGTCGCGTTTGATTTGGAAGGTGTACAACCCATACTGCAACTCCGCCGTAACTTGCCCGCAACAGTTATGCCAGAAAAGATGCGATTGGCGGTTATTTACATGTGATTAGAGTTTTTTTAGTAACTATCTGGAAATAGTAGAGTTTTTTCTCCGCGCCGTGGAGCGTGTCCGCATAAGACGGAATCTATGGATGGATGCAGGGTATGCGGGAGCATGATTTCCGCAGGATGAGAGTGTGCCCCGGCACAAAGTGTGTTGGCACAAAGTGTGCCCGGACACAGTACAGGGAATGTGTCGCCAACGGATGGATGGCTGCCTCGATTGTAACAATATCAGAAAAAACTGTTCATCAAAGATAGGAGAGTTGCCGAATTCAAATATCGGCATGATTCAAAACAGGGCAACACTTCAGGGTAGCCCCCGGGAAGCTTGTCCCCGCGCAGGCGGGGAGGGGGGGCCGGGAAACCTCGAGAAGTCCCGGCTCCCGCCTGCGCGGGAATGACGAAGAGTCCTCTCAAATGACGATGAGTTCTCTCGAGTGTAGCCTCAAACACATGGTTTATGAACCGTGCCCAAATATCGAACCCGGCGCGATCCGGAAGCCGATCCTGAAAATTACCCGTCGGATCGGCCATGCGGCTCCACGGAGGAGAACACCGGAGGAGAAACATTATCAATGCGGTTCTCGGCTGTTCTCGTATGAAAGAAGCCGATCACGGAATTACGGAATGGGACGGATCGCACCGTAGCGGACCGATCGAAAGGAGGGATCATCTTTGGAATTCCATACTGCCGTGCCGTCGTCTGCCCGAAGGAAGCTGCCGACCCTTGTTGCGGTTGTTTGCGCGCCCGCTTGCGGAACCGCTCTGGCGTTCGGACTCGGTGAAATCCTGGAAGCCCCGCTGTCGCTTGCCGTGTTTTTCGCGTGGTGTCTCGGCAATCTTCTTCTGGTCAGGTCAAGCCGGATCAAGTCCGGCAAGATGGAAGCCGAACTCGGAGAATCGGAAAAGCGTCTTCGGGAGCTTTCCGCCAGGCTTCTCTCGCTCCAGGAGGAGGAGAGGAAGAGAATCGCACGGGAAGTTCACGACAGCATCGGATCGTACGTGTCCGGGGTGAAGATCGGCCTGGAGAATTTTCTGGACCGGATGGAAAGGGGCGAAGGCAGGCCCGAATCCCTAGAGATGCTCATAGAGATGCTGCGGGAGGCGATCAAGGAGTGCCGGCGCGTGACGGTGGAGCTAAGGCATCCCATCATCGACGACTGTGGGCTCATTGCCGCATTGGAGTCGATGAGCCGCCGGTTTCGGGAGTTTTGCCCGGAAGTTGAGGTCCGGTGCACCGCCGACATGGACGAGAATGAGATCGAGGAATCACTCAAGATTGTAGTTTTCCGCCTGGTTCAAGAAGCGCTGTCGAACGTTCGAAAGCACGGCAATGCAAGGGAGATCGCCATATCCCTCGTTGCGAGAGAGTCCCGGATGGAGTTGACGATCGAGGACGACGGCGCCGGGTTTGACGTCGAAGCTTTGGGCAACGGGAGTGAAAACGGCTCCGGGTTCGGACTCACCAGCATGAGGGAACGGGTCCAGCTCTCGGGAGGATCATTCTCCATACGGTCCACGCCCGGGGCGGGTACGGTGATCCGGGCATCCTGGGCAATCCGACCTCCCTCGGCCCGGACAGCCCCGGCCGAATCCCTTTAAACCGACGCTGCCGTCTCTCCTTCCGGTTCTACATATTTCTCCTACCCGCCCGGAAGAAAGAACACCTGCAAATCGCGCATCCTACCGACCTGAAGAGGCCGAATCAGGAAATTCCTGATTGAAAGGTCGGTTTTTCCGGTATTTCGGGGGTGCGAAATACCCCGTCATATTATTTTAGGTAGTTGAATTTACCTAATATTTCCATGTGAAGCCCAAAATCCGCGCGCATGTGAAAAGAACGCCAAAAATCAGGATTTTCCTCATAGACAAGTTTTTGGGGTTTTCATACCATGAAAGCGTTGGATGTGACTGGGGATTTTTGGATGTTGGGTATTCAATCGGGTACTGAACGGGAGGGGTAACGGTACTGATTCGAAGTTCGGTCCATCTTTCTTATATCATGCGCTCCTACCCATTTGAAGTCTGAATGGCGGCAAACAACGGCGGAAAGTGCGTTGGATCTTCAGGGGCGAATTCGTGGAGAAGTTTTGGAGGCCGATGGCGTTGCACCTGGTCGGACGCATTTTTCCAGCAGATGCGCGACCCTTTTCATGATGGATGGTGGAGAGATTCCAATGTCTCACGAAATGGCGGAACTCCTGGTAAGGATCATGGTTGCCTGCGGCGGCATCGAAGACAGGCATAAGCTCCTCGATACGGTTCTTCCGATCGTCCTCCAGGGCTTCGGCGCTCAGAAAACGCAACTCCTCGCCGACCGGCGCGGCAGCGGATGGGAGGAGATTGCCCAGTGCTCGGCCGACGCCTTCGCGTCCGCCACCTTGCTCTTCTCGGTCCCTTCGGTCCTGCACGGCATCTGCGCATCCCATCATGTCATCGAGAAGAGCGGCAATGCCACTCAGCTTGTCCTGCCCCTCTCCCGTGGAGGCGCTCCTTCCCTCGTGCTGTCCGTCCACTGGAGCCTGCGGCCCCCCGTGTGGATTTGGGACCAGGATTCGATGCAGATTTTCACCAGGACCCTGGGGCAGTTCATCGCCTGGAAACACGTGGACCTGGAAATCGCCGCCGCCAAGCGGCACCTCCAGGCCATCTTCGACCATCTTCCCTTCGCCATGTGCGCGGTGAACTCCGACTTTACGTTGGAGCGGGCCAACAAGGCGTTTTCCGACCTCTTCGGTCTGCCCTTCGACCGCATCGTCGGGCGCAAGTGCTATGAGGTCATCCACGGCACGTCCCAGCCGGCGTCCAGGTGCGGCATGATCGAGGCCATCACGGGCCGCAAGCAGGTGAGCATGCCGCTCAACGGCGGGCGGGATCTCAACACCACCTTCTTGCCCCTGATCGGGTCCGATGGAAAACCGATGGTCCTGGAGATTTTTCAGCCTCGCGAAAGCCGCGGGGAGTGCCCGGGACCGTCCAACGGGTACGATTTCCTCAGGCTGTACAATTCACTCAGCCAGCCGTTGACGGTGCTTTCTCTTCTGTCCCCCATGTTGCTTTCGGAAGTCGAGATGGGGCGGCAGTGCGACTCGGTCAAGATGATCAGAGAGGGTATCGAGCAGATCGTGATGATTCTGAAGGAAGAGCGTAAGAGCTATCGGGACGGCGCGCCTCTGATGAAACTTGCCGAGCAGGTGTGAGGCTCCGTGAGAGGCGCCATGAGACGCCAAGAGGCGTCATGAGACGTCATGAGATGCCAAAAGATGCCAAGAGAGAGCGAAGTGTGAGACGCCAAGAGAGAGCGTGGGGAAATGTCGAGAGGCATCGAGAGACCGGAAAGATGAAAAAGTATGGTGCGCGGGAGCATGGCGCGCGTAAGGAAATGCGAAGAAATACGCCCGCGGTGACGGAAAGATGCGTCGGGGATGGTTGCTGATTCGGTTTTGCCGTTTTGATTTATTGATTCGAGTAGAATTTGCATAGATAGAGTTTGCGTAGAGCGCGAGCGGTTTTCCATCGCGGTTGTTGTCCGGCCATGCCGGAGTGTACCTGTTGTTTGTGCATCTATCGGCGCCTTTTTCTCCGGAACACCTGGAGTGAAGCTGAAGAAAAGGGATGTGTAACCGAGTTGGCGGAGCTATTTGTTTTGAACTTCCAGGAGGTTGTTCCGAGAGGCGCCAAGAGGTTCGGGGTGGTTTGAGGTGGTTCGGGCACCCCGGTCGTTCGAGGTTCATTCACTTGGTTCCACACTTTTCGGGTCCTTTCGGCATGCGCATTCGTAAGTCTCCCTGCCGCGGTGGAGTTGATAATCCTCGTTGATCTTCGTCGCTGGTCTTCTTCGTCGATTCGATCTTTGTCGATGTTGATTTTTATGGATCACTGCAAAATCCATTGCATCATGGCATATTATTTCCCTATTCGCATCCTTTCACTTCAAATTGCGTCGCATCACGGGGTTTCGCGGGAAAAGCAGGCAAGAGTCGAGAGAGATCTGAAAGAGCGGGCGGAGCGGAGGAAGAGCTTATGTGCGGAATAGTCGGGTACATCGGTAAGTCGGAGGGAAGGAAGGTCCTGCTCGATAGCCTCAAGCGCCTGGAATACAGGGGCTACGACAGCGCCGGCCTCGGGATGATCGGACCTGACGGCAGGCTTCGGGTCGTGCGCTGCCGGGGAAAGATCGACAGCCTTGAATGCAGGCTTCGGGAGGAGCCGATCGGCGGAAGCGTCGGCATCGCCCACACGCGCTGGGCCACGCATGGAAGGCCTTCCGACGAGAACGCGCACCCGCACACATCCGGCCCGTTTGCCCTGGTGCACAACGGCATCATCGAAAACTACGCGACGCTCAAGGCCGAACTGGAGCGCGAGGGCCTTGCCTTCGCATCGGAAACGGACACGGAAGTCATCGTGAAACTCCTCTACCGGGAGTGGCGGAAGGGAAAGGATTTCCTTGACGCCCTCACGGCCGCGGTAGGCCGGCTCAGGGGCAGCTTCGCCATCGTGGCGCTCAACGAGGAGCAGCCCGACCAGCTCACGGCAGTACGGAAGGACAGCCCGCTGATTCTCGGTATCGGCGAGGACGCCTGCTACCTGGCTTCCGATGTGCCCGCGATTCTCCCCTACACGCGGCGGGTCGTGTACCTTCGAGACGAGGACATCACGATCCTTTCACGGGACGGGTACCGGATCGTGCCGATGAATGGAAACGGCCCGCCGCCCGCCCCGCAGGTAGTGGATTGGAACCCGGTAATGGCGGAGAAAGCCGGGTACCGGCACTTCATGCTGAAGGAGATCCACGAGCAGCCGCGGGCGATAGTGGACACGTTCCGGAGCGTGGTGAATCTTTCGGACCATACGGTCCGGTTCCCGGATTTCGAGTTGGGGCAGAAGGAGTTGGGGAGCATCGACCGGGCCTACCTGGTCGCCTGCGGGACTTCGCACCATGCGGCCATGGTCGGCAAGCACATGATCGAGGCGTTTTGCGGCGTGCCGGTCGAAGTGGACCTTGCGTCGGAGTTTCGCTACCGGCGGCCGCTCCTGGACGGCCGGACCCTTTTGATGGTCATAAGCCAGTCGGGGGAGACCGCCGACACGCGGGCGGCCTTGCAGGAGGGGATACGGATGGGGGCCCGGTGCTGCGCCATAGTGAATGTCGTGGGGAGCAGCATCGCCAGGATGGCGCGGGACGTCATCCACACCCATGCGGGGCCGGAGATCGGCGGGGCGTCCACGAAGGCCTTCACGACCCAGGTGGTGGCCCTCTACCTCTTCGCGAT
>CAYOVG010000280.1:0-9698 GCA_964407285.1 uncultured Syntrophobacteraceae bacterium
CATGTCCCCGCTCACCTCCTGCAGCCGGGTCCCGAGCCCGACCAGTTTGTTGACGGGGTCCATGAAACTCGCCATGAATCCCTGGAAGGCGATGAGGGAACCGATCGTGATGGAGCCTTTGATGACCTGGATGCTGCCCAGCCCCAGGATCAGGGCGGTATTGATGGACGAAAGGAGCGCGGGAACGGTGTTGAGCGTCGACGACATGACGCCCATTTCCTGTTCGCCCGCCAGGACCCTGGTCTGGTGGCCGGCCCACGTGGCGAACAGGTCCTGCTCGGTCCCGCCCGCCTTGACGGTCTCCACGCTCATGATTCCCGCCATGAGCACTCCCATGAGCTTGCCTCGCTCCTGCAGCAGTTTCTGATTGACATCCTTGCGCTTGCGGGAGACCATTCGAAGCACCAGAAAATTGATGGACGCGATGCCGACGCCCACCGCCGTCAGCGTGGGGCTGTAGCAAAACATCACCGCAACGAAGAAGACGACCGTGAGCAGGTTCAGGAAATGGGTGGCAAGCTCTCCCGAGAGAAGATTTGCGACATTATCGTTCAATGCGACCCGCGTGCTGACTTCCCCGGCGAAGCGCTGGGTGAAGAAGGTGGAGGGCAGCCGCAGAACATGGCGCAGAAAACGGGTGGACATATCGAGGGATAAATATGTTTGAAGCCGCAGGAGGTAGTGTTGCTGCAACCAGGCGATGCCGCCTCGAACGAACGCCGTGACGGCCATCGCGAGCAGGAGAGGCTTCATCCAGTCGTGCATTTGGCCGACCAGGACGTTGTCGATAAACACCTTGGTGAATACGGGGACCACAATCCCGGGGACGACCATCGCCAGCCCGGAGAGCGCGATGAAGGCCAGCGCGGGCTTCACGCCCCCGAGCCTTCGGACGAGCGACGCGGTCACCCGTTTCCTCGCCCCTCCCTTCCTGAACTCCGGCCCCGGCTCCATGGCGAGCACCACACCCGTGAATGCCTGGTCGAACTCCTCGTGGCTCACCGTCCGAGGACCGGAGGCGGGGTCGTTCAAGTAGACGCGCTTTTTCGAGAACCCCTCGAGCACCAAAAAGTGGTTGAAATTCCAGAAGATAATGACCGGCATGCGCATCTGAAGGAGCTTCTCGGGGGTCTTCTTGAAACCCTTGGCGACAAAGCCGTGGTTCTGTGCGGCTTTGACGAGGTTCGTGGCCTTGGCTCCGTCACGGGAGACCCCGGCGTCCACGCGAAGCGTCTCCAGCGGAACGAACCTTCCGAAATATCCCAGTATCATGGCAAGCGAGGCAGCCCCGCATTCCACCGCCTCCATCTGGATGACGGTCGGGGTCCGGGCGCGTTTCATTCCGGGCGGTTTTCGTCGCAGGGCTCCCAATTTGCCTATGAATCCGGAGATCATGCTTCCTGATTATCCTGTCGTGAAAAGCTATGAACCACGAAGGACACGAAAATCACGAATGAAAGGGTTTGGCCCTTTTCATGGCTTTCGTGATCTTCGCGCCTTTCGTGGTAGAAAGTCTACAGCAAGCCGGTCGCTCTCCTGAACATCGGGACGAGCAGCGAGATGGGCGACTGCTTTCTCACGGTTATGTACACGTCGCAAAGCGTTCCGCTGGTAACCTTGATCGCCGGCCCCTCCCCCGAAGACCAGCGGTAGCCGCTCACGGTCCCCGGATCGACGGCCAGGTCCACGCGCACCGCGATCGGCGCCCCGGACGCCGTCAACCCCTTCACGAGTTGCTCGTTGGCCAGAACGTTCATCATGCCTTCGGCGGTGGACGGGAATTGGGATACGGAGCGCACCTTGCCCTGGATGAACCCGTATTCCTCCCTCTTCACCAATGCCGGAGTCACCTGGGCCGCCATTTCGGGTTCGATTTTCTTCCCGTCGGCAGGCGATACGTAGACGATCGCTTCCAGCCCCCGTTCCGCATGGTGCGCCGGCTCGACGCTCAAGATCGGGGAACCGGCCCGGACTATGTCCCCCTCTCCGGCCATGACTTCGAGCACCCGCCCATCGCACGGCGAGAAGACGTTCACGTTCAGATCAAGTCTTTTCTCCAGTCCTTCGAGTTCGCGCTTCGCTTCGTTTATCTCCAGCCGTCTCCTTACCGCTTCCTGCTCGGCGCGGTTCGCCGGCTCCATTTCCTGCACGGAGATCTGCTTCAACTGGTGTTCGGCGTCTTTCAGCTCCATTTCGGCCTGCTGCAGGCGGTTCTGCGTGTCGATAAGATCCTGCCGCGTGATGAGCCCCCGTTCGAGAAGCTGCTGCCGGCTTGCGGCCCTTTCCTGGAACCACTTTCGCCTCTCCCGCAGGACCCGGATGCTTTCCGCAAGATTTTCCCGCTTTTTAGAAAACGCCTCCCGCTGGACTCCGAGGTCCTTTTCGGAAAACTGGGCGGACTGACGGTCGCGCAACTCCAGTTCGCGCACCTTCTCCCCTGCCAACTCGATTTGCTTGAGCAGTTCGGGCTGTGAGACCGTGGCGATGACGTCGCCCTTCCCGACGGTCCGCTCCGGTCCCGTGTGGAGCTTCCCGATCGGCCCCTCGCAAACCGAAACCACGTTCACCACGCCCCCGGATGTGAGCAGAACGCCTTTGCCGCTTACCCGGGTGGGAATCTCCCCGTAGATGCTCCAAAGGACTCCGCCCGTAATCAGCGCCACGAAAGTCAGCAACGCGAGCCACCCCTTGGGGGTGGTCACGGGACCCAACCGGTCCAGTTGCTCCGGAGAGGAGAGCCGGTCCAGCGCCGCCTGACGAAACAATTGCCTTTTGCCGGACTGTAAAAACATGGACTACTTCCCGCCTGGTTGAGAGACGCCGCCCTCCCGCCCGATATCGGGCGCCCGGGTCAGGTGCTCCATTGTGATCCGATACCGGCCGCTTTCGCTGCGTTCGACCAGCGTCCCGGTTTCGAAACGTAGCGAGGCCACGGCCCTGGCGTGCCGCACGTGATAGGAGATGTTGTTCTGAAGAGCTTTCGTAAGGCGGTCCTCCAGGGAGATGAGATCGATAATGGTCGCCATGCCCAGCAGGAGCTTCGTCCTCTCGTTTTCTATCGCCTCCTGGTAGAACCGGACGGCCCGTTGGGATTTACGCAGCCCCTCGGCGCTCGTTCCGAGAGCGGAGAGCGCCACCGTCACATTGGCCCCGATCAGGCGTTCGAGCTTCCCGGTGTGGATTTTCTGCTGGTCGAGCAGCGCCTTCCGGCGCCTGTAGCCTCCTTTGGCCTCCACGTTCGTGAGGGGAAGCCCGGCGATGACCTTCACTCCCACGTTGACCCCGGCGAGGTTGCTTCCCAAAGGAGTAAAATAGCGATCGTAGCTGTTTCCCTCGTCGAGTCCGGAGTACCCGACATCGAGCTGAACATCCACCTGCGGGAGCATATTGTTTTCAGCGCCCAGCAGCAGTTGGGACGCGCTGTCCTCTCTCAGCTTCGACGCTTTGAAGTCGGACCGATGAGCCAGGGCGTAGTCGATCCACTTCCCGCCGCCGGGTTCCCCGTCCTCCACGCCTGCCGCCGAGCCGGCATGGGGAAACGGCGTAACCGGAGGCCCCAGCTCCGCTATTTCCCGGCTCGTCACTCCCATCTTCCCTCCCAGGGCCTGCTGAGCGGACAGCAACGACTGCTCGGCATCGATGCGGGCGGCGGCTTTGTCGGCGAGGTTGGCTTCGACCTGCCCGATATCCGAGCGCGGCCGTTCGTCGGCCTCGATGAGCGACTCGATGAGCTCCACCAGGCGAGCGGCGCTCTCTTCCGACTCCTTCAGGATTTCAAGATTCCGACAGGCCGCATAGTAGTCCCAGTACGCCCCCACGACATCCTGAACGGAACTGCTCACCGTATGGTGGAGGTCCGACCGGGCGGCCTCGTACTCGTAACCGGCGGCCTTCTCGCCGGTTACGTATCGCCCCGACGCCCCCACCCCCCTGAGCAGCGGCTGATAAATGCTGAAGTTCACGGACGCGCGGCTTTCGGCATCATACCCCAGGGTGTTTTGATAGTTGCGGTCGAACGCGATCCCCGGGCTGATGATGGTCCCCGTCTGGAATTGCTTGTCGAGGCTCAGGCGGTAGGAGGAACCCCGCTCGTAAACGTCGGACAAATTCGGAAACGAGGAGCGCTGATGACTGGTGAAAGGCGTATATTCATCGCTCCTGGACAGAGAGCCTTTGAAGGTCGGGTCGAACGGCCCGCCGGCGATTTCCAGTTCTCCGCGGCGCACCTCGACCTCCCGCGCCTGAAGGAGTATGTCCGGATTGCGCGCAAGAGTCCGCCGGACCGCATCGACGAGGCCGAAGCCTTCCGTGCGGGCGGAAGAATTCTCGGCAGCCCCGGCCGCTACAACCGGCGGATAGAGAGTGGAAGCCTGAACGGCGAACAAGCAACATAGCACGATCGAGAAAACCCGCCTCAAGGATCACCCACCCCTCAGGCGGCGCAATATCTGCTCGAAACGCAACCCGGCCATCGATACGTTGTCGAGGACATTGAAATCCAGTTCGTCTTCGTACTCCACATCGTCCTTGAGCGGAGCGCCGGCCTCATATCCCAGGCAAGCCACGGTGGCCCTCAGGCGGTCGGACAGAAACATGGCGACGGCCTTGTAGAACCGGGCTGCGAAGCCGACATCCCGTTCCAGTTTGCGCAAGAGACCGGCCCTGTCGATCGCCAGCACCAGGGATTCGTCGACCGCCGTCACGGTGGCGGAAGGCGGTCTGGCGTCGACGTACGACATCTCGCCAAGCACCTCTCCGGCCCCGAGCCGCGCGACCTCCCTGTTCTTGAGCGCCGCAACGGTAACGGAAAAAGCGCCGTCAAGCACGAAGTAAAGAGCGTCGATCGGCTTTCCCTCGTGGATGAGCACCGTCCCCGCCCGGACTTTCTCCCGCTTTCCCGTTCCTATGAGCCACTCGACGTCGGCATCCGTCAACTGCCCCAGTATGAATAGAACTTTCTTCATTGGAATCGACCCGTTAAAGTTGTTTGTGAATTCGACCGAACATACCACAAAATCGTTCCGGTCTGCAAATAGATAGTATCAAGGACCGTCGAGAGTAAACTCGCCAGGATAAAACCGTTAGGAACATCGACTATGTTCTGCTACCATGGGCCTTGAGCTTGCGGTCGTTTAGCCCGTCCGGTTCGAACAACGGAAAGATATGGCCGGCCGCATCGGTGTTTGATTCGGGATTTTGTGAGTGTGCAAGGAACCGTAGAGAATCCGCGGAGGGACGAAATGAGCCGAAACTATCTCGGTATTCGAAACGAGTACTTGGAAAAAGCCTGGTCCAGACCGTCAAGCGACCTGGAAGCTTCCGTTCCGGCCGGGAGACAAGACGACGGCCGGCTCCAGTTCGCAGCCTTCGGGGAGACGTGCATGGTGGGCGAGGAGGAAGTCAGTCTTTCCGGCGCTGCCGCGACAGGCCCGGAGGGGCTTCTCGTGGCGATGTACGCCGCCTTTGTCCAAAATATTCCCGTTGAGCTTCACCCGTTGAAATCGTTCAAGGAACTGCCGGGCAGCATGCCGTATCAAGGCGCCTTCCACGCCCATGCCGAGAGAGCGCTCGTTCCGCATGTCGAATCCGTTGAACTCCGCCAGGAACAGATTGCGTCGAAGTTTTCGGGCCGCCTCAATCCGGATGCGGTCAGCGGGGACTTCTCGTTCACCCTCTATCCCCTTCCAAAGGTCCCTCTCTACTATATCTTCCATCTCCCCGACGAGGAGTTCCCCGCTTCGGTAACGTGCCTTTTCGCGGCGAACGCCCTGAGTTTCATGCCGCTGGACGGCCTGGCGGATGTAGCGGAGTATACGGGAAAAAGGATCATCGGGCTTCTCGGCGGCAAGGCGGAGGCAGATCCCTCGCGGGGGAAGGCGTGGCGGCGATAGCGGCCCGCCGGCGGAACAGAACTCCGGCAAGAATTCCTGCACGGCAGGCATGAAGAGCGAACCGGACCGAGGCTGTTTAAAGCGTTTAAAATGGCGACAAGCGCCGATCACCGTGGTGTACAATGAAGAATAATCACCGGGTTCCATAAGCTCCGGGGGCGAAGCGTCTTCCGCTCCCGGCGTGCCGCCCTTCGACGCCTCAGGTCTCTCGGGGTTCGAGGCTGTCCACGTTGCGCAACTCCGGAAACAGGTACATCCACAGGACCGCAACGACGATCGTGCCGATGCCTCCGATCACCACCGCCGGGACGGTCCCGAACAGCGCGGCGGTGACGCCCGATTCGAACTCCCCGAGTTGATTGGATGTTCCGATGAAGAGGAAGTTGACCGCGCTCACCCGGCCGCGCATGTGGTCGGGCGTCGAGAGCTGCACCAGGGTGATCCGGATCACGACGCTGAACACATCGGCGGCGCCCAACGCCACGAGCGCCGCCAGGGACAGCGCCATCGAAGTCGAAAGCGCGAATACGATCGTACCCGCGCCGAACGCGATCACCGCCGCGAACATGATTTTTCCCACCCTACGTCTAAGCGGATAGCGGGTCAGTATGACGGACATGACGAGCGCCCCGACGGCCGGGGCCGACCGCAGCATGCCCAGGCCCCATGCGCCGGTGTGCAGTATGTCCCGCGCGTAGATGGGCAGAAGAGCGGTGGCGCCCCCGAGCAGGACGGCGAAAAGATCGAGCGAGATCGCCCCCAGAACCGCGGGGTGGCTCCTGATGAAGGAGATGCCCGAAAAGATGGAGTCGAGTCCTTGCGATTGCGGCCGCAACGGCGCTCGCTCGAGGCGTATCATCACCGACAGGATGCCGGCCAGGAGAAAAAGAGAGGCCGCGACCCCATAGGGCGCGTTGGGACCCAGCGCGTAGAGGACGCCTCCCAGCGCCGGCCCGACGATGAAAGCGGTCTGGATGGCGGCGCTCGAAAGAGCGGCCGCCCTCGAGAGCATGTGTGCGGGTATGAGTCCCGGAAGGAGCGCCGACATGGTCGGGTTCTCGAAGCTCCGGGCGCCGGCGACGGCCGCCACGGTCACGAATATCCCGGTCGTATTGAGCAGGCCGCTGAAGCTGCCGAAGGCAAGCACCGCGGCGGCGCACGCCTCGATGAACTGGCAGCCACTGATAACGGCGCGGCGGTCATGGCGGTCGGCTACATGCCCCGCGGCAAGCGTCAGCGCCACCATTGGCAGGAACTGCGCCAGCCCCACCATTCCGAGGGCGAAAGCGCTTTCGGTCAGCGCGTAGATTTGCCAGCCCACGGCGACGGAAACGATCTGGAACGCGACGGCCGAAAACACCCGCGCCGACCAGAACAGCACGAACGGCCGATGTTGAAGCAATGAGCGTGAGTTGCGGGTATCCTGGTCCTGCATCGTCCGGTTGGATTGAGGTTGAGAGTTTCGGGTCGTGAGGCGACGGCGAATCCGCACCGGCCGGCCGATCGCTATGCCGGCGTCGATTCAGTGTAACACATGAAAACCGGATTGGTCCATATTTCGGGGGTGAGTGCAGAATAGGGGCAGTGTGTGAGGGGGGGAAGCTTCCCCTTCTCCCTCGAAGGGGGAGAAGGGGACGGAATGGAACGAAACGCTGTGGGTAAAGAGCGGCTCCCAGGAGGGCGACGGGAGCTTAACCCGAAACTTTACGCATATCCGACGGCCACGCCATGCTTGCGCATGGCCAGGTTTTCCAGCCAGTAATGGAGGGTCGCAACCGGTATTCCCTTGTTTCCGAGGAAATCGGGCGGCGGCATGTAGTACAGGTTTTCGTAGACTTCCTTCCCCACGGCGGCTACAGGATGTGTGGCCAGCGCGTACAGGAGCAGGATCGGGCTGAACTTCCTCCGGTCGTAAAGGCACATCATGGTGCATTCGCTTTCGGAGAGAAAGGTATCGAGCCGGGATTCGAAGTCGATGAGATGCTGAGAGCCGGGCCGCCTTTGGAATACCCAACTCATATCGGAGGCCACTCTCAGACCGCTGTATCCGGCATCCAGGGCTTTGTCTATTTCCGCTTGCAGCAGGCTTATCATGCCGTCGGGATCGAAGGAGTCGTTCTTCAGGAAGGTCTCCCCCACCGTGAGGATAGCCATATGCCCGTTCTTTATATGCCGTTCAGCGTTGTGCCTTTTATCCCTCAGGGACTTCAGAACCACTTCCAGGGAAGGGGCGTCGGCAATGTACAGGGTTTTTTCTCCGTGCTCCAGACCCCATCGCAGATAAGATTCCACAAAATCCCTGCGATCTTCACCCCTGTCGTAGATATAGCAGATGTGGTCCCCCTGCTGCAGGTCTGCCATGGTGCGTAGTATATGGCGAGACTTCTTACTCATATCTGTGCCGCTCCTTTCACGGTTTGCTTCCCAGTCCCACTTCGGAACTGCCCACACTGCAAACAGAATTTATTGCCCATTTTTCCATCTACTCTTAAAGTATCGGGATGACCATTGAAATGGGTGATTGACCCTATTACGCGTACATGGAAACCTGTATTTTCCCGCTCCACATGAAGGCGCCGGGTGCGGGCATTGCGTAAAACGGCGGTGATGAAAGCGCTTGAATGCCGGGCCCGTGGCGGGCGACAGTATCCGCGGGATGGGAAGGCAAAGCACGCACCGTCATACGACCCTTAAATTGTTGCGGCAATCTATGCATCCAGTTCATCAATCGCCTTGCGGACCACTTCGGCGCTGGCTTTGACGGAATTTCTTTCCTCTTCGCTGAGCGGAGGCGTGAGCGTAGCCAGGATACCCTCTCCACCTACCAGTTGCGGAAGTGATATGGACACATCCTTAACACCTTCAACTTCCAGCAAGGGGGTAGTGACAGTGAGGATGGATCGGCGGTCGGCCAGGATCACATTGACCAGGTAAGAGACCACGCTGCCTATTCCATAGTACGTGGCGCCCTTCCCTTCGATGATGTTGTAGGCCGCGTATCGGACCTTGTGGTCGATCTCCGCCTTGGAGTCCCGGTCGAGGCAAAACTTATCCGGACGGTAGCAGAAAGCCTCCTGCAAGAGGCAGAATTCCCGGAGAGGCGTTCCGCCAACCGTCACGATGGACCAGGTGAGAACTTCCGAATCCCCATGCTCCCCCAGAACATAACTATGGATGTGGTGAGGGTCAACACCGAGGCGCTGCCCCAGCAGAGCGCGAAAACGGGCCGTATCGAGCGTCGTGCCCGACCCCAGGACCCGGTTCGACGGCACGCCGCGCTCCATGGCGTACCGTGCGGCAAGATGCGTCATTATATCAACGGGATTGCTGACCACGACCAGTACGGCGCCGGGCGCATGGGTCAGTATCTGCGGTATGACTTCCCGGAAGACGGCGGCATTGCGCTTGAGCAGATCGATGCGTGATTCACCGGGCTTCTGGCCGACTCCCGCCGCTATCACCACGGCCCGGCAGCCGCCGAGGTCGGAGTAGCCGCCCGCCCTTACCTGAATCGGATGTGCAAACGGCACGGAATGGAAGATGTCATCCGCCTCGGCCTGCGCCCGTTTCTCATTTCTGTCCACGAGCACGACCTCCCGCCCGACGCCCCGCATCACCAGGGCATACGCGCATGTGGCCCCTACGAATCCGGCGCCTATGATTCCGACTTTCATAAGTGTTATCCTCGCTTTCCTTTATCGATTTTTTTTTATCTGTCAGAATAGCTCGGAAGTCGATGCGGGAACAGTGAGGCTGTATCCTATTTGCCGCGCCGATTCACTGTATATGATTCCTACCGCTACCGTG
>CAYOVG010000281.1:0-9655 GCA_964407285.1 uncultured Syntrophobacteraceae bacterium
TGCTATGAGGCAAGCATTGCGAGGCAAGAAAAGGCATGGTTAATAGATCATGTATTTGAGGTAACACTTGAAAGGACTCATCGTCATTCCCGCGCCGGCGGGAACCCGGGCTTTTCAACGTTCTTCGGCCCCCTTTTCACGGGGACGACGACTTAAGCGTTACCCCGTTTTGAACCATGCCCAACAAAAAGAATGGCCTCCCGCGTAACCGAACAGGAGGCCGAACAAAATCGGGAGCACACATTCCGCCGGGAACCCTGCGAACGGCATGCTCTACGAATATTGACGCTTTCTAATGAAACAACAAAACGGACAGTCTGATATTCTTATCACTGTCTGGAATCGCGCTTAGAAAATCCCGGCTATAGACTTTGACAATCCGTCGGTCAAAGCAGGAAGAGCTTCTTCCAGCTTCAAATTGACCTTATTTGCCGTCGATACAATCCTTGTCTGATATTTCTTGCTCTCGGGGACGGTGTGTTTGACCTTGGTCACATTCGTCTTCTTCCCCTTTGCGGTCTTTGCGGTCTGTGCGGCCGGAGGTGCAGGCGGTGCAACATTTTCGGTGATCAGAACATCCGTTACGATGGTATAAGTTACATCTTTGACCAATGATCCGGATACCATCTCGGCGGCGCCGCCTGCGAGTCCTCCAATTCCTGCGCCATAAGCTGCCCCGGTACCCCCATGCGTAGCACCGCCTATCATGGCCCCTGCCGCGGCGCCCGCCACTACTCCACCGTAACCGGAGTACAAGGATTTATCCAGCGCAGACGGGTCCGCCTTCCCTACATAGAGGATATTACCCTGCAGTATGTAGGACGCCTCCGCGGGTGTCTGTACGACGGTATACCCTTTTGCCTGGAGATCCCTCGTAATCAAGGGCTTAATATCCATTGCGACGCCGGCCGTATTCTTCAAATCCAGCAAGACGGTTTTAGGCGCGGGTCTCTGCGCATCCAGGAAGATGGTTTCCGACATTTTTGTCTGTACGCTTAGATCCTTCTTTTCGATCGCGACCTGCGTAGCGGCGCATCCAACCGAGATGCAGCACACGAGAAGCACTAAAAATAGATACCCCTTCCTCATACGTCCCTCCTTAGTATAGGTGTTGGAAGACCCTGACGGTAAGACACTTAAGGGGAATATATTTGGTTTTTACGATTCTGTAAATGATAAATAAGGGCTGGAACGGCGTGGCTATTCTCGTCCGGACAATACCGGGATTGTATTTAGCCTTTCTTAATGCAAAGCCGTGATGGTTCGCTGCTGAATGAGTGCAGAGATAGACCGCATGAGGCCGAACCGAAACGAAAGATCAGTATGGAGGAAGGAATCTGCGAAAAACGTGGAATATGACTGCCACAAAGGAGACCACGTTTCGGACCGGGATGCCGGGCAGGAAGTATCGCGGGGGAGATGACGGGCCAGGTTGCCCCGAGGACGCATCGGCGAGCCGGTCCGCCAATAGGGTGAGGAAACGCACCCCCCTGGGCCAGTCCCAAATCCCATCGACCCATCGTGCGGGAATTGCGCCGGAGCCGACCGAAGCACCCGCGAGGGCCCCCGCAATGGCTCCCACGGTGTCGGTATCTCCCCCGCAGTTGAAGACGGCCCGAAGGGTCTCCTCAAAGTCCCCGAAATGTCTGTGCCAGGCGTAAACGGCCACCGGGACCGTGTGATAGATATACCCCGATACTCCACGGGACAGCCCGATCGATTCGGCATACTGCTCCACGGAAAGATCCAGCCGGATGGCGGCCGAGATCGACTCCACAAGGTTCAACCAATCGGAATCATGAGGGGTTATGCTTCCTAAGACACGCAGCAACTGCTCCGGGTCGGGACGCTCGCCCATGTCCTCGCGGATAATCCAGGCGGCCAGATATGCTATCGCCTTCGCGCCGACCAATGCCTTCGGGTCGGTATGCGTCATGATCGTGGAGGCGCCGATGTACTCGTCCAACCTGCGCGGGGAATCCGCAAAGAAGGCCCCGATGGGGGCTGCGCGCATTGCGGGTCCGTTCCCCGCCGAGTAGACTCCGCTGTGCTTCGGACTGAAGCCGACCGACAGCTTGACGATGGATCGCAAAGTCGCCGAACCTATGCCGACGGGAAGGGAAAGCAGCCAGAATCTCAGGCGCCGGGCGAGACAGCGAGCAAAACGCTCGGATGAATCCGGGTGCGCCGTCAAAGATTGACATACGAAAACGGTGTGGTCGGTGTCGTCGCTCGCCATTCCACGGTTGATCAAGAAACGATGGCGCCATTGCCCCTTGAAGAGCTTGCGTATGCGCCTGCGGGAAATTCCCTCCGCGGGAAGACCGAGGGCGTCCCCCACGGCCGTTCCCAGGATCACTCCACGCCACCTGTCGTGCAGACTGATCTCCTGCGCCACATCACCCTCCTGGTTATCGATAAGATGACGGAAACCGGGAACCCGGGTCGCGGTCCTCCCGAATCCGAGCGAGCAGCGCCGGCTTACCCGGGAAGGATGCGCTCGCTGGACGCGCATGCCGAATACGCAACCCGAATCATCCCATAAGTACCAGATTCCTCTTCGGTGGTCTATGAATCTGTCGCTCTACCCTTCGGGTACATGGAATTCTGCATACCCGGCAAGGAATTTCGAAATCCGGCTTTATCCGTGAATACGTTCATGTTATCTTCTTCCAATGGAGAGCCGTTCGAACGCCAATCCCTCATGCATGCTCCCACATGGCCTTCTTTTCTTGAATTCTCCCAGGAGTCGGAAATGCAGGACGATGCCGTGACCAAAGAGCAACTCCTTGCCGAACTCGGTGAACTGCGCAAGCGGGTTACCGAACTGGAGAAGGAGCGTGTGGAGCTCAAACGGGTCGAGGAAGCGCTGCGCCGGTCTGAAACGCGTTACCGGGTTCTGTACGAGAGCTTGCGAGATGCTTTTGCCCAGGTCTCCATGGATGGGCGAATCATCGAGTTCAACGATCTTTACTGCCGGATGCTGGGCTATTCGCCCGATGAGTTGCGCGCGCTCACTTACCAGGAGTTGACACCCGAGCGTTGGCATGCCCTTGAAGACGGCATCGTTCGCGAACAGGTCATTCCACGCGGTTATTCCGACATTTACGAGAAAGAGTATCGGCGAAAGGACGGGACAACCATCCCGGTGGAACTGCGTACTATTCTGTCCCGAGATCCGTCGGGCCGGCCGAATGCGATGTGGGCTGTCGTGCGGGATATCTCCGAGCGCAAGCGGGCGGAGGAGGCGTTGCGCAGAAACCAGGCAGCCCTGGTCCGGGCACAGAGAATTGCGCGAATCGGAAACTGGGATTGGGATCTGGTTTCCGGAAAGATCGTGTGGTCCGATACCATCTTTCACATCTTCGGTCTCGAACCCCGTGAGCCCTCACACGAACTCGCTCGTTCCCTGGCGCATCCCGAAGATCTCGACTTCTGGGAACGCTCCCTGAGGGAAAGCATTTTCGAGGGCAAGCCTTTTTGCATCGACTATCGAGCGTTGAGGCCGGACGGCGCAACTATCTGGATACACAGCGAAGCGGAAATAGAGCGAGACCCGGACGGCGCGGCTCTGCGTATCTTCGGAACGTCCCAGGAAATCACCGGGCGCAAGCATGCCGAGGAGAAACTGGAGCAGTACAAACAGATAGTCTCCTATACGCCGGACGCCATATCCCTCCTGGGCAAAGACTACAGATACAGGATCGTCAACGACGCTTATGAGACGTTTTCCGGAATCGAACGCGAACAGATACTCGGGCTTACCGTTGCCGAATACCTTGGCGAGACGGTCTTTCGCGATCTCGTTAAGTCCAATCTGGACAGGTGCCTCAACGGAGAGACGGTGAAATACCAGGCGTGGTTTGAATACCCGACTCTCGGCAGACGCTTTATCGATGTGACCTATTTTCCTTATATCGATACAAACAATGAAATTGCCGGAATCGTGGCAAGCTCGAGAGACATTACCGATATCAAGCGGACCGAGGAGAATCTGCGCGAGAGCGAGGCGAGGCTCCGGAGTATTCTCGATCATACCCCGGCGCTGGTTTTCATGAAGGACCTGGAGGGCCGCTACATTGCGATCAATCGTAGATGTGAGCAGGTCCTTGGCGTAAGCAATGAAGATATAATGGGCAAGACAGCGCATGAATTCCTGCCGAAGGAGGTTGCCGACCAGTTCACCGCCAACGATAGAAGAGTCATGGAATCCGCTGCTCCCCGGAAAGTCGAGGAAAGCATTCCCGCCCGGCATGGAAACCGCACATTTCTCTCCGTGCAATTTCCTCTGTTCGACTCTTCCGGTGCGCCGTATGCGATCTGCGGCATCTCGACCGACATTACGGACCGGAAGAAAGCTGAAGAGGCGCTGAAGAGGAGCCGGACAATTATGGCGGAGGCTGAGAGGCTGGCCCATCTGGGGGCGTGGGAGTGGAATATTGCTGAGGATCACTTTGAGTTCTCGGACAACTGGCGACGCATCCACGGCGCTCGCGGCCGGGTGCTGCCCCGTGATGAACTCGAGTCTATAGCCCACCCCGACGATCTCGAGGCCATCGAGAACGCTTTCCGGAATGCTCTGAGCGGTATAAGGCCATACGACATCGAGCACCGGATTATTCGGCAAGATGACCATCAGATCCGATATGTGCACGCCCAAGGATATGTTATACGGGATGAAGCGGGCATTCCCTCGAGGATGTACGGTGTTGCCCAGGACATTACCAAGCGCAAGGAAATGGAGCAGGAACTGCAGGATGCGCGGGAACTGCTGGAGGAGCGGGTCAGAATCAGAACCGCCGAACTGCTGACCATCAATGAGCAGCTCACGAGAGAGATGGAAGAACGCAATCGCGCGGAGGAAGTGGTGCGGATTCAGCGAGACCTCGCCGTCGCTCTCGGCTCCGTCGGCAGTCTCGATGAGGCCATGAAGATCTTGCTGAACGCCGTTTTGCGGATAGGAGGAATGGACAGCGGCGGAGTTTATCTCGTGAACGACACAACCGGAGAGTTACGCCTGAGCGCTCACAAAGGATTGTCGCCCCGGTTCGTGGAACGGGTCTTCCATTATCGACCCGACAGCCCGCAGGCCGGGTTTGTCGTGCGTGGAGAACCTGTCTATTGGTCTTACCCTGTGAATGTGTTCGAAACTGTCGATCTGTTCAAAAAAGAGGGTATAAAGGCATTGGCGTCCATTCCTGTCAAGTGGGGGAATCGAATAGTCGGGGCTCTAAACCTCGCATCGCACGAGTATGATTCCATTCCGCTCGTAATCCGGAGCGCAATTGAGGCCACCGCGTCCCAGACAGGCAGCATCATAGCCCGCATCAGGACGGAAGAATCCCTTCGGGAGTCCGAAAGGGAGCTTCGGCGACTGTCCTCCCGGCTTCTTTCGGCCCAGGAGGAAGAGAGGAAAAGGATCGCCCATGAGCTTCACGACAGCATCGGATCATCCCTCGGGGCCATCAGGTTCAGCCTGGCGAATACGCTCGAACGGATGGAAAAAGGTCCTGCCGCGCCGGATTTCATCACGGACGCCGTTTCTATCGTGGATCGCACCATTGAAGATGCCCGAAGGATCTACATGGACCTTCGCCCCTCCATGCTCGATCACCTGGGCATCATCCCGACGATCGGCTGGTATACGAGGCAATTCCGGAAGATCTACTCCGGCGTTCGCATTGAGACGGAGATACGGGCGGAAGAGGAAGACATCCCCGAGCCGATCAAAATCGTCGTTTTCAGAATCATGCAGGAAGCGCTCAACAATATAGCCAAGTACAGCGAAGCGACCCTGGTGAAGCTCGTATTCCGCGTAACCGGTCGGGCCATTGAACTGTCGATCGCCGACAATGGAAAAGGGTTCCATGTGGGTTCGGTTTCCAGGGGAAAGGACAGCACGGGTCTGGGCCTTACCGGCATGAAGGAACGCGCTGAAAACTCGGGGGGGATCTTCGAAATAGAATCCGCAACGGGAGCGGGAACAACGATTCGCGTCGTATGGCCGGCGACCCCGTGAGCCAGTGAGGTCGGCTGCGCGGATCAACTCCCGCAGCAGCAGGTGCGGGCTACGGTTTCTTCGACGCTTTTTCCATGTCTATAATCCCGCGGACAGGAACCTGCCGAATTTGCCGTCTTCCTCGACGGTATGAAGTAGAAACCATTTTGCGAGAAAATGGATGAACTCGGCGGCGTCGATCTCGCTCATTTCCAGGCGTGAAGCGATTTGGTTCAGTTGGTTGATCAGTTCCCGGTGCAGTTCCCGGTGGTGCGGCAGTTCCGGATAGCCGCATTCCAGCATTTGAGTTTCCTCGCTGAAGAAATGAAACGAAGCATACTTCATGACCTCTTCGATATATCTTTGTCTCAGCCCTTCATTTCCACCAGCCTGCAATTTGAACGACAGCCAGTTGATCAACTCCAGAAAATAACGGTGCTGATAGTCGATTCGTTCAATTCCGACATTATACAAATCCGACCAATGCAATGTGTCCACCCCGGTCTCCTCGATATCTTTCAACGACAAAGGTCCGGGGCCGTTGCACCCGACCCCGGGGGCTGCATGCCGATCGACGGCTTGTTCTCCTTCCCTTCTTGAATTTCCGTCACTGAGCACACATACGATTGACCGGGCATCTCCAGAAATGCTATTCTACTCCCATAGGTTCTTTGTTTGCAGCCCCTTTACCTGCAAACCAATGGTCGCCGTCCGGCAAGAAACCGCTCCCAGCGGAGATTGATGTTATGAAACCCGAGATGAAGTCCGGAATTTTGCTGGTTCATATCGATGAAGGGCTCCTCGAAATCTATTCGCGACTTTTGCGTTCGTGCGGCCACGACGTTTTCACGGCCGCCGACTGTGCGGAGGCTCTGGCCATAGCCCGGTCCCGCCGGCCCGACCTCGTCCTTCTCGGCGTACTGCTTCCCGACCCGGACAGCGTCGAGATCTGCCGGCGCCTCAAAGCCGACCCGGCATTGAACGATCCTCATATCATAGTGCTTTCCAACTCTGTGGACAATGCGGAATCCCTGTTCCGGATGCTGGAAGGCGGCGCGGACGACTATATCGCCCTTCCGGTGACCAACAAGGAACTGCTGGCCCGGATCAAAGTCCAGTTGCGCCTGAAATACACGCTTTCGCTCCTCAAACGGGAAGTCGAGGCTCATCGGGCGACTCAGATCGAACTCTGCCGAAGTGAGAGCTTTTTACATCTGATTTGCGAATCCATCGCGGACGTCCTCTGGCTGATCACACCCGGCTTCGACAGGGTGGTATACGTGGGTCCGGCCTTTGAAGCCATCTGGGGACTGGAATGCGCGACCGTCTACAATCAACCGGGAATGCTGCTCGATGCTGTTCATCCTGAAGACCGCCAAAGGGTTTCGGCCACATTCGCCGATTATGCACGGGGAATCGCCCAGGACTACGAGTACCGCATTGTCCGGCCCGATGGTTCGATCAGATGGATTCATGAGCGGACTGCTCCCATCCGCGAGGCTGGGGGAAGCATCTCCCTGATTGCCGGAATCTCCAGGGATGTCACCGTCGAGAAGCAATTGCAGGCCCAGGCGAGCCTGCTGGAGAGCGAAGCCAGGCTTAGGCAGCTTGCCGAGAACCTGCGCCAGGTGATCTGGCTCCGGGACCGGGACAGGATGCTCTATGTCAGTCCCGCCTTTGAAGAAGTCTGGGGGTTGCCCCTGGAGAGCATCTACCGAGACTATACATCCTTTATGGATTGCGTACACCCGGAGGACCGGGAGCGGGTGCGCCGGGCGCTTCTGAGAGAACGCGAATGCGAAGCTGTCGAGGAGGAATTCCGGATTACCCATTCCGACGGCGCCCTGCGGTGGCTCCGGGTTGATTCCGTCCCCATTCATGAAGCGGGCGAGGTGGTCGGGACCGTGGGTATTACACAGGACATCACGGCCCACAAGGCGGCCGAAGATGCGTTGCGCTTGAGGGAGCAGGAACTCCGCCAGGGAAGAGAATACTACCGGCTACTGGCGGGCAAGTTGATCCGGGCCCAGGAAGAAGAGCGCCGTCGGCTGGCCCGCGAACTCCACGACGACCTCAGCCAGAGGGTGGCCTACCTGGCCATCGAAGCGGGAAGACTGGCGGGTGAGGCGGCTTCCATATCCGGAGAACTGCGGCAAAAACTGAGTGAGCTAAGGGAATACGCGGCGGAACTCGCCCAGGATATCGGTAATCTCTCCCGGCTCATCCATCCGGCTGTTTTGGAGGAATTGGGACTGGTCGAGGCCGTCCGCTCCGAATGTCGCAAGTTCAAGGATGCGTTCGCTGTTCCCGTTCAGTTCCGTTCACCCCCATCCTTTCCGGAACCCGGCAAGGAAACGGCAATCTGCCTCTATCGATTTCTCCAGGAAGCTCTGCGCAACATCGGCAAACATGCGCGGGCTAACCGGGTGACCATTTCCCTGGATTCCCATGGAGAGGACCTCTGCCTCACCGTCACCGATGACGGGGTCGGTTTCGACCCCGGATCGGCTCGAAAGAAGGGAGGACTGGGACTCGCCGGCATGGCCGAGCGGGTAGCGCTCCTCCAGGGAATACTCACCATTGACTCGCAGCCCGGCTCCGGAGCCATTCTCCGGGCTTGCGTCCCCGCTCGAACCTGAAGCTGAAGGAAAACCCCGCCATGGCAAAACCCCGTGTGCTCCTCGCCGACGATCATCAACTCATCCTGCATGCTCTCAAGAATATTCTCGACCCCGAGTTCGATGTGGTCGGAGCCGTCACCAACGGCGCGGAGCTTGTCCCGAAGGCCGAAGAGCTTCGCCCGGAAGTTCTGGTGGTGGATATCTGCATGCCTCTCCTCGGGGGTATCGAAGCGGTCAAACAACTGAGGAAAAAACTGGGAGACGTCAAAGTGGTCTTTCTCACCATGCACTCGGATATAGTCTTCGCCGCCAAGGCTTTCGAAGCGGGAGCAAAAGGGTATGTTCTCAAGCAAGCAGCCCCGGTCGAGCTTTTGATGGCCGTCCGTGAGGCCGTTCAGGGGAGAACGTTCGTCAGTCCGGCCACTGCCGGCCAACTCATGGAGTACTACCGCTCGGGACCTGAAGAGAGGAGCCGGATGCCGGGGATCAACCTCACATCGCGACAACTGCAACTGATTCAGTTCCTGGCCGAGGGCCAGTCGGTCAAAGAGATTTCGGCCCTCATGAACATCTCCCCGAGGACCGTTGAATCACATAAATACCGCCTCATGCAGCAGCTAAAACTCAAGAATACCGCCGAACTGGTCGCTTTCGCCATGAAGCACCACCTCATTTCCGGTTCCGGCGAATAGTTTTCTCTTCGGAACCAAACGGGCAATCAAGGCTTCACCGAGCTTCTACAATCCTGTTTCCTCACGGACGAGCCTCCCCTTGACCGGCGCCCGGCCTGATCGGGTTAACCCGGTGCGGTAATTCTCTCCGGCGCATGCGGTAATTTTACTTCACCCCGGCGGTAGTCTTTCGGATTTTCCCGCCGCCCTTCGCGCTTTATCCTTTATCCACGAGAGTTGATACCGGAAACTCCTCGAGAGAGAAACGGATTCATCGGCATGAAAAAGAACGCGAAAGGGATTTACCATGAACCTGAATCCGTGAGATTACAAATATCAAATTACCTATATTAGTACATATAAGT
>CAYOVG010000282.1:0-9629 GCA_964407285.1 uncultured Syntrophobacteraceae bacterium
GTTGCGAGTTTGGGCTCCCGTAAGTCATAAGTATATGTATAATGTTCATGGGTCCCGCCCTGGAATAAAATCTACGGATTTGATCAAAAAGTTCTTGACACGGCATGGCGGCCCGTGCGATTTTCCGCAACCCGCAACCCGCAACCCGCAACCCGCAACCCGCAACCCGCAACCCGCAACCCGCAACCCGCTACCCGCTACCCGCAACCCGCAACCCGCTACGTACCCGCTCCGGAAATTGCGGAAAGGCATAGGTTCGCCTGCTGGCCGAGGAACCTGAAACTGGTGAAACTCTCCTCGTTCAGTTCCCGGCCGCTGGGTTGACGGTCGGCGTAGATGACGCCCAAAGGCACGCCCTTGAGCACCACGGGCATGATGAAGAAGGCTGGAGAACTGGTGAACTGCTTGACCTCCGGTGTGAGCAGTCGGGAATGTTCGGATGCCGGACTGCCGGTTACCCAGACGGGTTGCTGCGCATCGAGAACGTGGCTGAATATGCTGGGAGTTTCAGTCTTTACGAGGAAGCTGAATCGTTGAACCGTACTTTCCTGCGCCCACCCCAGACCGTATCTGCCCATCAGCACGCGACGGTCGGGCGTAAGGATGGCGAACAGCACGCGATCCATTCCGATACCTCGAAAAATGCCCTCCATGAGAACCGAAAACAAGAGATTGATATCGAGTTGCCTGTCGAGCATCATCGAGGACAACTCGTGCAGTATCTTGAGTTGCAGCACCCGGTCCGGTTGCGGAAACTCCGAGATTTCGGGCAGCACTTCCGGCTCGATGTCCGTACCCTCCCCCGGGATGGGTATGAGCCTGCTGGACAGTCCCATACCATAATGCCGTGCGATCTGGGCGGCATCCCTGGCGCTCGCATGCATCACTTCGGTGACCTGCTCGACGGGTAGTTTCAATAACTCCGAAGCCTTCTGTGCAATCAGCTTGACTTTTGCGTTTTCCCAGCCCCCCTGTTCCGTAATGACCGCCACGGTCTGCCCCAGTACGATCGAATTCACGCGGGGGTCCAGACTCGCACCCGGCTCGAGGGATGTTTCCAGCAGTTTACTCAGGTTCCACTCCTTGCTGAGCGCCTTCGTAAGTTGGTGAAGGCGAAATCCCAGCACTCTCTGCTCCGCTTCCCCCTGAGACAGCCCCTGCTTTTTCATGGCCGTTTCCACCTTCATGGCCTGTTCTCCGGCAAAACACCAGAAAGCGACATGCCCCAGCCGATACAGGAGCGCGGCAATGAAAACTTCCTCCGGGGCCCTGTCTTTCTTGATGTTGGCGAACCTCTTGGCCTGCACGGCGGCATGGAAGGACCTCGCCATTTCTTTTGCAACACGGTCCTTGTGAGCGCCCTTCAGGAGACTCTCAACCAGGGCAAAGGAGATGCACATGCTGTAAATGGTGTCGAAACCGAGTTTCATCACTGCGCGACTGACGGTGTTTATGCTGCTTCGGACCGGATTGTAGTAGACACTGTTCCCGAGCCTCAATATACGGGAGGTGAGCAGGGCATCCTGGAGAATGCCACGAGCAAGGTCTGCAAAGGAGCTGTCCTCATTCGAGGCGATGCTTGTAATAAGCTGGGCCGTACGGGCAAAAATCGGCATCTCCTCTTTACTCATGCGCTTAATCCAGGAATCCAGATTGTGTTGCTGCAATGTGATCTCCCAGGCCCTGCCGGGTAACGTCTGAACGCGCCAGCCGACCGCATACAAATCGATTGGTTTGGAACTCCCTCTGAATCGGGGAGAAATCTGTATGGACAACAACGGATTAGTATAAAAGGAATAATCGCAACGGGCAGATTTGTCAATTCTGATTATGCAAATCGAAGGCTGGATCATAACACAAAAGCGGCCGATTCATGACCCGACCGCTCCGGCGAATCATCGGTCGGGGTGAGGACTTACGATAATGCGGTCGCGCCCGAGGGCTTTCGCGCCGTAGAGGGCCTCATCCGCCAGGACGATAAGAGTTCCGGGAGCCGCGCTCCTCTTCGGAATCATCGATGCGATTCCCATGCTGAGCGTTACATGACCGGCAACGGACGAGGCGCGATGGGGAATGGCGAGAGCGTGAATCTTACTCCGGAGGGATTCAGCCACATGGAGCGCGCCTTCGGCATCGGTGTCGGGCAGGATTACCGCGAACTCCTCGCCGCCGTACCGGGCCGCCAGGTCCCCCGGGCGTCGAGTCGATGTGTTGATGGCGGCGGCAACGGAGCACAGGCACTCGTCGCCGGCCTTGTGGCCGTAGGTGTCGTTGAAGAGCTTGAAGAAATCCACATCGCATATAATCAAGGAGATCGAAGAGCCCTCACGGCGCGACCGGGCCCATTCCTGCTCCAGGTACTCGTCAAACCTCCGGCGATTGGCTATCTGGGTCAGGCCGTCCAGGCAGGCCAGCCGCTCCAGTTCCATCATCGCTATCTCCAGCGAAGCGGTCCGCTCGGACACCTTCTCTTCCAGGGTGTGGGAATACTCCTCCATGCGTTCGTAGAGCTTTGCGTTCTCGATCGAAATGGCGGCCTGGGCGCACAGCAACTCGAGAGTCTTGATGCAGCCGCCCTCCGTGAAGGCGTCGGTCGTGAGGTTGTTCTCCATGTAGAGCACTCCCACGATGGAGCCCTGCCGCACCAGGGGAAGACAAAGGATGGAGCCGGACGATGCTTCAGCGAGATAAGGGTCTCCTGCAAACCGGCTGTCCCCGCGGGCGTCGTTGAGGATCACGCTCTCTCCGGTTCGGGCGGCATAACGAATGACGGATGCGGGGAAGTCCCGACCGTTTTCCACCGGTATCGACTGCAACACCACGGCATCCTCGCTTCCGACCCGGCCCTCCGCCTCCACGAACAACCCGTCCGCGGACCTGATGGTCAGGAGCCCTCTCTGCGCCCCGGCATTCTCGACGGCAATCCTGATGAGACTGCCCAGAAGCTTCGGCAGAGCGATCTCCCCGGATATGGCCCGCGTGGCTTTCAGGATCGACGCGAGATCCATCTCATGCTTATCCGTCGTGGATGTCGCGCTCGCGGTCGGGAACTCACTCCCCTTTGAAGGAGCGGTTTCCGAATCCGGCAGACGCGGGCCTCTACCGGCAAACAGCCGGTCGTACGACCGATCGAGACTTTCGACCTTGGCCGCGGCCCCCCATCTTTTGTATAGATAGCGGGCCTCTTTGATGTACGCCTTGGCAACCGTCTTCCTGTCCCTGTCCAGGTAGAATACGGCCGCGCGCTCGTTGGCTATCGCCTGCTCCCGGATGTAGCCTTCCTTGCCGGCAAGTTCGATCGCCCGGTCGAACAGCCGCTCCGCATCGTCGTGTCGTCCGCGCACCCGCGCCAGTTCCGCTTCCACAAGGCAGAACTTGTGCGAATAATTGGCCGGGGCCCAGTCGGACCATTTCTTCAGACGCTTCCGGTTTGCCGCCACCCGCTTCCGGATCGCCCTTCGTTCGGCTTTTGTGGATTCCGGAAAAACCGCGAGCAGAGCGAGCGAATCGTAGAAGAAGTAAAATCCGTAGCTCAGCCTGCACAGTTGAGAATCGATGATCTCCCGGGCCTTCAGCGAGCTTTCGACGGCTTGAGGATAGCGCTCGAACAGGTAATTCAAAATCAGCTTGTTCAGGTGAATATCGAAAAGGACATACGTGTCCTTCATGCCTTCGAGGACCGGCACAATGTCCTCTTCATTGCACGCCGGCCCTGCAATGGAGACGGGGTCGGCGGACTGTCCCATGAGATTCATCAGCACCTGCCTGTACAGCGCTACGGTATGAACCGCCCACACATGTTTCGAGCGAGTCATGACGCCCTCGTACAGGAACCATTCCCGCGAGAGCCCTTCGAGTTCCCAACCGATCAGATACATATGGATCAGCCGGTTGCCGGCCCCGTAGAATGCATATTCCAGGTTCCCGCACTCGAGGCCCTTATGGTAGACCTGCAACAGGGGGGCGAGCGTATCCACCGCGTGCGTTTTCCAGTGCCGGATGAGAAGGTTGAAAACACACTCACAGTAAATCCATGACGCCGGGTCGCCGAATCTGTCCATGAGACGTTTCCCGGCGCGGGCGAAGCGGAACGCCTCCTCGTGGTCCTCGTTGACCCCGAGCAGTATCATGGCGTAACACAGGCAATCCGAGGCGAATGAACCGCAGACGCCATGCTTCACAAAAAAGGAGGTCTTCTTGATTACCAGGAACGCAAACAACGCGGGAGAGGTGATGTAGGCAGACGGACCGATTTTGTCCGCGATGCGCACTATTGCAAGCTCCCGCGGATCGACCATCTCCGGAAGGTCCGCCAGGTCTTCGATCCCCACCTTTCCCAGGGCCAGCTTCAGCTTCAGCCATTCCCAAAAGATCCGGCTTTTCCGGGGCTCCCGAGGCAAGGAAAAGCCGAGTTCCTTCAGGACCGGAAGAGCAAAATCCAGGGTTTCCGTAAGTTTGTTCTGCAAAACACTATAGGCCAGGATTTTGACTTCGTAGGCGTCAATTTTATCCAGGAGCGTTGCGGCGCGGTGGAGAACGGTCTCCACGAGCCATTCCATCTCCAGGTAGTCACTGCACGCACCGGCGGCTTCAGCTCCCCCGGTGTACAAATCAAGACTCAGTCGATACTCATCTTCCCAGCACCTGTCGCCCAGCAGGGATATCCCCGCCTTGAAATACTGGAGGGCGGACTCAAAGGCCGTCGCAGCACGCGCCTTGCGACCCGCCATCAGGTTGAGCCGGGTCAATTCGAGCCTCTCCGGCGAGGATTCGATCAGTTCCGTCCCAAGGTTCAGATGAGTCGCGATTTCGAAAAGCCTGTCCTCCCGTTCGGAAGGTCCGAAGAAACGAAGCAGCAAGCGGCCCGCCTCCAGGTGCGCCGCCTTTCGCTCATCTCCGGGTATGAGCGAATACGCCGCCTGCTGAACCCTGTCGTGAGCGAACCGGTAATTGGAGGATGCGGCGAGGGCGCAGTCACACAGCCCATCCATGTCCAATACCCGGTCCGCCATCCGGCGCTCCTTTCCGACCGGAAAAACCAGGCCCGCTGCGATAAACTCCCTCAGGCAGGCCGAGACTTCTGGCTCCGGCTGCTTCGATAGGACTACGAGAGTCTTCAGATCAAAACTGTTTCCGATGCAGGCCGCCGCCTTCAAAACTTCCCGAGCTTCCGCCGTGAGTCCATGCATCCTGCCGGGAAGCAGTTCGGCAATCCCGCCCGGAGGATTGAGTTCCTCGATCCCTTCGTAATCCCACTTCCATCTCCGTCGTTCATGATCGAACGCGAGCAAACCGTTCCGGTGGATGGACTCGAGGAACTCGGAGATAATGAGGGGATTCCCTCCGGTTTTGGCGTAAACCAATTCGGAGAGAGGCAAAGTCTCATCGAGGGGGCGGCTGAGCGTTTCCGTTACGAGGACATGAACATCCCGCAATTCCAGGGGGGAGAGCACGATGGAGGTGACGGCGGCCCGCGCATCCCGGACCGTCTCGAGCATCAGCGACAATGGATGGTCCGGGCCCGTCTCGTTTTCCCTGTACGCGCCGATGATGAGAAGGCTTTGGATGGGAGTCCCGGTGAGCAGATACTCCAGAAGTCTCAGGGATGGACCGTCAGCCCACTGCAGATCGTCCAGAAATACCACCAGCGGGTGCTCCGGCCGGGCAAACACGCTCACGAACTTGTGAAATGTCAGGTGAAACCTGTTTTGGGCGTCCACGGAATCGACGGCGGACGGTACGGGTTGCGGTCCCGTGATGAGTTCGAGTTCGGGGAGTACCTGAATGAGAACACCGGCATTCATTCCGAGGGTATCGAGGAGGTCCTGCCGCCGGCGGTGGAACTCGGCCTCCCCTTCGGCCAGCAGGGTGTGAATCAGCCGGCGAAAAGCCCCGAGAACGGCGCCATAGGGAATGCCGTGCCGCAGTTGATCGAATTTTCCCGAAATGAAAGCGCCGCGCATACGTGTAAGGGGTTCGTAAATCTCGCGAACGAGCGAGGTCTTGCCGACACCCGAATAGCCCGAGACCAGCAGGAGTTCGTTTCCGGCGGCAGGGGCGGAGCCCGACACAATCCGCTCGAAAACGGAATGCAGAGTCTGGACTTCCCGTTCTCTGCCGTAGAGCTTTTGAGGAATTTCAAACCGTTCCGAAAAATCCTGCATTCCCGGAGAAAACGGCTCCACTCGGCCGTTGCTCCTGACCTGCTCCAGGCACAGCTTCAGGTCGGCCGCAATCCCGCTCGCGCTCTGGTAGCGCTCCGCGGGATTTTTCGCGAGAAGCCTCAAGACCAGCATCGAAACCATCTTCGGAACACGGGGATCGATCCGGTGCGGCGGCTCCGGTTCGAGGGCGATATGACAATGGAGCATCTCCAGGGGATCGCGGGAGTTGAAGGGCGGACGCCCGGTGATAAGCTCGAAGAGCGTTGCTCCGAGTGAATAGAAATCGGAGCGGTAGTCGAGAACATGATTCATCCGGCCCGTCTGCTCCGGTGAGATGTAGGCCAGGGTCCCCTCGATGGCGTTCGGCGTTTCGAAGACGGGGTCTTCCCGTGAGAATCTTGTAGCTATTCCGAAATCGATAAGCTTGAGCTGTTCCGTGTCGGGGTTCCAAATCAGGTTCGAAGGATTCACGTCCTTGTGGATGATCCCCGCCGCATGGGTTCGGCGCAGGATATCCGCGGCCCGCCCGCCTACGTTCAAAGCCTCCGCCAGGGTGAGCCGTTTCCCTGCGGTCACTTTCTGCAACGATTCCCCGCCGAAATCCTCCATGACAAGGGCGAGAGTGTTCTCGATCCTTTCCATCCCGAGAGCGTGAACAACCCCGTCGAGTTCATGGCAATGCGTCATCTCGTATTCCCGCCGGTATCGATTAAGCTCTTCCGGGGTGGGATGGTCGGCTTTCAGCACTTTGAGGATGACCGGCCGTTCCCGTTCCTCTTGCCCCTCGCGCGGGCCGCCATTCCTCCGCGCGCGATACACCACGGAGGAAGCGCTCTCGTAAATCTTGGAAGTAATCGTGTAGCCGGGCAGATCGATCATGACTCACGACCTTATCGGGGTTTTGCGGAATGCGGACAGGTTCCGGCATAGCGCCGCATGTCAAGCAAGACGTCAAGCAATACAAGCACATAGCGCAACCGCACTCGGAACCGGCGAAAACAAGAACCGGCAGCAATAATCGCCGTGCGATTGCTTATCCCTTTTTCGCTTCATTTGCAAGAACTCTGTTGCGGAGTGACCTTATGCGCGCCACGTACGCGAGTAAGCAAATCGAGGCAGGTAATTTTCCTCCCCTATCCCCTCCTCCTTGCCGCCCGGGGTATGCCGGAGTATGATAGAGACCGCATTACATTCATCTCCACATCCCGGCGCAAGTTCGGAAACTGCCTGAAGATACCGCTTGAAGGATTGAAATACGAATGAAAACGAGGAGCACGCTTTTGAAAGAACGCTTTCTCCCGCAGGCCGTCTTGTTCTTCTGCATCCTGCTTTCACATGGTAACTGCTTTCCTTCCGATTTCGTGGTCGCTATCGACACCGGACACAGCCGGGCAAAACCCGGCGCCGTAAGCTCCCGCGGAGTGGGCGAGTACCAGTTCAACAGCAACATGGCCGGGATGATCGTAAGGCGACTCGACCGGATGCCTTCCATTAAAGCCTTATCGATCGACCGGACGGGGGACGATCTTTCTCTGGCCGCCAGAAGCGATGCCGCCAATGCGGGCAAGGCCGACCTGCTGCTTTCCATCCATCACGATTCCGTGCAACCCCACTATCTCTCCCCCTGGACATTCAACGGCAAGCCGAACAAGTACTGCGACAGGTTCAGCGGCTACTCGCTATTCGTGTCGAGGAAGAACAGCCGCTTCGAGGACAGCCTGAAAGTTGCGAACATGGTGGGTTCGGGGCTCTTGAAGTCCGGGTTCCATCCGACGTTGCACCATGCCGAGAGGATCAGGGGGGAGAACAGGGAACTGCTCGATAAAGAGAAGGGAATCTATGAATACGGGGAACTGGTTGTGCTGAAGCGTGCGACCATGCCGGCCGTCCTCCTCGAGTGCGGAATCATCGTAAACAGGGATGAGGAAGAGCGCCTCGGAAATCCGGCTCTCCAGCACAAGATGGTGGAGGCCGTATGCAACGCCATCGCCGTCTGCGGGTCCTCACTCACCCGATCCTCCAAAATGCGTTGACCGTCAACGCATTTCGCAGGAACGGGAATCTTTCGGCGGTTGGACGGCAGGTTCGCAGCTTACGGGCAGAGCCGCATAACGGTCACGGATCGCGAGCGGCTCTGCTTCCCGGCTCCCGCATGCGCTGCTGCTCACCTGAGCAGTCTACATCGTCATCCCGTCCAGGATACCGTTCATGGCGCTGTTGATTTGATCGAATCGACCGGGGTCCGCCATGATTTCTTCCGCTGTCTGGATGTATTTGCCTTCCACGAGTTCATCGCCGCAGTTGTCGATGATGTCCTGGACGCTCTCGCGTGTGGACTCGAGATGGAACTGCAGGCCCACTACCCTGCCCTCGTAGACGAACGCCTGGTTGAGGCAGCCTTCGCTCGATGCCGTACGCACGGCTCCGGGAGGCAGAGCGAATGTGTCTCCATGCCAGTGAAGGGCCGTCAGCCTTTTCGGCAGAGAACCGAAAATGGACGATTCAGCGGCATCCGGCGTCATTTCAATGGGGAACCACCCGATCTCTTTGTACTGGTTTCGAGTCACCTTCCCCCCCAGCACATCGGCGATCAACTGGGCTCCAAGGCAAATCCCCAGGACCTTCCCGCCCCCTTCGATAGCCCGCCCGATGAACTTCTTCTCAGGCGCAAGCCAGGGATATATGTCCTCCTCGTAGATGTTCATGGGACCGCCCATTACGATGAGCAAATCGATGCCGGCCACATCGGGAAGCGGGTCGCCTTCGTAAAATCGCGTCACCGACAGGGAATGGCCTCCCGCTTCCATCCACCTGCCGATGCTGCCCAACCCCTCGAAGGGGACATGCTGAAACCAATGAATTCTCAAGGTGCTCCTCCCTGCAAACCGGTGTCGATCAGCAAAAAGGGCGGCGGGTCCATCGAGCCCTGCCGCCCTGTATAACACATAATCACCGCGAACCGCCCGCGTTCTACGCTCCGTCAAACGGATGGCGCATAACGATCGTCTCCTCGCGTCCCGGGCCCACCGATACGATGAAAAGCGGAACTCCCGCCATCTCCTCCATCGCGCGAAGATAGCGCCGCGTGTTCTCCGGCAGATCTTCAAAGCGGCGCACCTTGCCGATATCCTCCTCCCAGCCGGGAAACTCCTCGTAAACCGGCTTACAGGCTTCCAGAGCGCCCAACTCGGAGGGAATGCTCCTGAGGAGCTTGGAGCCGCACTGGTACCCCACCGCCACCTTGAGGGACGGAATACCCGAAAGCACGTCCAGCTTCGTCACGGCAAGCCCCGCCAGTCCGTTGAGCCTCACGGACGTATTCACCACCACCATATCCAGCCACCCGCAACGGCGCGGCCTCCCCGTGGTGGCCCCGTACTCGCCCCCGATCTCCTGTATCCGTGCCCCGATGCTGTCGGTCAGCTCGGTGGTGAACGGCCCGCCGCCCACACGGGTCGTGTAGGC
>CAYOVG010000283.1:0-9585 GCA_964407285.1 uncultured Syntrophobacteraceae bacterium
ATGGAGCGAATGCTGGCGCGGCAAATCAGCAACGCGGAAATACCCGATCCGGCGGCGCTCTCATTGTCGTCACCGCCTCTCACCCCCGATGCGGGTTCCGATGGACCCGCTCCGGACGCCCTCATCGGCAAGGCGCTCCAGCACCGCCCGGAAATGGAATCCGTCCGGTCGATCGTGCTTGCCGCCGAAGAACGAGTGCGGGCGGCGCGGGGCGAACTGCTGCCGAAGCTGGCCGTGAGTTCCCAGTACCGCTGGGATTCCGAAGACTTCAGCGATGCGGCGGATAGCTGGATGGTGGGCCTCCAGGCGAACTGGCCGCTTCTCGATGGAGGCTTCAGGCTCTCGGCGCTCCGGGAAGCCCGCGCCCATCTCAGGGAAAGCGAGGCGCGCGGCAAGCAGATGGCGCTCGACATCGCCCTGGAGGTCACTCAGGCGGTGTCGGCGGTAAAGGAAACGGACGAGAAGATCGCCGTTGCGCGGGAGCAAAGGGAGCTTGCCCGCAAGGGCCTAGACGAGACCCGGTACCAGTACGAAAACCAGGTTGCCGGCGTGGATGCGCTCCTGCAGGCGGAAACGGCGTGGAGCCGCGCCGAAGCCGGGTACATGGCCGCGGTTTTCGATGGAAAGATCACGAGCGCGCTCCTTCGGAGGGCGCTCGGCGATTTCGCCGAATCGACGCTGTCCGAGTACCGGTGATCGCAATTGCGCCCGAAGTCGAAGGCTGGAAGCCGCGGACGCTATAGTCGCCCCGGCAAATGTTTCTTCGAGGAATTTGGTGTTGTAGATGCGAACTCAGGCCCCGTAACCAGCGATACGAGTGGCCGGCGAGGACAAGGAGTGATGGAATTGACTATCGGGAAGCAGAAGCTTCTTACTGAACTTGCGAAAGGCGTGGGGGTCCTCATCATACTGGCGCTGCTCATGATGTGGCTTTCGGGAGCGTTCCGGCACAAGGTGGAGCCCGGCCCGCCCCTGCCCTATTCCGGCTCTCCCGCCGCGGGCAGCATCCGCAAGGTGGAGTACCGTTCTTTTCCCCTGTACGTGGAGCAGGTCGGCACGCTTCGCACCCGGTCCGACGCCCGGATATCCGGCCGCATCATGGCCCAGGTGGTCGAAATCCCCGTGAAGGAAGGCGACATGGTGACCGGTCCGGAACGGGACGGAGCAACCCCCACCATCCTGGCCCGGCTGGATGACCGGGACATCCAGGCGCGCATTCGCCAGGCGGAGTCCCAGGTCAAGGCCATGGAAAAGGCCCTGGAATCGGCGAATGCGAACGTGAGGTCCGCGCGGGCCATGGCGGAGGCGGCGCGGGCGGCCGCCCGGAGCAGCGACGCGGACTTCGGACGGACCCGGGAACTCCTGCGCAACCAGGCGGCCACGGGTCAACAGTTGGACCACGCCCGGTCCCGGAAGGAATCGGCGGATGCGCGGGTCCAGGCGGCATTGGGAGCCGTGGAGGCGGCGCAGGGAGAACTGCAGCGCACCCTGGCCCAGAAGTCCCAGAGCGAAGCGGCCCTGGCGGAAGCGCGGGTGATGCTCAGCCACACGCTGGTTCGCGCCCCCTTTTCAGGCCGGGTGGCTCGCAAACTGGTCCAGGTGGGCGACATGGTGAGTCCCGGACAGCCCATCTTCGCCGTCGAGACGCCCCTTCAACCGGAATTCCATGCAGTCGTGTCCGAATCCCTGCTCAAGGACCTGGAGGTGGGCCGCGAACTCACCGTGCACATCGACGCCCTCGACCGGGACATGGAAGGCGTTGTGCGTGAAATAACCCCGCAGGCGGACCCGTCCACGCGGACCGTGACGGCGAAGGTATCCCTGCCGCCGCAGCCGGACCTCACGGCCGGGCTTTTCGGGAGGCTTCGCATTCCCACGGGAGAGTACGCAACGCTGGTAATACCGGTCAAGGCGGTCCGGGAGGTCGGCCAACTCCAGATGGTGGACGTGATGGATTCCGAGGGGCGCCCCCGGCGCCGTTTCGTGACCCTGGGACACCGGCACGAAGACATGGTGGAAGTCCTCTCCGGGCTCAATGAGGGCGAGGAGGTAACCGTGCCATGAACGACTCCGCTCCCGGCGCGCCCGCTGCTTCCCCGCCCCAACCAGCCTCCGCGGCATCCGCTGCCCCCGCCGGCTCCGGCTCCCCTCCGCCGAACGGCGAACACCATTGGATGAGCCGCATCGTTGCAACGTTCCTCACCGGGAATCTATCCGTGCTGCTGGTGATCCTGAGCATCATTGCGGGGGTAGTGGCGTTGAGCGTCACGCCGAGAGAAGAGGACCCGCAGATCGTCGTTCCCATCGCCGATGTTTTCGTCTCCATGCCCGGAGCTTCCGCCAGGGAGGTGGAGCGCCAGGTGGCCACGCGGCTCGAAAAGCTCCTCTACCAGATCGACGGGGTGGAGTACGTCTACTCGACGAGCTACCCGTCCATGGCCATGGTGACGGTCCGCTTTTACGTCGGGGAGGACCGGGAGGACAGCCTGGTAAAACTCCAGGGCAAGATACAGGCCAATATCGACCAGGTCCCGCCCGGCGTGAGCGGATGGGTGGTGCGGCCGGTCGAGATAGACGATGTGCCGGTCGTGAACCTGGCCCTGTACAGCGCGCGCCACAACGACTTCGAGTTGCGCCGCATGGCGGAGGAACTGGAAATACGGCTCCAGGGGGTGAAGAACGCCGGCCGGACGTACGTGGTCGGGGGACGGCCCCGTGAGGTCACGGTGCGCATATCGCCGCAACGCATGGCGGGATGGGGAGTGTCCCTGTCCGACATCCAGCGGGCGCTGCAGGGAGCGAATGCGTCCATCCCGGCGGGCGGCATCGAGCACGCCAACGAGGATGTAGTCCTGCAGGCGGGAAGGTTCCTGGCGTCGGCGCGGGAGGTGGAGAACCTGGTCGTGGGGGTGCGGGACGCTCGTCCGGTGTTCCTGCGGGAAGTGGCCGACGTGAGCGACGGTCCGGCTGAGCCCGGATCGTACACGCGTATCGCCTTCGGGCCGCGAGGGTTCATGGAAGGCGATCCGGCGGTGGAGGCGATGGAGGAAGCCCACACCGAAGCCGGGTCCGCGGACAATAGCGGAAGCGGAGACGCGAACCTGCCGGCCGGGATCGAGCGTTTCAAGGACTACCCGTCGGTTACGGTGGCCGTGGCGAAGCGCAAGGGGACCAACGCCGTCACGGTTTCCCGCGAAGTCATCGAGGAGGCGAACAGGTTCGCCCGCGAGGCGCTTCCCGAGGGGGTGCGCCTGCGGGTTACGAGAGATTACGGCAGAACCGCCGACGAAAAGGTGAACGAACTGGTCGAAGCGCTGGTGGTCGCCATCCTCATCGTCGTGGCGCTGCTGGCCTACAGCCTCGGCCGGCGGGAGGGAATCATCATCGCCCTGGCCATCCCGATAACGTTCAGCTTCACGCTGCTGCTCAATTTCTTTTTCGGATACACCATCAACCGGGTGACCCTGTTTGCGCTCATTCTCTCGCTCGGACTCGTGGTGGACGACCCCATCGTGGATGTGGAAAACATCCACCGCCACCTCGGGTTGAAACCCGGCAATCCCTTCAGGGCCGTCATCGATGCCGTGAACGAAGTGCGCCCTCCGGTCATCCTGGCGACGTTGGCGGTGATACTCTCCTTTCTCCCAATGTTTTTCATCACGGGGATGATGGGACCGTACATGGCCCCGATGGCCCTCAACGTGCCGGTCGCCATGCTGATGAGCCTGCTCGTTGCGTTCACCATCACCCCCTGGCTTTCGTACCACATGCTCAAGGGCGGACATGGACGGAGCGGGAATGAACCACACGGGAATGAACCGCGCGGAAACGGCGCGCACGGGGATGGACCGCGCCTGGATCGGGATGCGCGGCCCGGAGACGACGAGGAGCACGAAGGCTCGGATGCGGACAGCGGCCTCTTCAGGGTTTACAGGACCATCATGCACCCCCTGTTCGCGTCTCGGAGGCTGCGGTGGGCGGTTCTCGCGGGCGTGGGGCTGCTCATGCTTTTCGCGGTGCTGCTGGTGGTTCTGCGGCTCGTGCCGCTCAAGATGCTCCCCTTCGACAACAAGAACGAACTCCAGGTAGTGGTGGACATGCCCGAGGGGACCCCGCTGGAGACGACCGAGGCGGCGGCGCACGATCTTGCGGCGTTCCTTGTGCGACTCCCGGAGGTCACGGACGTGAGCACGTTTGCGGGCAGCGGCAGTCCGGTGGATTTCAACGGCCTGGTGCGTCATTACTACTTGAGGCAGTCTCCGAACACGGCGGATGTGCGATTCAACATGGTCGAGAAGAAACGAAGGGTCCAGCAGAGCCACGCGACGGGCCTGCGACTTCGAAACGACCTGGAAAGGATTGCCCGGCGCTGGGGGGCCGACATCAAGATCGTGGAAATCCCTCCTGGGCCGCCCGTGATCGCCACCCTGGTCGCGGAAGTGTACGGGGGTGTGGGGGCGTCGTACGCCGAACTGGTGGAAGCGGGAAAGATCGTGCGCAAACACATGGAATTGACCGCGCAGGTGGTGGACGTGGACGACATCACGGTAGCGCCGCAGAAGAAGCTCGTCTTCGGCGTGGACCGGACCAAGGCCGCCCTCCACGGAATTTCCGCCGGGGAGATCGCGCAGGCCGTCCAGGGAGCCACGGCGGGGGCGATCTCCGGGTCCTTGAGGCTCGACAGCCAGGTGCGCCCGGTGCAGGTCAAGCTCCAACTCCCGAGGGAGGACCGGGTCCGGAAGACGCAGTTGGATCAGATCATGGTCCGGGGCGTGACGGGGGAGGGAGTGTTCCTGTCGGAACTCGGCGTCTTCTCCGACGAAGTGATCGATCAGCCCATTTATCACAAAAACCTGGCGCCGGTGGCGTACGTGTTCGGGGACACGGCGGGGCTGCCGCCGCCGGAGGCGGTGCTCGAACTGAGCGCCAAGGTGGACGCGGACCCGGCCCTCGAGGGGTTTGACGTGCGGTGGTCGGGCGAGGGCGAATGGGACATCACGCTCCGGGCCTTCCGGGACCTGGGGATCGCCTTCGGGGTGGCCGTCCTGGGGATCTACATTCTGCTGCTCTACCAGACCGGGAGTTACCTGCTTCCGGCAATCCAGCTCATCGCGCTTCCGCTTTCCATCATCGGGATTTTTCCGGGGTTCTGGCTGCTCAACCTGGTCGGGGGCGGGTCGGTGGACGGGTGGCCGAATCCCGTCTACTTCACGGCGACGGCGATGATCGGCATGATCGCGCTGGCGGGCATTGCGACGAGAAACTCGATCCTGCTCATAGAATTCGTGGAGGTGCGCAAGAAGGAGGGCAAGGGCATCGAGGAGTCGCTGGTGGAGGCGGGAGCGCTACGCACGCGCCCGATCTTCCTGACCTCGCTGGCGGCCATGCTGGGGGCCTGGCCGATAACGCTGGACCCGATCTTCTCGGGCCTCGCCTGGGCGCTCATCTTCGGCATCATCGTATCGACCCTCTTCACGCTCGTCGTGGTCCCGATGGTCTACTACATGGCCTACGCCGGCCGTTTCTCCGCCGAGCCGGACGGCCCGCCGGGAGAACGTTGACTTATTTTTCGATATGAAGATGGGAATGCCTTCGATGTGGATTTTATCGATTATCACTGAAAGAGACAAAACCATGGAGATGAAAAACCCCGCGCACCCCGGTCTTCTTGTCAGGAAATGCCTGGACGACCTCGGTCTGAGCGTTGCGGAAGCTGCCGACGGCCTGGGCATCACGCGCCGGCGACTCCACAATATCGTTTCAGGCCGTAGCAGCGTCACGCCGGAAATTGCGCTCCGCTCTGAAAAGGGGTTTGGCAACACGGCAGAAACGTGGCTTCGCATGCAGGCGAATTATGGCCTTTCCCAGATGCGCAAGCGGGCTTCAGACATTACCGTTGAGCGCCTGACCCCGAAGGTAGCTTAAACGCTCATGATGGAAGAGCTGAAAATATACATTCGTCTACAACAAAATAGAGGGCGGTGCATGAAGCAGGTTGTCATCTATCCGGGTGAAGATGGTTTTTGGGTGGTTGAGTGTCCGAGCCTTCCCGGCTGCATCAGCCGGGGAAGGACGAAAGAAGAGGCTCTGAACGATATCAGGGAGGCTATCGAACTTTACATCGAGTCATTAGCAGAGCAAGGCCGTCCGATTCCCGAAGAACGCCTTGAAACGATGATGGTCGCCGTATGACGAAACTGCCTTTGGTCTCGAGCCCGAACGCATTGTCGGGCCCTTTAAAGGTTGGATTCAAGGTGTTGAGACAGAAGGGAAGCCATGCAAAACTATACCGGAAGTAACCGCAAGCCGATGTCACCATACCCGACCATCACGAAATCGACAAGGGCGCGCTACGGGCGATTCTCCGGCAAGCCGGAATGTCGATAGACGATTTCATTGCTCTTTTATGAATAGTGTAATACCAGGCAATCCCGGAGCCTGCGCCGCCGGCCGGTGGACCGATACCCTGAACCGATACCCCCGGCAGGCGGAGCGTTGCCTCCGACCCGCCCGGCCCGGAGCCTCGGCCGGCGTCGCGGCGCCGTACTACCCGATCATCACGAGCACATCGCCCTTCTGGACACTCTGACCGTTCTTGAACGTGATTTGCTTGACCGTGCCTTCCGCGTGGCTGGTTATGGAGTTTTCCATCTTCATGGCCTCGAGGATCAGCAGCACGTCGCCTTCCTTGACGGAATCCCCCTCGGCCACTTCGTAGCGGATGATCATCCCCGGCATCGGAGCTTCGACGCGGGTCCCGTTTGCGGATACCGGAGCGGAAGCGGGCGACCCCGAAGATGCGGCCGCGACGGAAGATGCCGCGGCGGGTGAGGACGTCGTGCGAGCCGGGGCCGCTATCGCCGCGACCTGCGTTGCGGACGCTGCCGGCATGGACCGGGCGTATGCCATGCCTTGCACGGCGGACTGCATGCCGGGAGTGGCGGACGCAATGAAAGGCGCGCCTCCCGCCTGCTCCACTTCCACCTCAAAGAACTCTCCATCCACGAACACGTTGAAGGTGCGCAGCCCCGCCCCCTTCTCCGGCGCTGCCTTCGCCGGCTTTTCCACAAGAAGTCCGGCCTTGGCCTTCTTCACGATTTCCTCTTCGGCCTTGACCTCCTCCATGGTCCTGGGTTTCACCTCCGCGGGGACCTCCTCCCGTCCGTATTTCCAATTGAGAAAACGCTTGCCGGTGGTGGGATAGAGCGCATAGACGAGGGTGTCGTCCATGTCTTTCGCAAGGCCTTCCACATCCTTTTGCGCCTTCTCCAGTTCGGGCTCCAGGACATCGGCGGGGCGCACAGAGATGGGAGTCTCACCGCGCGGGTAACCCTTGAGCGCCTTCTTCCGCACTTCGGGATCGATGGGGACGGCGGTCTTCCCGTAGAGCCCGTAGCAGAGGTCCTTGACCTGTGCGGTGATCATCTTGTAGCGCTCGTCGGGAGTGTCGAAGAGCACGTTGTTGACGGTCTGGATGCCCACGATCTGGCTGGTCGGGGTGACCAGCGGGACCTGCCCCAGCTCCCGCCGGACGATGGGAAGCTGCCTGAAAACCTCGTCGATCTTGTCGAGCGCATCCATGTCGCGGAGCTGATTCACCAGGTTCGAGAGCATGCCCCCGGGTGTCTGGTGGAGCAGCACGTTGATGTCCACGATGGACATGCGATCGTCGAGAAGGTGGCGATACTTGGGGGAGATCTTCTCCATGTGCTCGCTGCATTCGGCCAGGAGCTTGAGGTCGAGGCCGCTGTCCCGGCTGGTCCCCTGCAGAGCCACCACCAGGGGTTCCACCGCTGGATGGGAGGTGCGGTAAGCCCAGGGTATGAGGCAGGTATCCACGATATCGACTCCGGCTTCGATGGCCTTGAGGAGCGACATGTCGGCCATGCCGGACGTGAAGTGGCTGTGGAGATGGATGGGAGCTTTGACGGTTTCCTTGAGCTTCTTGACGAGAACGTAAGCGTCGTAGGGGGCGATCAGGCCCGCCATGTCCTTCACGCAAATGGTGTCCGCGCCCATATCCTCGAGTTCCTTCGCTTTTCCCATGTAGTAATCGAGGTTGTAGACGGGGCCGCCCATGCGGGACTGGGTGAGCGAATAGCAGATTGTGCCCTGAAAATGCTTGCCGTTCTTCTTGATCACCCGAACGACGGTCTCGAAATTGCGGTAGTCGTTCAGCGCGTCGAAGGTGCGGAAGATATCGATGCCGTTCTCACAACTCCGCTCAACGAACGCCTCCGCGACGTCGTCGGCGTAGTTCCGGTATCCGACCAGGTTCTGAGCCCGCAGAAGCATCGAGAAGGGCGTCTTCCTGATGTGCTTTTTCAGTATGCGGATACGTTCCCAGGGGTCCTCTCCCAGGAAGCGGTGCATCGTGTCGAAGGTCGCCCCGCCCCAGACTTCCATGCCCCAGAACCCGACCTGGTCCATCTGTTCGGCAATGGGCAGAAAGTCTTCGGTCCTGCCGCGGGTGGCGAAAAGAGACTGGTGACCGTCACGAAAGGTCAAGTCCTGGATCTTCACCGGGTTGTCGGCTTTCAAACCGTTCTCGAAAAGATCGGCTACCAGGGAACCATGCTGCTCTGCCATCTTGTATCTCCTTGGATCATCACGATTATCTTCCGGATCATCACGACTTTCTTATCGTCCATACGTCAAAACCACCGGACACGCCGCCGCGGCTAGCGGACCAGGCGCATCTGGAGCAACTGTCTCATGTCCATCATGGACTGCCGTCCCGCCGACACCCAGGGGCTGAATGAGGGACCGGGCGCTTCGCGCGTCCTCTCCTCGCGTGCTGCAAGGAGGGCCTCCTCCTCGCATGCCTGCATGTAAAGACTTACGGCTCCCGCAATGGCGGCCCGCACCTTCTTTCTATTCCGCATCGACATACAAACTCCGCCTTTCAAGTATTGGGCTTTCCATGTTGAATTGAGCTTTCCGTATCGAGGCCTGCCGCCCGGGTTCGACGGCCGCGCCGAAGGCCGGCGGCCGATCCGGTCCGTCGTCCTCTCCCGGAATCCCTTCCCCTGTACGGGAACGACCCTGTTATGGGAATATCCTACATGGGAATGTTCCCGTGCTTCTTGGGCGGGAGCGATTCCCTCTTGGTGCGCAGCACATCGAAGGCGTCTATGAGTCTCGGCCGCGTTTCACCCGGCATGATCACCCCGTCGATATAGCCGCGCGAAGCCGCGATATAGGGATTGCACAGGAGCCTGCGGTACTCCTCGATCTTCTCGCTCCTCTTCGCCGCCGGATCGTCGGCTTCCCGGATTTCTTTCCGGAAGATGATGTTGGCCGCGCCTTCCGCCCCCATGACGGCGATTTCGGCCGTGGGCCAGGCGAGCACCATGTCGGCCCCGAGGTCCCTGGAGCACATGGCCAGGTACGACCCGCCGTAATCCTTGCGGATGATGAGGGTGATCTTGGGGACGGTGGCTTCGGAATAGCACCAGAGGAGCTTCGCCCCGTGGCGGATGATGCCCCCCTGCTCCTGCTGCCTTCCGGGAAGGTAGCCGGGAACATCGGGGATGGTGAGGAGCGGGATGTTGAAGGAATCGCACAGACGGATGAACCGGGTGG
>CAYOVG010000284.1:0-9582 GCA_964407285.1 uncultured Syntrophobacteraceae bacterium
GCGAAGCACCTGGTGTTCGGAGAATACATGTTCGGACCGGATTCCGAGGTTGTTCGCCTGATCGGGCGGCAACTGGAAGCATGTCCCCGGATCAAGGATTTCATCGATCCGGTTCAGGTATCACGTGTTTTGAGTCCACGCGCAAAGTACAATAAATACCAGGTGATGAAGCTCCTCACCATGACCTCGATCGTGGAAGAGATGGTCCGCGGGTATTCTTCTCTCCGGGATAGACCGCAAGCAGTCTTGTTGTAGTAAGCTATGGAGAAGGAGAAAAGGTGATGCATCCTACCGGATTACATGTCAGGGGCGCCGCGGACTCTCGCAGAGCCGGATTCAAGCCGGTGTTCATGTGGGTTCTCGGGATAGTTTCGGCCGTATTCTTTCTCGCACCGTGCGCCTTCGCGAAAACACCCGACATTCCCTGGGAAAAGCTGAGGAAGGAACATCCTCGCCTGTTCATCAACAAGGACCTGCTGCGGGCCGTCGGGAACCAGGCAAACGGAGATGCAAGAGTCTATTATGACGGTCTCGTGCATGATGTGGAGCAGATGTTACACAAGGATATCCGCGAGGGCGACCACGGAACCGAAGCCGCCGCCGCCGCACTGCTGGGCGTTTTGAATGGCCGCTCCGATTACATTTCACTTGCCGTGAAATTGCTCGAATCCAGCATTGCGTACTACCGCAAGTGCGACCGGGCAAAGCAGGGAGTGAGTTGGCGGTCCGATTCCCGCATCAACGCCATCTGCGCCTATGACTGGCTTTTCAACTCTCTCGGCGCCGAGGACAGGCAACGAATGGGACGGGACCTGCTCGAGCATGTCGAGGCGGTTCAGCCGGGGTTGGGAAGGAAGAAATTTCCAGGCGAAAACTGGTCGACGCCGCGTGACGGGTGCTACGGAACACCGGGTCTTCTTTGGTTTGCCGGAATAGCGACTTACGGCGAAGGCGTGGACGATGAGACGGCGAAGCGCTTCATCGAGCGGGGCTACGACATCTATTACGAGGTCCTGAAAGTCTATGATGAGTTTTCCGGTGACGATGGAGGGTTCATTTCCCCGACCCTCAACTATGCGCTTGTCTCCTATCCCCTGGCCGTTTTCAATTTCTTCCACACCCTGAAGTCGGCATTCGATACGGAGATTGCAGTCGATTGGCCTTTCATGCCTCTCTTTGTGAACTTCGTCTTATGGAACTGGTTGCCCGGCGAACGCGGTTTCGGTATCGGCGACGACTACCATGAAACCAACCGGCTGCCGCTCTGGGAATGCTATACACATCTGGCCCAGATACGGCATTTCTACCATAAGAGCCATCCCGACTACGCGGCCCTTGCGGCCTGGCTGCAGCAAAAGATGAGTAAAGGGAAACACTCCGAAACGTTTCCGGCCATTCCCTTATTGCTCACGGGGATTGGAGGCGCTCCTCCCCCGAAGGCCCCGTCGGAATTCTCCTTTCCTTCCGCGCGACATTTCGAAGTCATGGGGGAGTTCCTCATGCACTCCAGTTGGAGTGACAATGCGACTTACGCGCTCTTTAACGCCGGCGGCAGGTATGAGCAGCATAAGCACTTCGATGAAAACCACTTCGGCATTTTCTCCGGAGGTTTTCTCGCCCTCGACACCGGGTCGCGTCCCGAACCCGGCAGCCATCTCTACAACTACTACTGCCGGACCATAGCCCACAATTGCATGCTGATTCATATGCCGGGTGAAAAAATGCCCGGATACTGGGGCGATACAATAGAATATGCGCCGGAGGAGCCCCCTCTGCCGACGCCCAACGACGGCGGCCAAAGGGAGTTTACGGGCTCCAAGATCCTCGGTTTCGAAACTCATCCCGAGTACACCTACATCGCCGGTGACGCCACGGCTGTCTACCATCCGGACAAGTGTTCGCTGGTTTTGCGACAGTTCGTTTTCGTCCCGCCCCGGCATTTCGTCATTTTCGACCGGGTTGTCGCTAAAGAACCGAATTACCGGAAGACGTGGCTTTTGCATACGGCCGGCGACATCAAGGTCAACGGGCCTATCTTCAGCACCGAGCATGAGGATGGGCGCCTTTTCGGATGCACTCTGCTGCCGAAAAATGCTGAACTCAAGACCATCGGCGGACCGGGCAAGCAGTTTTGGAACGGAGGCCGGAACTGGCCGCTGCCGCTCGACTACAAGATCAACCCGGATGATTCCGAGCTGTTCAACGCCCGGAGCGAGTTGTTGGGGGTATGGCGCCTGGAGGTCTCTCCGGCTGCCCGGCAAAAATCGGATGTTTTTCTGCATCTGCTGGAGACGGGTCCCAAGGGGGCCCCGGCGGGAATGTCTCCGGCCAGGCTTATCGAGGGAGCAAAAGACTGTGGAGTCGAATTTCAGTACGCCGACATGAAGGTGACCGTCACGTTCGGCATGGAGGGGCCGCCATCCGGACGTATCAAGTATGAAATGGGTGGCCGGTCGTTCGACCGTGCGTTTACCGATCAGGTAGAGAAACAATCGGGGTTGGCGGACGGGCGGAATTAGCGGAAACAGGCGCCGGGAGCCGGGAGACGGAAGGGGATGCGCGGCCGATGAAAGGCTGTTCGGCAGGCGCCCGGCCGTCCGGCGTCATCCGGCGTCGATATGGATCAATCATGAGAACAAAAGTCTTCATTACAATCGATACGGAAGAGGACCTGTGGGATAAGTGGAAAGCCACGGACAACCCCGTGCGGAACATATCCCGTATTCCCATGCTGCAGGAGGTATTCGACCGGTTCGGGGCCGTGCCGACCTACCTGGTCGATTATCCCGTGGTTGCGGATAACGGTTCCAGGGCGATATTGAAGAAGATCCACGATGCCGGCGGATGTGAAATCGGGACCCACTGCCATCCATGGAATACGCCGCCCATCGTTCATGGCGCCATCAACAACCATAACTCCATGCTTTCGAACCTTCCCTACGATGTGCTCTGCCCGAAAATTGAAACCCTCCACAGGGAAATCGTGAACCGGTTCGGCGTCGCCCCCGTATCCTTCAGAGCGGGCCGGTGGGGTTTCAGTTCGGATGTTGCAAGGTGCATCGCCGGTCTCGGGTACCGGATCGATACCTCCATCATTCCGTTTACCGACCTGGGGAAAATGGAGGGACCCGATTTCAGCGGGGCGCGCCTTGCGCCGTACAGGTTCAAGCCGGAAGACATCTTCCGGCAAAACCCCGACGGTCCGCTCCTGGAAGTTCCCCCCACGGTGGGGTTTCTTCAGGCCGATTTCGAGAAATGCTCCAACGTTTCCGCCATCATTAGGCGGAGTCTCGGATACGGCGTCCCTTCGCGCGTTGTGTTCAAGGCTCTCGATGTGCTGCGGATTTTGAATTACAGATGCCTGTCCCCTGAGTTGAGCAACGGCGAAGACATGCTGGACCTGGCCCGGACCGTTGTCGCGGCGGGTTGCGGGTACCTTCATATCTTCATGCACTCCACCGTTTTGATTCCCGGAGTGACCAGTCACGTGCGCAACGAAGAGGAGCTTCGCGGTTTACTCGAGAGGACCGAGATGGTCCTGGGGTATGCGGCAGACCGGGGGTACGAGTTTTCGCCTCTCAGCGGAGCACTCGCTTTCTGATATCAAGCGTCTGGACCCGGCAAGGCGGGCACGGGCGATTATCCGCCGCGCCCAAGAACAAAATACTCCCACATTCTTTCGACTTATGTAATAATACTATCTTTTGGCGTTCGGCATCCGCGAACCGCCTCATCCGGCGCGCATGTCGCGAACCGGTTTCACGCAAAGGGAAATGGGAGCCTCGATGGAACCTGCGATAGATCGTACTAAAGCGGCGATAAAGGCCGTCATGCTGGTAGTATTCATCATTGCTTCGGTGGTTGTGGTCCGGTTCACGCCGGCCGGTGAAGCTCTTACCGCCGAGAGACTCGGAGCCGTGCTCGAAGCGGCCGGATTGTGGGCGCCTCTGGCGTTCATCCTGGCGTACACGGTCGGCGTATGCCTGTTCATTCCCGCCATTTTGTTGACAACGGTGGGGGCGGCGCTTTTCGGCCCTCTGTACGGCTTCATCTATGTCTGGCTGGGCGCCATGGGGGGCTCCAGTGCCGCTTTCTTCATAGGGCGATACCTGGGCAGGGATTTCGCCGTGTCGGTGGTCGGCAACAGGCTCAAGAAATACGACGACGCCATCCGGCGAAACGGCTTTGCGGCCGTGCTCTACCTGCGCCTCATCTACTTTCCCTTTACGCCGATGAATTTCGGCATGGGGCTTACGAGTGTGAAATTTCGGGATTACTTCGCCGGTACCGCCCTGGGTATCGTGGCGGGGACTTTTATCTTTACCTTTTTTATCGGAAGCTTTAAGGAAATCTGGGTGAGCGGGAGATGGGAAGAGCTTCTTTCGTGGAAGATTCTGGCTTCCATCGGATTGTTCGTATTCTCGTTTTTCATCCCAAAGCTCATCAAACTGGCGAAACCGATGCACGAAGGAGAGGAAGCGTAACTGAATGTCTGGTTCGGATCGAAAGGAAGAGAGCACGCCTGCAACGGAAAATGGGGGGAACGTCAATCCTCCCGTTACGATTGTGGAAAAAATAGCGGTGGCGCGCGACCGGTTTGCTGCGTGGGGGGAACCGTTGCGTGAAGACCCCCGGATCGCGGGGCTTCTGGTGGAACTCGAAGCGGCGCTTCGTACGACTTTTGAGACAATGATTGAACTGGGAGTTGTGGAGGCGTGCAGAGGGTGTGAAGAGGAGGAAGGAGGGAGTTGCTGCGGCGCAGGGATAGAGAACCGGTATAATTCGACTTTGCTCCTGGTCAACCTTTTGCTGGGAGCGTCCCTTCCCGACCGACGCACGGTGGAGAGAAGCTGCTTTTTTCTCGGGAGTGGCGGCTGCATGCTCAGGGCCCGGCATGTGCTGTGCGTAAACTACCTGTGCGATAAGATTGAAACCGCCCTGACGCACGAACAGCTATGCTTCCTCCAAAATACCGCGGGCCGGGAGCTGGACCTTATTTTCGCGCTCCAGGAGGCCGTTTACAGATACATAAACCGGTGATGGGAAATCATGGATACCGAACTCCTTTCTCGAACCACCTCTCTGGTTGCCGAATTCTACGACGGATGCAAGTTAGGATGTGAAGGCGTCGAAGGCTTTCGCAAATCGACGGACCTTGCGAGATTTATCGGCTGCATTCATGAACTGCTGGCGCACGGGATTATTGATCCCGAGCGAACGGTTTTTGCCGACCTGGGTTGCGCCGACGGCCGGGTGAACGTGCTCATGAGCTATTTCGTGAAGCTCTCCATCGGGATCGAGATCGACCCGGAGATTCTCGCGGAATACCTGCCGCGCAAACGGCAGCTCACAAAGCTGCTGGCCGGCGGGCAGTTGATCACCCCGCCGGACAATATCGCCCTGTTCAAAGGGAGTTCGCTGGAGGAATCCACGTTCCGGGTGATCCGGTCCGAGACCGGGGTCGGTTTTTCCGATATAGACCTCTTCTACACGTACATTACCCTCCACGATCTTTTTGCCGAAAAGATCACCAGGGAAGCCAGGCGTGGGGCGCTCTATCTCGTTTACGGCTTCGGCAAGGTGCTTCCGCGCTATGATGGGCTGGACCTTCTGATTCCGGATGTCGCTTCGCAGGGCATTGCGGCTCTCTATACAAAGAAGACGGAGCGGTAGACCGCCGGCCGCCGGCATCGAACGATTTTTCTTTTCTTTACCACGAAAAACACGAAAGGACACGAAAAGGGAATACCCGTCTTGTTTGTGATTTCCGGGCCTTCCGTGGTTGCATATGAAGGACCCGCGCGGTTGTTCGATTCTTGAGTTCGAGTCCGCAAAATTGGCTTGTACTTTTGCGCCTGTTGTGGTATAAGGACAAGTTCTGTGATGTGGAAATGCCGCTTCGGCCCTGTCTGCCCGGCAAAGCATGGAAAGACTCGCGAGATGAGCGAAGTTTACGATAGATCCTTTGAAGGAGGAAGACCCAAGCCATGAGCAGGATATGTGAAATTTGCGGAAAAACGCCTCATACGGGCAATAACGTGAGCCATGCCAACAACAAAACCAAGCGCATATGGTACCCCAACCTGCAGCGCGTACGCAATATGGCGCCCGACGGGACCGTCCGGTACATCCGTGTATGCACCCGCTGCATACGCTCCGGGTTCGTGACGAAACCCTCCGCCGCCGTGGCCAGGTAACGGAAACCGCCTGTCATGCCCGTGCTGAACTTGTAGGAACGGCTTCCAGCCGCGACCGAGCTTTACCGGCTTTGTCGCGGCTGGAAGCCGTTCCTGTATTGTCTACTCCATACTCCTCTGAACGTGGAACACGTTCTTCTCGCCCCTCAACGCCGCAAGCACCCGGTGCAGGTGGTCGGTGTCCTTCACTTCCACGCGCAGGTGGCACACCACCAGTCCGTCCGACTGGGAATCCATGCGAACCCCCACCACGTTCACGCCCAGTTGGCTCAGAAGGGCGCTCAACACCGCCAACATCCTCTTGTCGTCGGAGTACGTGACCTGGATATCCACCGGGTGGACGTGGCCGTCGCCGACGTCCCAAAGAACTTCTATCTGCCTCTCGGCATTGTCCCTGTGCATGTTCCTGCATGAAGTCCGGTGGACGGTCACGCCCCGGCCTCGCGTAATATAGCCCACGATTTCCTCTCCGGGCAGGGGATTGCAGCACTTCGCCAGGCGCACCATCGGGTCGTCTATGCCCTGGATGCGGACGCCCTGGCTGGTCCGAAATGCTTTGCTCTTCTCGACCGAAATCGAATCTTTCCTGGAATCTTCTGGCAGGGCAGGGGGGGAGAGCTTCCCGATGACCATCACGGGGGAGAGCTTCCGGTATCCGATGCTTGCCAGCAGGTCCCCGATGTTTCGAAACGACAGGCTCGCCGCAACCTCCTCGAGTTCCGGCGAGTTGATGTAGTGGCTGAAATTGAGGCCCTTCTTGCGGAATTCCCGTTCGCATATCTCCTTGCCGAGCGCCATGGAACGCTCCCGTTCCTGCGTCTTCACCCAGCGGCGGATACGCTCCCGCGCCTTCGTCGTCTGAACGAATTTCAGCCAATCCTTACTCGGATGCTGCCTGGCTGCGGTTACGATTTCAATCGTATCGCCGTTTTGGAGTTCGTAGCGCAAAGGCGCCAGCTTGCCGTTCACCCGAGCGCCCGTGCACTGGTGCCCGACCTGGGTGTGAATCTCGTAGGCGAAATCGATGGGCGTGGCGCCTTTCGGAAACACCTTGATTTCCCCCTGCGGCGTGAACACGTACACTTCATTGGGGTAGAGGTTTACCTTCAGCGCATCCAGGAACTCCTTGGGGTCCGTCCAGTCCCTTTTCCAGTCGAGAAGATGCCTCAGCCAGGAGAAACGCTGGGTGTCCTGGTCCTCGACCTTCCCCAGGTACTTGCCTTCCTTGTACAGCCAGTGGGCGGCGATTCCCTCCCTGGCGATCCTGTCCATCTCCGCCGTCCGCATCTGGATTTCCATGCGTTCGCCGTGAGGACCGACCACCGTGGTATGGATGGACTGGTAGCGGTTGGACTTGGGCTTGGCGATGTAGTCCTTGAACCGGCCGGCGACCGGTTCCCACTCGGCGTGGAACAGGGCGAGCGCTTCGTAACAGTCCTTGACCGTGTCGAGGATGACCCGGAAGGCGATGAGATCGTGTATGCGGTCGAGTTCGAGTTGCTGGGCGACCATCTTTTTGTAAATGCTGTAGGGCCGCTTGGGGCGTCCCGTGATGTTCATCACCTCGAGGCCATGGTTTTCCAGCTTATCCCGAAGCATCCCGCCGATATCGGCAATGATGCGGCGGCGCTCTTCCTCGGTCCTGGCCAGTCCCTGGATGATCTCCTCGTAGGAATCGGGATGGAGGCACCGAAAGGACAGGTCCTCCAGTTCCAGCCGCATCCATTCGATCCCCAGTCGCGCGGCCAGGGGGGCGTAGATCTCCAGTGTCTCTTCGGCCATGCTCTGCAGTTCCGCGTCGCCGAAGCACCGGATGAGGCGCATTTCGTGCAACCGGTCCGCGAGCTTCACCAGCACCACGCGGATGTCTTCGGACAGGGCGAAGATCATCTTGCGAACGTATTCGGACTGGCGCTCCTTCCGACGGCTGAAGTCAAGGCGGCTGAGCTTCTCGACGCCCTGGACGATGCGGGAGACGCCGGGGCCGAATTCGGCGTCGAGCAACTCGGGGGTCACGAGGTTCTGTTCGAGGCAGGCGTGGAGAAGACCGGCCACGATGCTCTCTTCGTCGAGACGCATCCGGGCCAGGATTTCAGCCACCCCGATGGGATGGTCCAGGTAAGACCGCTCGGGAGGGACCAGCCTGCGGTTGTGCGTCCTGGCCGCGAACACGTAGGCCTTTTCCAGGAGCGGTATGTCCGCTTCCGGATGATAGCTCAAGACCTGGTCTACTATTTCAAACACTCTTATCGTCATCTTTCGCCGAATCCAGGTTTTCGAGTATTTGGGTCCCGGTCATCTTCTCCACTTCCTCGATGAGCCTGATGAGCATCCGGGACTCCGGAATTTTTTCAACCCTTTCGCCTTTCTTGAAGAGAATGCCCTGCCCGCGGCCGCCTGCAACCCCGACATCCGCCTCGCGGGCTTCACCCGGTCCGTTGACCACGCACCCCATGACGGCGACCTTGATGGGCGTGCGGACCTTGCGCAGCAGCCGCTCGGCCTTCTCGACCATGGGGATCAGCTCCACCTCGGTCCGTCCGCACGTCGGGCAGCTTATGAGCTCCACGCCGCGCTCCCGCAGCTTGAGCGAGCGCAGGATGCTGAACGCCACCGGTATCTCGTCCTCCGGGGCGCGGGTCAGGGAGACTCGAAGGGTGTCCCCGATACCCTCGTAGAGCAGAATGCCGATTCCGAGAGCGGATTTGACCGCTCCGTCCACCAGTGTTCCGGCTTCCGTCACTCCCAGGTGGAGCGGGCAGTCGGTTTGCGACGCCAGCAGCCGGTAGGCGGCTATGGTGTCCAGGACGTCCGACGATTTGAGAGATACTTTGTACTTGTCGTAATTGCAATCCTCCAGGAGCCGGATGTGGCGGAGCGCGCTTTCCGCCATGGCTTCCGGCGTGGCGCGGCCGTACCGGGCGAGGAGGTCCTTCTCCAGGGAGCCGCTGTTCACTCCGATACGGATGGGGACTTCACGCTCCCTTGCGGCGTCCACCACCTTCCTGACCTTGTCGTGGCCTCCGATGTTTCCCGGGTTCAGCCGCAGGCCGTCCACTCCTGCCTTCAGCGCGCCAAGCGCCAGGCGGTGGTCGAAGTGGATGTCCGCGATGAGCGGAATTCCAATGCCCTTGCGGATGGCGGCGAGTTGATCGACCGCCTCCATGTCTGGAATCGCGACCCGCGCTATCTCACACCCCGCGTCCTCGAGACGCTTTATCTGAGCCACCGTCGCACGGGCGTCGCGCGTGTCCGTATTGGTCATGGACTGGACTGCTATGGGGGCATCCCCCCCGATGGGTACCGGTCCGACGTATATCCGGCGGCTCTTACGTCTTTGCTCCTGCAAAATCAACAACATATCTCCTTTTCTGTAATGCTGCCC
>CAYOVG010000285.1:0-9556 GCA_964407285.1 uncultured Syntrophobacteraceae bacterium
AAGCCGTGAAGAAAGCCCTGCGTGTCTGGCTCTCATGTCCCAACGGATAAGCGGCTGTCGCGGTCCGTTCATGACGGGGGGGCATATGATTAGCCGTTTGTGCCACCCTGCTTGGAGCAAGCGGCCGCAGCCCAGGCCGAACGCATGTCGCGCAGCACCCAGGTGAGTGCCTCGTCGGGGATCAGGTAGCCGCCGATACCATCGGTGAACAGCATGTCGTAGATTCGGCGGCTCACCGCATCGATGTCCGCCGCACTCGGTTCGCCCTCGGCCGGCGGTGCCGGCAGCACGAGAATGATCGTGTCCGGCTCCTGCGGCACGACCTCGAGCCGGTAGTTACCGTCGGGCACAGAGCCAAAATGCTCCTTCAGGCCGGCGATCGGATCGTCGATGAGCCGACGACGCGCAGCGGGGTCCCGCCGAAGCGTGCGATAGTGAGTTGTGAAGATATCGTATTGGTCGCTCATGGATTGCTCCTCCGGAAGCTCCGGCGCATGCGCAGCAACTCCAGCTTCAGTGCCTGCGGCATGATCCAGCAGAACAGGTCGCCGCTCTGCCACAGATCCATCTGATTGATCACCGTCTCCGCTTCCTCCGGCTTGTCCGCGAGCGGCGGAATCACGAAGTAAAGCGTATCGCGCCGCTGCTGCCTGACGTCGATCTTGACGCCAGGCGAGACCTCGACCCCGATGGTGGCCAGCGCTTGCCGCGGGTCCTTCCGCAGGAGCTCGGCAGAGGCTGGATCCGTCCAGGCAAGCTCAATCAGTCGCCGTTCCAGGGTGACATCCCTTGCATCTTTCCTTTCATGCTGCATTGTAGCCTTCCTTTCCGCGCGTCCGGCCGGTTTCGCGTTGGAGCGGCATCATGGCTCGCGATCAATGATGATGAAGCTGGGACCAGGGTGAGTCAACGCCGGCCTCAATACATCTCCGATCTCCTCGTGGCTGCCGATCCTTTGAGTACGCGCACCCAGGCCTGCGGCGATCTTCTCGAGGTCGACTTCCGGATCATTGAAATCCATGCCTACGAATCTGGTGGTTTCCAGGGTTGTTCCCATTGCGTCGCACCAGAGGTCTTTGAGCAGACGATACTCGCTGTTAACAAAGCATATAAATATTAATGGGATACGGTACTTGGCGGCTGTCCAGATCGCATGGATCGAAAATAAGCTTCCACCGTCCCCGACGAAGCAGACCGCGTGCTTGCCGGTTCCCAAACCGATCCCGACTCCGAGCGGCATCGCCCAGCCCAGCCCTCCACCTCGCGGTGAGAAATAGACGTTTCGAAACCCCAGCCGGACCGCCATATCCTGCACAATCGCGTCCTCGGATGAGCCTTCTGTGATGATGTGAGTTCCGAGATCGAGATGACGCAGTATCCCCAGTATAAGCGCATCGCTCGGTCGCCTGTCTGATGCCGAATACCTGGCTTCCAGCGCCGCCGCCCTAACCTCCCGATCCGGGGCAGCTTCGTTTGTGACCTCGGTTCGAAGCGCCGCCGCGATCGCATCGAGTGTCGCCCGAATGTCTCCGAGCACGGCCATATCGCATGGATAATCAAATCCAAGTTGGCCGGCGGCAGGCGCCACTTGTATCACCCGAGGCTCGCCGGGCAGTGCGGAGCAACCGTCATAGATGAACGTATCGACCTTCCCACCGACCAGCAGCATTGTATGATAGCGGCTCAGGATCTGGTTGAGTTCCCGTGTTGTCGGGGGAAGTTGGCCACAAAAGTTCCGGTGTAGTGGGTCCACGGTTCCCTGGACGTGGAAGGGCGCTGCGTAGATGTCCGCATCGAGGGCTGAGGCAATACGGCTCAAGACGTCAATGCCCTGTGCCGCACCCACCGCGTAATCGGCAACGATAGCGAGCTTCTTGGGCGGGACCGCTGTCAAGGCTTGCGCCACGTCGCCTACCGAGCGCGGCACGATGTCCTCGATGACCTGCGTCTTTTTGAAAGTCGAGTGCGTGGTGTGCTCCAGCATGAAGTTCATCGGGATAGAGAGGAACACCGGCCCCGTCGGCTGGAGTCGCGCCTGCAGGTAACAACGCTGGAGCGCGATGGCTATCTCATCGACACTGGTCACTTCGTAGACATACTTGGTGGCCGTTTCTGCAAGGCGGGTGTTCGGTGCGCCGAGAACGGGATTGTGGATAAGAAAACGGGAATCTTGCTGACCGTTCACCACGAGAAGCGGAACGCCGGCCAAGAGTGCGTTGCGCATATTGAACATGCCGTTAGCAAGGCCCGGATAGGTATGCAGACTCACCACGGATGGCTTGCCGTTTATTAATGCATAGCCAGCGGCGATGCCGACCGCGCTCGATTCGTGCAAGGCTGGCATGTACGTGGCCTTCGATGCCGCAACCGCGGCAAGAAAAGTCGTCTCGGTTGTCCCGGATTGCCAAACACGTATGGAATCTCGTATGTCTCGAGGAAATCTTGAATAAGCTCGCCACCAGTTCGCTTGACCATTGACTACCCCTTATCACGCCTGGGACCAGCAATGATAATCGATGATCCCACTATACCCATCCCTTTCTTCTGCACCGATACAGCCCGTGCGGCTTCACCGGTAGGCGCCATGGCTCCATAAGGCCTCGGGCAAGAAATGAATATCCGTCGAAGGCAGACCGACTCGGTTTTGAAAATCGAGTCGGTCTCTCGACCTCGGACGATTATTTATTGCCGCGTTCCTAACGGCAGAGCCGCCGCATGGAGCCACCGGCACCCTGAAGTAGTCGAAGTGAACGCAAATCCGGGCATGGGAGATCCCCCAAAAGCCTCTTGGTGCGCCAGCTTTCAGTCACACGCAAATGCTATGGGGAATCGCATATTTTCCCAGACGCGGCTTATCCCATGATCTCCACCCTTCTCAGTTGCTGCAACTATCGATCAGGTCCAAGTGTGAGAGCCAGGCTGTTTCCGTTTCAGCCGGGATCTTTTTATGTCCGAGCAACCGGACCTCATGCCTCAGTATCTCCAGGACCACATGGAGACGTTTAGGGTTCGAGAGCGATTTTCTGCCGGCTTCCACCGTTGCAAGAAGGCCCCATTCGGTAAGCTTGGGGAGCTTCGCCGCCTTGATCGCGCGTTCGAACGATGTCAATTCGGCGGAAAGGTCCTCGCCGACCTGGACCGCGGTCGAGGCGGTAGCGGATGCCGCGTTTCCGTCCATGGGAATGGACCGGACGAAAATCCGGTGCTCTCCACATGTTCTCGGCCGGAAAGACACATGTGACACGAATGTCCCGCTGGCGGCGATTGGTGGTATCACTTCCTGGTCGAATAGAGTACCGCCGTTGTCGGGATCGCCGTCATAGAACAACGTCAGCAGGGAGCCCAAACGGGGCCCCCGGCTCAAGTGGGCGGCCTCGATCGTTGCCGGCCGTCCACGAAGCAATGTTTGCGTCGTGGACTCCACACTTCCGATGGCCAGGCCGCCGGTGTTTCCAGTGGGTTCGGCCTCGACTTGCGCGGTGGCCGATGCCACGAAGAATGTTTGATTGTAGAAGCCCAGGTTGTTGCTGTAGGTTTCGACGGGGATATCCGCAAGCGAATTCACCGGATCGGCCGGAATCGCCGTCAGGCCGTGCTGCGCGATCTCGGGCACGAGGGCGCCGTTTTGCTCCATCCAGGCCACCACCCAGAACTTCCAGTAACTTTCGGCCGCGACCGCGCCGGTATCCCACGTGGTCTGGGCGTACACCCAATTGGCCGGCGCGTTCGGGTCCGAGCAGGGATCGCCGTTTCCGGAGGGACCTCCGCAAAAAGCGGGGATCGGACCCAGCGGCGCGCCTTCGGCGTCCGTGCCCTCGCCGATGAAGACGGCGGGTGCGAACGCGTCGGAATTGCCGGCCTGGCTTTGAAACTGCCCGGTCGTGGCGTCCCACGGTTGCGCGTAGAACTGGACGCGCACCGTCGTGCCCGACGGCATGCCGGCAAGACTGTAGTTGTACACCCGGACTCGCAGCGTCACCGTGTCCCCCTGCGTGGCCGTCGTGATCTGCGGTCCGTTGGCGGTCGTTCCGGGGGTTACGAAAAGGCCCTTCATCTGGTAGAAACTCGCATCCGCGACGACGGCCGGTGTCGCTTGCTGCTGAATCGGAGTGCAGGCGGGTGATGTCGGCGAGGAAGTGTAGCCCGCCGGGCAATTGAACCATACCTGCTGAGCGTTAACGCCCGAAGGCTCCTTTTGCAGCCACCTCTGTGGATGATTCAAAGCCACATCGGGGGACGCGGTGTAGGCCTGTGTCCACCAGTTGCCCGATTGAATGTCCCCCGTGCTCAATGGATCGGCGACAAACCCGACGGCCAGGTATCCCGGCGCCTGGACCGTCGTGGTCAGGGGGATGTCCTGAAGCGTCCCGGTCGGAGCGGCTTGGCCGAAGATGAAGCTCTGCCCCGCGTACAGGTAGTTGTCCGAAGTGGTCGGTCCTCCGGGGATTCCGCGATTGACGATCACTCCGGTGGACTCGGAGAAGGTGTTGGATGCCGTGTTCAGGGTAGTGACCGACTGACTGTCGTTGTAATCGAAGCCGGCGCCGGCGCTCAGGCCGAATCCCTCGATGGCGGCGTTGCCGGAGACGCTCACCGAAGTATCGAAGGAATGGGTGCTTACCGATCCGCTCGTCACATCGCTTCCTCCGCCCTGGGTCCACGAAATCGAAACCTGCTCCGGCGACTGCGAATCCCACACATTGTTCGCGGCCGACTGGAGCTGGAGAGGAGTCGCCGCTGGTTGATAAGCCTGCAACTGTGCCAGGCTTCCCGGATAGGAGAAAATATTGCCGGGTTCCTGCACCGGTTGGTACCACTCGATGGCCGCGCCTTCGGCCAAATCGATGTAGTAGACGTTGTCCGGCCCCGAAAACTGTACGTAGAGCGGGCGGGTGTTTGCCGGGCACCCTCCGAGAGGCGATGCGCCCTGGTCCGCGACGCACTGGCTGAGGACCTGGTAGCTGTAGATGTTGGTTTGACTCGACGTCGCCGCCACGCGGTCGTCGAATTCCGTTTGAGCCGAAAGCTTGAAAGAGTTTCCCTGGTAGGTATTGTAGTTCGCGGCGACGCTTTCGTTATGCGTTTGTTGCGCGGATTGGTTCAAGTCCACGCTCACGCCCGCCACGGCCGGAATTCCGTAGGAAACCTTCTCCTGGGCCGACTCCTTGGTCGATACCGTATAGCTCGTCGTGCTCTTGCGGGTTGCCTGCGTGCCCGTGGTCTGCTGGAAGTTGTACAGTGTGTTGAACGTGGCCGGGAACACCGAGACGTTGAGCACGTCGGGCGCCGCGGCCCCGGCAGCGGTGATCCAATCCACGTGCATCGGAGGCAGGCCGAGGACGGTATCGGGCTGAATGTGGCCCGTCACGGTCACCTTCTCGACAGGTCCGAGCACGAGCGAGCGCCCCCGCGTGTCGGCGGACACCAGTACGGGATTGAGGGTGCCTGGGCTCCCGGAACCGCTCACCGTGTAAATCGATGTAAAGCCCGGGGCATTGGTTTCGGGGTCCATCGTATAAATGGCGACCTGAAGAGGATCGGGGGAAAGACACGCCGATGGTCCGACCAGGGCCATCTGGAGATTGGGCGGGGGACCGGTGTTCCCCTGCATGTTGTCGAAATTGCCCACGGCAAGGTCATAGATGCAGGAGGGGAACTGAGCGTTGACATTCGTGCCGCCTATCTTGGTGGGAGTGAGGTTCCCGTCCGTGGAAAAACCGTAGACGGAGAGGGAGTTCTGCTCGCTGGCCGAATTCTCGAGCAGGACCGCCGCCTGGTCGTACTGGGAGAACCAGTTGAGCCGGCCGCTCCGTACGGCGACTCGACCCGAAATTCCCGCGGCATAAGCGGTGCCGAAGTCGATGTGCGACTTGACCGTGGGATTGAAGAAGGAGTCGATGTCTATCGTCACCAGCTTGGTGGTTACCGGAGAGGTAATTAAAGGGTTTTGCGTATACAATAAAACCAGTTGATCGTGGTCCACGGTGCCGAAACGCCCGGCTGCCAGCGAGGGAATGAGGTCGTATGCGGAAGCGTCCGGTATGGGCAAGGTAGTGGAACCGGCCTGGCTGATCTGAAGAGTTGCGGCATCCACCGTGTAGATCGTCAATACGAGGCCGGTAACGGTGGATGGGTCTTCCCTGACCATGGCAATCTCACGACCGCCGTTTCCCAGGAAATCACCGATCGCGAAAGCGGCCGGCAGGGGGCCGGCCAGCCCGTTATTGGCGCCCGTGTTGAATTCCGGTCCCCAGGTCAGCGTGGAACCGTCGGCGGTAGCGATCAACAGGCTGCCCGCCTCGTTGTGTACAACCAGTTCGGTGAATCCGTCCCCGGTGAAGTCGGCCATTCCGGCGTAGTCCACGACGCCGAAGGGAAGGCTGGTCGGTATGGCCTGGTGGATCAGGATGTTATTGTTCCCGAAGTCGGATATGAGAAGCCAAAGCGCCGACCCCACGGTCCCCACCGTGGCCGTGACATCATCGCCCGTCACCTGCGGACCGAACATCCTGCCCGCGGCTGCCGCAAGGGAGGTGTTACCGGTGGTGGAGCCCGATTGAAAGTCGTTTTGGCCGGTAATGGTGGAGTTGGTTGTCTGGAGGGCCCAGGTGAGGAGAAAGAAATTGCCGGCGTTATCACCCCGGTAGCCCGCGACAATCAGGTCATCGTTTCGGAGGAGGTGGGTTTGTCCTCCCAGGATGTCGGAGACGCCGGCAAAACAGGGGGCGGTTGAATCGTTGCTGTTGCACGTCGTGGTCTGGGCCTGGGTATTGTGGATACCGGGCGCGGCAACCACAAGCGCGATTGAAAGCAGCAAGCATAAGGACAACCGGCAAACTCCGTACCTGAACCTGAACATGGGATACCTCCTTTTTGAAACTGCTCGGGACACTCCCGAGCAGCGATTCCCGTTCTTCTCCGAGGCGGGTCTGAAAAAGGTTTCCTGATCCCGGGAAGCCGGCCTTTCTGAAGGGGATGAAACGCTGGTTTATCCCCAAATTGAGTGATTCTTGGAGAGCCCTTCTCGGCATTCCGGCGGTCTTCAAACCGGCATGCGGCCCGGCGCTCTCCTTTCCCGATACCGGCGAAAGCCGGTGGTGTCCGGAATTGGCTAACCGTTGCGAAGATGCCGCTTTCAGAGGACCAGCGAGTTGAATTCCACAAAGTTTGTGGCATGTTCTACGAGTTGTGTGGCTATGAAACGCCATATCACCTCTCGAAACCGCGATTGTCACGTGCTTCGTGCTCTGTGAAGCTTATCCCGGACACTACCCGAAAGTCGGTATGACGAAGAATTACTAACTAAATCACTATGGTAGTCATAAGCACCGGTGTGCCGGCTGTCAACAAAAGAAAGCGCTCCTTGCCCCGGTCGGCAATGCACTGGAAACAACTTCTTCTTGCCTATGTGAATTTTTGTAGTGTGGAATCAACCGCCCGTTACCTCCCCGTGGGCCTCCACTGGGCTGATGAAAATCACCGGTCCAGCTAAGAAAAATGAACAGAAATAGTCTTCCCGGTTCTGTGCTGCGGTTTTGCGTGCCGCGGGATGTGCTTAAATTTCTCACCAGTGGCCCTTCAAACGAGTAGAGGGCCGTTTGTTCATCCGTGAACAGGCAGGTGAGAGCCATGAGCACATCCGGTAAAGAGTACAAGAGTCCGCTCAGAAAGCTGGTCGCCTTCTTTGAGAAAAGCCGTGATGGGTGGAAGGCAAAATGTTTGGAATTCAAGTACGAAACAAAGAAGCTCAAGCAAAGGGTCGGATACCTGACAGCTCGAAACCGTGAACTCAAGCAGAAGGTAAGGGGGCTTGAGCGGCAGTTGGCGCAACTGAGGGAGCACCGAAAAGTGGAGGAAACGATCAAAAAGAAGTCTTGCACGGAAGAGCGCCTTGGGACTTGTTCGCGCCTCCTCGATGTGAAAGTGGCTTATCACCGCTACACTCTGGGGCAGATCGAGCTTTACGTCTACTTCATCCTGCACGCATCCGTGAGTCTGAGGGGGTCGAGTCGCGTTCTGGAGATCATCTGGAATTTTTTCGGACTCGATGTCTCTGCGCCCTGCTGGTCGTGCGGCCGTCTTTGGGTGCTGCGCCCGGGCTACTTCAAGCTGACCCGGGAAAAGGAGAGGGCCCGTGATTGGGTCTGGATCATCGATCATACAGTTCAGGTCGGATCGGAGAAGTGCCTGGTGATTCTTGGAATCAGGCTCAGCTCCTTGCCTCCCGCCGGGAAGCGCCTGAGCTACGAGGACGTGGAGCCCATCGCCGTGATTCCCACCAAGGAGTCGAATGGCCCGATCGTGGCGGAGCAACTCGAGGAAACGATCGCTCTCACGGGAGTTCCCAGGCAAATCATTGCCGATCATGGGTCGGATCTTGCCGCGGGGATGAGGAAGTTTTGTGAGAAGCACCCTCAAACCTGCACGATCTATGACATCAAACACAAAACCGCCTCCCTTCTCAAACAAGAGCTCAAGGACGAAGAGAGGTGGAAGTCGTTTTGCGAGCAGTGCGCCCAGACGGCGAGCAGGGTGAGGCAAACGGATTTGGCCTTTCTGATGCCGCCCAACCAGAGGACCAAGGGCCGCTACATGAACATCGATGTTCTCATCGGCTGGGCAATGAAGGCCCTTTCCTTTGTCGATGCCGATGGCGGCAAGGACCACAAGATCGATGTCGCGCAGATTGAAGCCAAGCTTGGCTGGATCAGGGAGTACCGAAAAGACCTTGCCGACTGGGAAGCTCTTTGGATACTTGTGAGCGAGACGGAGAGCTTTGTGAGAAACCAGGGACTCTACCGGGGGCAAGGCGGGACCTCAAGTACAGACTCAACTTCCTTGCTCCAACGGAGCAAACCAAGAGGATTCGCCGGGAGCTGATCGCCTTTGTGGGACAGGAATCGCGTAAAGCCAAATCCCATGAGCGTCTCCTTGGAAGCAGCGAGATCATCGAGTCGGTTTTGGGCAAGCTCAAGAACATCGAAAAGAACCAAGCCAACAGCGGCTTTACAGCCCTCGTTCCGAGTATCGCCGCCATCGTGTCCAAAACGACCGGCGAGGTCATCCGAACGGCCATGGAAACGGTACGCACAAAAGACGTGATCGAGTGGCGCCGTGAAAAGCTCGGAAAATCCGTTCAAGCGAAAAGAAAGATCCTTTCATCGGACAGGAGCCCGGAACAAAAATGGGATGAAATTGACGCTGCATTTGCCTGATGATTTTCATCAGCCCACCGTAGACCTCCCGAAGTCTCGACTAATAGTGGAAAAACATGGAGGGGAAATTCAGGTAACGCTGCAAGAGTCACATGGTGTCCTCATTCAGGTGTCACTATCTCTCACCTCCATGTAATGGTTGTCCCCGTAGCTTTCTATCAGGCTGGGAAAATAGTTGGGCCGTGGCAAGCAGGGCTATCGATAGAGACAACCGATCATCCATTAAGTCCAATACCTTTCAAATAAGGTCAGTTTGACCGACATGTTACACTTAAGAGTCGGAAAAACCAAGGAAAGTTGGAGGCCCTTATGCGGTTCAAACTGAGAGATTTTGACGGACA
>CAYOVG010000286.1:0-9546 GCA_964407285.1 uncultured Syntrophobacteraceae bacterium
CGGGTTGCGGGTTGCGGGTTGCGGAAAATCGCACGGGCCGGAGGTTCGTGTCAAGAACTTTTTTATCGTTCATGGGTGCTCCACGGGAATAATCGGCTCAAACGGCAAAGCCGGTCGGAGGGAGAGACGAATGACCCCTGAATTTCTGATCGGCCTGGCGCGCCAGGCCCTTGAAACCATGCTGCTGGTGAGCCTTCCCATTCTCCTTATCTGCCTGATTACCGGAGTGATCATCAGCATCATGCAGTCCGTTACTCAGATCCAGGAAATGACCCTCAGTTTCGTGCCCAAGATAGTCATTACATTTGTTGCCCTGCTGGTTTTCGGATCGTGGATGATGACCAAGCTGGGAGATTTCACCAGGGAGATCTTTCTGAACTTTCCCAACTGGATAAAGTAAAGATGTGCGGGCGTGGCGCGTTATGCTCACTTTCCATATCAATCTGACGGAGATCGGCATCTTTTTGGCCGTCCTGCTGCGGCTGGGCTTTATCCTGTTCATGCTCCCGGTATTCAACAGTCAGCAGTTCCCGGCGCGGGTGAAGGTGTGCTGCACGGTGGCTCTGGCGGCCATGATCTTTCCCCTGGTCCGGGAGAGCGTGCCTCCGCTCGAATTCCAGCCGGGACCCGTTTGCGCCGTGATACTGAGCGAACTGCTCTTCGCCATGCTGCTGGCTCTTACGTTCCTTCTGCTCTTCGCCGGGTTGCAGGTCGGAGGGGAACTCATGAGTTTCCAGATGGGGTTCACCTTCGCACAGGTAGCCGACCCCACCTACGGTGGGCAGATGCCCACGATCAGCCGATGGCTGCAGGGGGTCGCCACTATGATCCTGATAAGCCTGAATGGCCACCACATATTCATTAGGACCATCGTGGAGAGTTTCCGGTCCGTGCCTTTGGGAGGTTTTGCCTTGCATGCCTCGGACCTGGGCAAAATAGTCCATTTGTCCGGTCTGGTGTTCGTTATTGGCATCAAAATTGCCGCTCCGGTGATGATAGTGCTCTTGCTGGCGCACATCGCCATGGGGTTGCTCAGCAAATTCGCGCCGCAGTTGAACATCATGGCGACGAGCCCGCCGATCACCATTCTGCTGGGATTTTTTATTTTGGGCATCTCTTTTCTGGTTTGGGGCGAGGCCATTCAGAACCTGTTATTCAATGCTTTTCTCATTTTTAAATCCTTCACGAACAGGCCTGCGCCGTAGTCGTGTGGACAAAAAAATGACTTGAGAAGCCGTTTTTGACATTTTGAGGGGCAGAGGGGATGGCGGACAGCGCGCAGGAAAAGACCGAACAACCAACCGGGAAAAAGATCTCGGAAGCCCGGAAAAAAGGAAATATTCCCAAAAGCATGGAGCTGAATTCCGTCGTGCTGCTCCTGGGATGCTCCGTTGTCCTGTATTCCAACGTCCATATCATACACGACCATTTCCGGCAGATGCTCGATGATTTCTGGGTATACGGCATCCCGGCGGCGGTTGACAATTCCGTCTTTGACAGCACGCTTCTCGTTAAGGTATTCATGCATGCAGGGGCGATGATGGCCCCGGTTCTTCTGACCGCTCTGATCGTGGGGATCGGAGGGCACGTCGTGCAGATGAAGGGGGTGCTGTTCTCCCCGGAAGCCATCCAGCCGTCGTTCGGTAAGTTGAATCCCATTTCCGGACTCAAACGCCTGGTGTCGTTGCGCTCCCTGGTGGAACTGGGAAAGGCCCTCATCAAGTTCGTGGTGATCGGTTTCATAGTATACTCCGTCATCAAGTCGGAACAGGATCGGTTTCCCTTGCTCATAGGACAGGAACTGACGGATGTGATGAGCGCCTTCGGAAGCCTGATCTTCAAAGTGGTCATCAGGGTGGCGTTGGCGATGCTGCTGCTGAGCATCCTGGACTTCTACTACCAGAGGTGGCAGTATTACAAAGACCTCAGGATGACCAAGCAGGAGGTCAAGGAGGAGGCAAAGCAGACCGAGGGGAACCCCCAGGTCAAATCCCGTATCCGGGCGATTCAGCGCAGTCTTGTGAGGCAACGCATGATGGCGCAAGTCCCCAAGGCTACCGTGGTGATCACGAACCCTACCCATTACGCGGTAGCGCTGCTGTACACACCCGATATGGAAGCTCCCAAGCTGCTCGCCAAGGGAATGAACCTGGTGGCGAAGAATATAATCCGGATCGCTCGTGAGAACCGGGTGCCGGTTCATCAGAATCCTCCGCTGGCACGTGCTTTGTATAAGGAGGTTAAACTCGAGGAGACGATTCCGGTGACGCTCTACCGGGCGGTGGCTAAAGTGCTGGCCTACATCTACCAGCAGAAATCGCGTGCAGCCGGATAGCGGGAAAGAGGAAAGAGGGGGGCAGGGGAATGGAAGTTACGAGCGGAAGCCCGGTATTGCAGCGCCTTAAGATCATGTCGGACAGCAGCGCCATTGTGGGCGTTGTCGTGGTGATGGTCCTGGCGGTCATGCTGCTGCCGGTGTCGGGCCATGTGCTGGACCTGCTCCTGGCCGTGAATATCGCAATTTCTCTTGTTATTTTGCTTACTTCCGTCTACACCGTCAAGCCTTTGGAGTTTGCGGTCTTTCCAACCCTTCTTCTCCTGACGACCCTTTTCCGCATAGCATTGAACGTGGCGACCTCCAGGCTCATACTTCTGCACGGCCACGAGGGCACGGACGCGGCCGGACAGGTCATCATGGCGTTCGGCACCTTCGTGGTGGGCGGCAATTACGTGGTCGGCCTGGTCGTATTCATTATCCTGATGATCGTCAATTTCGTGGTCATCACGAAAGGGACCGAACGTATTTCCGAGGTGGCGGCCCGGTTTACCCTGGATGCCATGCCCGGAAAGCAGATGAGCATCGATGCGGACCTGAACGCGGGGATGATCGACGAGAAGGAGGCGAGGAGCCGGAGGCAGAAAGTCGCCCTGGAGTCCGACTTCTACGGGACCATGGACGGCGCCAGCAAGTTCGTGCGCGGCGACGCCATAGCGGGAATGCTGATTCTCTTCATAAATATCATCGGCGGGCTGTGCATCGGGGTGCTGCAAAACGGCATGCCCGTCGTCGAGGCGCTCAAGAATTACACCCTCCTGACCGTGGGGGACGGCCTGGTGTCGCAGATACCGGCCCTGATCATTTCCACGTCGGCGGGTTTGCTGGTGAGCCATACCGCCCTGGAAGTCGGAATGGGGCAGGCGTTCGGCGAACACCTGGTCATGCGGCCCAAGCCCTTGGGCATCGCAGGCGGCATGCTGATCCTGCTGGCGCTCGTTCCGGGTTTTCCGGGTTTTCCCATGGCTTCCATCGGCGGCATCCTTGTTTTCGCCGCCTACCAGCTTTCCAGGCGGGGACCCGTCAAACCTTCGGACGTTGCCGAACAGGAAGTTCCCGGAGGACCTGCCGAAGGCGTTCCGGAAATACCCGATGTGCCGCCGCCCCTGGATGTTCTCGAACTGGAAGTGGGCTATGGACTCATTCCCCTGGTCGATGAATCGCAAAACGGCGACCTCCTGGCCAGAATCAAGGCGATTCGCCACCAGCTCGGCGCCGAATACGGCATGATCGTGCCTCCCCTCCACGTGCGGGACAATCTCCAGATAAAGCCCGCCGAGTACCGCCTGCTGCTCAAGGGCAACGTGATCGCCAAGGGCGAACTCATGCTGGGGCATTTCCTGGCGCTCAGCCCCGGCGAGACGACCAAGATGGTGGAAGGTATTCCCACGAAAGATCCCGCTTTCGGGCTGCCCGCCATCTGGGTCCCGGAAAGCCGGCACGATGAGGCCATTCGGGCGGGATACACCGTGATCGACCTGTCCACCGTGGTGGCGACCCATCTTACGGAGTTGTTCAAGCGGCATGCCGATGAACTCCTCAACAGGCAAACGGTGCAGAAACTCCTCGACAATCTAGCCACGCAGCAGCCGAAACTGGTCGAGGAACTGGTTCCCGGCGTTCTTCCCGTGGGAACGATCCAGAAGGTGCTCCAGAACCTGGTCCGCGAGCGGGTTTCGATCCGCGATCTTCAGACGATCTGCGAGACCCTGGCGGATTACGCCCCGATGACCAAGGACCAGGAGATTTTGACCGAGTATACCCGGCAGGCCCTGGCGCGGACGATTACCCGGCCCTATGAGACGGAGGACGGCAAGCTTCACGTGATCACCCTGCAGCAGCAGTTGGAGGAGCGGATTGCGAGGAGCATACAGAGGACCGATCAGGGCGCCATCCTGACGCTGGAGCCGGGGCTGCTCAATCAGCTCGTTCAGGCTACCAGCAATGAAATCAAGAAGATATTCAACCTGGGCTATCATCCGGTGGTGCTCTGTTCCCCAATGGTGCGGAGGCATTTGAAAAAGCTCATGGATCGCTTCCTGCCGGAGATTGTGGTCATCAGTCATAGCGAATTGAGCAGTCCACTGGAGATTCAATCCATCGGCATGATCAGGGGCGGTGATGCAGGTTAAAACCTTTAGAGCACCTACTATTCCTCAGGCCCTGGAACAGGTGAAAAGAGACCTGGGTCCCAACGCCATTATACTCGGCAACAAGAAGGTTGCCGTCTCCCCCAATGAAACGTATGTGGAAGTGATGGCGGCGGTGGAGCCGGAGAGCGCGGTAGCTGAGACGACCTCTGCCGCTCCCGCCCGCAAATCGGCTCCTGCCGGTAAGGGCGGCCAGATTCACAGCGACATCCAGGAGATAAAGAGTTTCCTGTCGATGCTCATCTCGTCGAAGGACTACTTCGCGCAGCTTCAGATGCGGGAGCCGGTGGCCGAAGTGTATCACAGTCTGCTGGCGCGGGGGCTGGACGAGAAGCAAACCTACCTCCTGCTGAAGAAGGCCATGGCCATGCTGGACGAAGAGGAGCCGTTGGAGAAGGAGCAGATAACGGGCGCATTTTCCCAGCAGTTGCTCAAGAAGATAAGGTTTTCGAAACCCTTCCACACCTTGCCCTCCACCCGCCGGTCGGCGCACGTTTTTTCGTTCCTGGGGCCGACGGGAGTAGGGAAGACGACCACACTGGCCAAACTGGCGGCGTATCTCAAGATCAAGCGACAGATGGATGTCGGGCTCATTTCCGCCGATACGTATCGTATCGGAGCTGTGGACCAACTCCAGACCTATGCCGATATCCTGGATGTTCCACTTCTCGTGGCGCAGAGCAAGAAGGAATTCTACCATGCCGTGGACCGGTTTCGGCATGAAGATATCATCCTGGTGGACACCATCGGAAAGAACTACCTGAATCAGCAGTATGTGAGCGATTTTCGTGGTATTTTCGAAACCTGCGAGAATGCCCAGCACCTGCTGGTCCTCAGCGCCGCGGCAAAAGACGACGATATGAAGCAGATGATTACCCACTTCAATCCGCTCCACATCAACAGCCTGATATTTACCAAGATCGACGAGACATTGAGTCATGGAAGCATGATAAATCAGCTCCTGCGTTTCCAGTATCCCGTTTCCTATTTCGGTACGGGCCAGCAGGTGCCGGAAGATATAGAGCCCGCGACGCAAAAGCGGTTGCTCTCCCTCCTCTTTCCTCCCGGAAACGATTTAAGCGGAAAGGATCAAGATGGATCAAGCATTGGGTTTACGTAAGAAAGCCGAGAAGACCGACAGATGGAACACGCTCTCGAACGGCACATTCCCGCTCGTGCAGCATCCCATCCGTGTGATGTCCGTCAGCAGTGGTAAAGGAGGCGTCGGTAAAAGCAACATGGTCATAAACCTGGCCATGTCGTTTGCCGGCCTCGGCAGGAGGGTGCTCATCCTCGATGCGGATTTGGGATTGGCCAATATCGACGTCCTGCTGGGCCTGACGCCCAGGTACAATATCAGCCATATTCTCGGGGGGCAGAAGAAGCTCAAGGAGGTCCTGGTGCCCGGTCCCGGTAACGTGCTGGTGATGCCGGCCAGTTCCGGAGTTCAGGAGCTTACGAACCTGAGCGAGGAACAGAAGCTCCTTTTCCTGGAAATGCTCGACGAACTGGAATCGGAGATCGATATCCTGCTCATCGATACGGGCGCCGGGATATCCGACACGGTCCTCTATTTCAACCTGGCGGCCCATGAAAAAATCATAGTGGTGACGCCGGAACCGACGTCGCTCACCGATGCCTATGCGCTGATCAAGGTGCTCTATACCAGGCACGGCGAGCGCCACTTCAAGGTCCTCGCCAATTCGGTCAGGGACGAGAAGATGGGCAAGTCCATTTTCGCCAAGATCAGCAAGGTGGCGGACCACTTCCTGGACGGGTTGTCTCTCGACTACCTGGGGAGCGTTCCTCACGATCCTAATATTACCAAGGCCGTCATCAACCAGAGGGCCCTCATGGAGATGTTTCCGGATTCTCCCGCGTCCAGAGCGCTCATGTCCATTGCGGGCAGGATATTGAAGAACCCTCCGCAACTGAATCAAGGCAATATCCAGTTCTTCTGGAAGCGGTTGCTGGGGGTCTAACCACGAGAGTGGGAACGGCGGAGGAGTGTTGCCCAAGATGTCTGAAGAGAACAGAACGACCCAGCCCCAGGGGCTAAGAAAACAGATAGAGCCGGGCAAGAAGGAGCAAATCATCCTTCAGCACTACAATATGGTCAAGTATATGGCCTTGCGGCTCGCTTCACGGTTGCCGAACCATGTCTCTCTGGACGATCTTTTCAACACGGGAATCATAGGGCTTATCGACGCCATCGATAAGTTCGATGAGACGCAAGGCATTCAGTTCGAGACCTATGCCAGGATCAGGGTCAGGGGCGCAATGCTCGACGAAGTTCGTTCCATGGATTGGATCCCCAGGTCACTCAGGCAGAAGAGCAACGAACTCGAACGTACCTGCCTGGCTTTGGAGAGAAAACTCGGGTATTACCCCTCCGATGAGGAAGTCGCAGTGAGTATGGAGATTTCCCTTGACGACTATTACAGGCTTCTCGACGAGGTCAAGGGAATCAGCCTCATGCCCGAAGAAATAGGCGAGGTCCTTGCGGAAGGAAAACGGTCCGGATCGCTGGCCACGGAATCGGACGAGTTGTTCAAGGACGTTTACGCGAAGGAGTTGAAAAAGCACCTGGCCGAAGGCATTGCGTCTCTTTCCAAGAAGGAGCAACTGGCTCTTTCGCTGTACTACTACGACGAGCTGACGATGAAGGAAGTGGGGGCCGTGATGGGCTACACGGAGTCCCGGATCTCACAGATCCACACCAAGGCTATATTGAAGCTGCGCACCCGGCTGGCCCGAAAGCTGAAAAAAGAGGACCTCCCCGACTACGTCCAATCCGCCCTGGAAGCGAAGGCGTGAGGAGAGCGAGGAAAGAGTCATGGCCAGAGAAGTAAGAAGAAAAAACCTCGACGAGGATTTCCAGCTCAACGACAGCTTCGACGACAGCCTCTTCGAAACCCTGGACAAAATGGACCAGGAGACGGGGTTTGACTCCACGCTCGACTCAACCATGTCCGGGATGGCGGAGAATTCCGATCTATCGGATACGATGGTTTCATCCAGCCTGTCGAGTCTGTCGGATGACGACTTCACCGACACCGACGCGGGCAGCGGACCGAAATCCTCGGACAGGAAGAACCTTCTCGTTCTCGAGAAGAAGGAGAAGGGGGGCGCAGGGGGAGCGGGGGCGTTTTCCCTGGACGAGTTGGAAGGTTTCGGCGACGATGACTTCCAGGTCCCGGACCTGTCCGATCTGCCGGACATGACCGAAGGGGTGGAGAGCAAGACCGAAACGGAGCCGCCGGCGGACGAGCGACCGGAAGATGGGGTGCAGCCCTCCCCCGGGCGAGTCATGCTGCCCAAAATCATTATGATGGTTGTGGCCGGGTGCCTGGTAGCGGGGGGGGTGGCCTTCTTGGCATGGAAGATGGTGAACAAGCCCTCCAAAATCCAAGTGGTCACCGTGATCAAGAGACCCATATCGATTCCCCGTCACGAGGAGGTGTACGAATTCCTGATCCTGGCATCTTCACAGAAAGAAAGGGACCTGGTGTCGATGGGGCTCGAATTTGAGTTCGTGGGACTCAAAATGCCGGATTTCTTTAAAAATGACCCCCTGCTGTTGCGAGATACGGTCTATCGGTTTTTGCTCGAGCAGAAACCTGCAAAAAATTCCGTCAACTCCTGGCAGAAGATTATCGAAAAGGATCTCTTCTCTCATCTTCAGAGTGTGTTGCCCGGGAGCCGCATCAGCTCCATACGCATAAAGCATCTGGATAGATTGTGAGGAATAGCGACAACATCTCTTCGTGGAGACTCCTGTGGACTGGTTGAATGAGAAGGCGTATCTCATCGTTATTTGTCAGATCCTCCTGGATCTGGGCCTCATTGTGCTCCTGGCCGTTTTCCTGGTGAAGCGTTCGAAGGCCCTTAAGGGTGCGGAAGAACTGACCAGTTCCCTGGAGAAGGTAATAGAAGAGACCAAGACGATCGCGGAGCAGTTCGACGCCAATTTGAATGAACGGCAGTCGGTGATGCAGCAGATCATCGCCAGGTTGGACCAGCAGATCCAGGAGGGGCAAAAGACATGCCGGCAGCTTGGAAGCGTGCAAAACGAGATCAAAATCCCTTCTCCTCAGCCTTCCGCTTCGCACCATGCCGGTCACGCCCATTCCATGCCTTCCCCGCGAAACTCCGAGCAGCAGGAGATCTTTCGCCTGGCTCAGAAGGGGCATAGTGCGGAAGCCATTGCAAAGAGGCTTCAGAAGCCGGTTGGAGAAGTGGAGCTTATTCTCAATCTTCGGAGGTTGTCTTCCGAACCGTAGGGGATCAAACGGGAATCGCGAATATTTGCCGATCAGCTTTCGGAATACGATAAATCCCTGTTGTACAGCGCTTCCGGTTGCTGTAATATCGAGCATGAATAAGAAAAATCGAAAATTCTGGAAATAGTGATAATCCTGGTCTGTTGATCTCCTGCTGCGAACCGAATGTTTTGGTTGAACTCTTTCCCGCTCCTGCCGTTGCCGGGAGTGTCCTTTTCGGTATTTTGTCTTGGTCCGACCCTATCTGAGGAGAGAGAAAAATGTCATACGCCGCAATTCTGCCGCTCGTCGAAGGTCCAGGCGTCCCTGAGCGCAATGTGGGCGCGCTACACCGAGGATATATCGGATGGAAGAGCCGGAGCAGGAGGCTTGGGTCCATCGCGGGCTTTCCATTGGGATTCAGCATGCCGACAATGATTGTCGCCATCTGCCTCGTACTTGGTCTCGCCTCCAATGCCTGCGCATCGTGGAGCACCGAATTCTTTAAATCGGGGATCAACGGTACCGTGTATGCGGTCGCCGTCGATTCGTCGGGATCTGTTTACGTAGGAGGATCCTTCACCTCGGCGACGGGAGAAGGAGGGACCATCCTCAGCAATATCGCCAAATGGGACGGCAGTTCGTGGTCGGCCCTGGGGTCGGGAGTGAGCGGCGTTGTCTATGCCCTTGCGGTGGACTCCGGCGACCACCTGTACGCGGGGGGGAGCTTCAGTACGGCGGGTGGAGGAACGGCAAGCCACATCGCCAAATGGAACGGCAGCTCGTGGTCGGCCTTGGG
>CAYOVG010000287.1:0-9522 GCA_964407285.1 uncultured Syntrophobacteraceae bacterium
CGGGTTGCGGGTTGCGGAAAATCGCACGGGCCGGAGGTTCGTGTCAAGTAAAATCTTGTCCTGTGAACGGAAAAAATGCCCGGTCCGGGATTTCGCGTCAAACAAAACCGTGTGCGGCGACCGGGGGAAGTCAATGTCGTTTGCCTTGGTTCGGTGAACGAACCGTAGCCCGGCCCCTTGTGGGCGTTCATGCGCGCAACACCCCATGATGGTTCCCAGGGGGGGCGTCGTCAGGCCGGCAGTACTGATGAGGGTAGCGTAAGCCGGATCAAAAATCCTTCGGGAACGTTAGTTCGCCGTTCTATCCCTTTTAAACCATGACATGCGGGAAAACAGCCTGTATAATGCCGGTATGAGCGCTGGAGCAGCGATGTCGCCATCAAAGAGGCAGGGAATTTACTGGCCGGAAAATGCCGAAAAGGGGAAAGCGGGTCGGGCGCACAGGATTGCAGTCGATCTGAAGTGCTGGAGTGGGGGATTGCATTGAATTTCTGAGTCCCGTGCCGTCCGGCGGGGAGGAGGTACTGATGAGTGCTGGGGTAGAAGCCATTCGTTCCGAATTCGAGGCCCATGTGTCTGCTATCGAGCGCACGTTGGAGGCGGCCTCCGGGTTGATAATCGAACTCGCCGATGTGATAGGCGCTTGCCTTCAAGCGGGAGGCAAGCTGCTCCTCTGCGGCAATGGCGGCAGCGCGGCCGATTCCCAGCACGTTGCAGCCGAATTCGTGAACCGCTTCGGCTTCGACCGAGGTGCGCTCCCGGCCATAGCTTTGACTACGGACACTTCCATACTGACCGCGATAGGCAACGACTCATCGTTCGATTTCGTGTTTTCCCGGCAGGTTGAGGCGCTGGGACGCAAGGGGGACATTCTCGCGGGTATCAGCACGAGCGGGCGTTCTCCCAATGTGTTGAAAGCCCTGGAGGCAGCCAGGGCGCGAGGCCTTACGACCGTGGGGTTCACCGGGGAAGGGGGAATGGGGGCCATGTCGCCCGTGTGTGACTATTGCCTGGCGGTTCCAGCCATAAATACCGCAAGGATACAGGAATGCCACGAGTTCGTCTGGCATGTGGTGTGCGGTATGATCGAGCGCTCTTTGTTCGGCGAGCGGAAGAATGGAAGGGTCGGTGAATGGGTGAATGGGTGAATGGGTGAATGGGTGAATGGGTGAGTGGGTGAGTGGGTGAGTGAGGGAACGCACGCAAGGGGAGGAAGGCTTCGGTTCATTCACCATGTACCGGGACAAAATCAACAACATCGAGGGTAACGGCAGGGCGGGGTTGCTTCCGCCCTATCGTTGAGTGGCTGAAACCACGCAAAAACCTGACCCCGGCATGACGACTCCGCCGCATACCGTCGCGGTAGCGGCGTCGCGCCCCGGTATCGAAGGGCAAGCGGCGCCGTTCGTGCTTCGATACCTCAGGGCGAACGGTCACCCCTTCGACAAGCTCGGGACAGGTCATTCAATACCTCGTGCAGGCTTCGATACTTCAGGGCGAACGGTCACCCCTTCGACAAGCTCGGGACAGGTCATTCAATACCTCGTGCAGGCTTCGATACTTCAGGGGACCGGCATTCCCCAGTCCTTCCGCGCGCGCAAAAAAGCTTGCACGGGAGTCGTCCCGGATCGAGCGCGTTTTACCCGCATCCCTGTTTACGCCGTTGGCTTAAGAGAGTTCGAACGCATAACCCGTAACCATCCTGCGGTTCGTTCGCAAGTGCTGGACCGCAACTCGCAACCCGAAGCTGGGAGCCCGCGGTTCGGTTGCAGGTGTTGGACCTGAACCCGCAACCCGCAACGCGTAACCCGCAACTCGACGCCCGAAGCCCGCAACCTACTGCTCTATTTTCTTCTGACGGTACTGAATATAAGCTTCCCGCATCGCTATGTACGGATCGAGGGCCATTTCCTTGAGCTTCTCGTATTCACCGCCGCGCAAAGACGTTTCGTTCACGGTCTCCCCACCCCTGACTCCCGCATAGGTGGAGAAATCGGGCACCAGGTAATTGACGGGGTTGAGCGTCGAATCACCGGCGATGCCGACACCGTCCCTCAGGCTGCTCGGACCGAGCAGAGGCAGAACCAGGTAGAATCCGGGTCCGAGTCCCCAGGCGCCGAAAGTCTGGCCCAAGTCCTCTTCGTAGGCTGGTATATTGAACATGATCGTGGAAGCGTCAAACAAACCGCCGACCCCGACAGTCGAGTTGATTACGAATCGGGAAAGTTCGATCCCCGCACCCTTGAATTTCCCCTGCAAGGTGTTGTTCACCACCCGGATGGGGAATGCGATATTGTGAAAGGCGTTGGATACGCACTTTCGCACCCCGCCGGGAATGAACGTGCTGTAGACATTGGAAACCGGCTTCATGAACCAGAAGTAGAGCCTGTCGTTGAATGTAAAGAATGCCCGGTTCATGGGTTCGAGGGGGTCGGAGACGACCGGTCCCTCCACATCGGCAAGGGACTCACCAGTGCCCGGGACCTCTCCCTTCGCCTGGGCCAGCAGTCCCACTTCCGCGGCCAGCGCCTGCCCTCCGGCATAAGAGCGCACTCCCGGGTAATTCGTCCGCCACGAGGGACAGGCGAAGGTGAAGCAAAACACCGCCAGGGTTGTCCACAAGACTCTACCTCTCCGATTCATCGGCTCTCCTCCTTAAGCTCTGCAAATCCTCCATACCGACCTGCTATCCCGCTCTATTCACAAACTCCGGCTATCGCCTCTATTCTAGTGACAAATAGGAATTTAGCAAGGAAAAGAAGTCCGAAGCCCGTATTTTCTCTCGTGTCCATCTCCGTTTTCCGGTCGTCGTCCGGAGAGATAGTCTTTGTAACCGGATGCAAGATCATGTATGCTCTAGTAATTCCAGGTAACCGTACGTACCGGGAGATCCCGAAGAACAGGAGAACACGTTGGATCAAAGTTCGAACCAATATGCTTCATTGCAGGCGCCGGTAGGCGAAGCTTTCCTCCCGGTGGTGACTTCGTTTGCTGAAACTACTGCTCTGGCGCTGGGCCTGGCGCAATCCGAAGCCCTCGACCTCAGGCTGGCCGCGGAGGAAGTCTTCTATCATGTCTGCCGGATTGCGCCGGCGGATGGCGGATGGGTCGAGGTTCGTTGTTCGGGGGGCGGGTACTACGCGCAGTTGGATTTCACCTTTCCCTCGGTCGAGTTCGATATGCGGGCTTTCAATATTTGTACGTCCATTTCAATGGCCGACGACGACGAGGTCGAGCAGATGGGGTTGTTCCTGGCTTCCAGGTCGGTGGACCGTTTCCGTATGAGCCGTGAGGATGGGCGGAGGCTGAAGCTCAGCCTGGTCAAGGAGAAGGCCTACCCGTCGTGGGAGGAGAGACCGGCGCCTTCCGCGCCGCCGTTGGAGCGCTTCACCGTCAGGACCCCCGATCCGGGAGAACTCAAGCTTCTTGCGGAGCTCGTGAACGTCCACTACCGGGATGCGATCATTCCGGATTTTCTCAAATATCCCGGCAAGCTCGTGGACATGGCCGGGAGCGGGGAGTACCGGGCGGCCGTGGCCGCGGGTCCTTCGGGAGAGGTCGGAGGCGCGGTGTTGTGGCGTGGGACCGGAAGCGGGGCGGTGGAATGGTATGGCCCCTATCTGTTCAACCAGGACCCGGATTCCCCGGTCGGCGCGTCTCTCATCGACAACTGCATCGCCGCGATCGCGAGAACTCCCGCCGTGGCGCTCGTCAACCGCTTCCCGACGCCCGAGTTTCCCCGCGAGGAGTTCGAATACCTGGGACACGTTACGCACCATGCGCCGGATGGAACGGCCTCCCGACGCGACGCCTGGGCGCGCCTGATGCAGGAAGATCCGGGCAGCGCGGTATGGGCGCATCCGCGGCTCCACGACTACCTGCGGCAGGAGTACGCCCGGCTGGTGCTCCCGAGAGAAATCAGGACTGCAAAGGACCAGGGAGAAAGGCGACCCCGGCACTCGGTCCTCATGTCCGCCTTCGACCGGCTGCAGGGAAGCGTTACGCTTCAGCCGGTATGGTGGGGAGAGGATTCCGAGAGCAACCTGGGGCGGCATTTGGAGCTTTTCCAACGGGAGGGAGTACTCAACGTGTTCTTTACCCTGGACCTGGGACGTTCACAGGAGGCCGGCTTCACTCCGGCCATTCTTCGAAACGGGTTCGAGCCGCGCATGATTTTGCCCTATGCGGGGGCGGGCGACCTGGTCGTATTCCAACACGTCCGGCCGGGGGGAGCGTCCTCATGATGAACGGGCTGCCCCTGGACAGGCTGGTTCCCGAGTACATCAGGCAATTTCAGGCCTATGTTCCCAGCAAGCCCGACGAAGAGCTGAAAAAGCTGTACGGATGCTCCCGCCTGTTCCGGCTCAACAACAACGAGAATCCGCTCGGCCCTCCCCCCGCCGCCCAGGCCGTCATTCGTGGTTTTCCCCCCGTGAAGGCATCCTGCTATCCCAGTGGGGATGTCTACTACCTGAGGCGTAGACTGGCCGAAAGGTTCGGCCTGCACCCCGACCAGTTCCTGGCGGGAAACGGCGCCAATGAAGTGATCGCTTTCGTGATCAAGGCTTTCTGCCGGGAGGGGGATAACATCGTCACGGCGGACAAAACCTTTGCGGTCTACGAATGGGTCGCGAAGTTCTCGGGCTATGAAGCCCGGCTGGTTCCCCTGAAGGATTTCGGATTCGACGATGAAGGAATGCTCGACAGCATCGACGAGCGTACGAAGGTCCTTTTCGTCTGCAATCCGAACAACCCGACGGGGAGCTACTGGACGACGGATCGCCTGAGGCGGTTTCTGGACCGGATCGGAGGAAGCCGGATCGTGGTGGTGGACGAAGCCTATGCGGAGTTCGTGGAACGCCCGGACTACCCCGACTCGATGGGGCTCATCGCAAAATACCCGAACCTGGTGGTATTCAGGACCTTTTCGAAAATGTACGGACTTGCGGGGCTTCGCATCGGCTACCTGGCGGGATCGATGGAAGTGGTGGAGATCCTCCGGCGCACATGCGTCGTGTATTCCGTCAATGCACTGGCCCAGGCGGCGGCTCCGGCCGCTCTCGAAGACGGCGACGAGCATGTGCTGAGAACGAGGGAATTGGTTGCATGGGGGAAGTCTTTTGTGGAACGCGAGGTCCGGGCGATGGGGCTTCCCTGCGTGGCCGGGGAGGGGAATTTCATGATGATCAAGCTTCCCGTCAACGACGGACTGGCGTACCGGAAGCTGATGGCCCACGGGGTTATGGTGCGCAGCATGACCGGCTTTCGCTTTCCCAACTGGATCAGGGTGACCATTTCGCACAAGGAGGCGCTGGAAGCATTCGTCGAGGCCCTGGTTAAGGTGCTTCCACCGCACCGAGAGAATCTTTTATCGGCGGGCGACGCTTCGCTGACGGAAGTCGGCAATCGGATATGAGAGGTCGGATTGGAGTTGCATGCCTCCGATCCGACCTCGGACCACCGATCCTTGCTTTGGCGGGCGACGCTTCGCTTTCGCCCGCCCTACGGCTGGAGGGGTTATGCACGACAAAGAGGAGGCGTACGTGATCGAACCGGGTCGGAAGTGGAAAGTCGATTTCTTCCGTCCCGAGGACGCCGCGGGGGTCACCCGGCTGTTTCGTATGGTCTACGGGGATGGATACCCGGTCAAGACATTCACGAACCCCGATCTGCTCATGGAGGAGAACGCTTCGGGGCGGGTCGTCTCGAGCGTTGCCCGCACGGAATCGGGAGATATCGTGGCCCACAACGCTTTGTATTGCATCGCTCCATACAAAAGCGTTTACGAGACCGGCGCGGGTCTGGTCGCACCCGAGTATCGGGGCGGTATGGCCGGATTCCGGGTGATTCAGCACAGCGTCAAGGTTGCGGGCGAAGGCCCCGGAATCGAAGTCGTTTTCGGGGAACCCGTCTGCAACCACGTTATCATGCAGAAGATAGGTTTAGCTTTGGGATTCAGGTCCTTTGCACTGGAAGTGGACCTGATGCCCGCCGAAGCTTACACCCAAGAGGAAAGCGCTTCCGGGCGGGTGTCCACGCTGCTGGAGTTCTCCAAGATCACACCCAAACACCAGACGATTTATGTGCCCGACGTCTACAGGGACACGCTGCAATTCCTGTATGACGGCTTAGAGCGCGGCAGCCTCTTCGAAAGGTCTTCGGAGGATCTGCCGGCCGGCGGGGGGAGCCGGATCGAGACCGAAGCATTCGACTTCGCGCAGGTTGCCCGAATGAGCGTCCATGAAGCCGGGGGGGATTTCAGCGATGCATTCGATCGGGAAGAAAAGAGCGCGACAGATCGAGGCTGCATCGTCCTGCAGGCGTGGCTGAAGCTCTCGTGGCCGTGGGTGGGCAGGGTGGTCGATATCCTGCGCTCCCGCGGCTACTTCATCGGCGGGGCGTTGCCCCGGTGGTTCGACGTGGACGGGCTCCTGATGCAGAAAATCCTCGGCCCTCCGAACTGGGAGGAGGTCAAGGTTCACAGTGACCGGGCAGCGAATATCCTGGATATCGTCCGGGCGGACTGGGCGGGAAGGCGATAGACGATCGATGGCCGAACCCAAAAAGCTTTTTTCGTTCGAGTTCGTAACGCTCATTTTCATCTCCTTTTTCGCCTTCTGCAACATGGCGGTCTTCTACAGCTTCTTCGACTACCTGGCCGGCATCGGCATACCGGTGGAATGGAGAGGCTTTCTGCTGGGACTGGAACCCATGAGCGCCTTTGCAATGCGCCTGGCCGTCATTCCACTGCTCCACCTCGGAAACGCGGTTCGGGTGATGACGCTCGCACTGACCATGCTCGTGGTTGCGCTCTGGTCCTACTCGTGGGCGGTTACGGTCCCGAGCCTCATCGTTCTTCGCATCTTCCACGGCGCCGCTTTCGTGCTGCTCGTGTCCGCGAGCATGTCCCTCGTCGTTCATCTCATCCCCGCGGAAAGGAGCGCCCAGGGGTTCGGCATCGTGAGCGTCAGCGTGTTGGTCCCCTACGCCGTCATGCCGCTTCTGACCGACAGCTTGCTGCGCTACGTGGAAAACGAAGCCGGCATTTACGCCGGGGTGACCGCCATGGCCGTTCCCGGTCTGCTCCTCCTCGAGGTGCTGAGAAGGCGGCTGAAGAAGAGCATGGCCGGCATGGGTGGATCGCTGACGGCGAGGCCGGGTTTGGACGACCTGAAGCAAAACATAAGGCAACCCACGGTAGTCATCATCCTCGGCGTGACTCTTCTCCTCTACCTTTCCTATTCCACGGTCTTTTTCTTCATGAAAAGCTTTGCCGCCCGGGCTGAACTGGGATCGAGCGGGGTTTTCTTCACCATCTCCACTCTCGTGATAATGGGCGTTCGCGTCCTCAGCGGAAAATTCCTGGATAAGATAAACAAAGTGCGGGGACTTCAGATTTTTGCGGTTCAGCTCGTCATGTGTTTCATATCGTTCGGCTTCGTCCGCTCCGAATGGATGTACCGGCTTCTGGCGGGGTACTACGGCCTTTGCATAGGGGTTTTCGTACCCCTTCTCAACTCAGCCATGTTCCTGGCCTCCCCGCCCCGCCTGCGCGGCCTGAACACCAATCTCAGCCTGTTCATGATGGACGCCGGTTTCTTTCTCGGTCCATGTCTCGGGGGGATGCTCGTCGCCGCCGGTTGTTCCTTCGGCTTGCTGTTCAACGTCTGTGCCGGGTTTCTTGCGATAGGGCTGGCGTTGCTCACCGTTCTGGACCGGCGGACGGTTTCGGACGCGCGCTACGGAAGGGGGGAAGCGGTATGAGAAGTGGAATGCTCGAAGTGGGATGTTCCGTCCCGAGGTTCGATGCCCGTGCGAAGGTTACGGGAATGGAAAAGTACGCCGTCGATCACTACCCGGAAAATTTCGTCTGGGCCGGGGCGAAGAGGTGCGGGATTCCGCACGGGCGGATCGTGGAGATCGATGTTTCGGCTGCGCGGGCGGTTCCCGGCGTGGTGGCCGTCCTGACGCGAAAAGACGTGCCGGGAACGAACCGGCAGGGGATAGTCCACAAGGATCAGCCGGTCCTTGCCGGGGAGAAGGCGAGACACCGGGGCGACCCCGTGGCGTTGGTGCTGGCGGAAGACAGGGAGACCCTTCGGGAGGCCCTGCGCCTCATCCGTGTGGAAGTGGAGCCGCTGCCCGCGGTTTTCGATCCGGAGGAAGCTCTGAAGCCGGATGCCCCGCTCGTTCACGACAAGGGGAATCTCCTCCTGGGAGCGGACATACGGAGCGGCAAGGGAAGCGAAGCCCTGGACGAGTGCGATGTCGTGGTGGAGGGAAGTTTCGAGGTCCCTTTCCAGGAACACGCCTTCATCGAAACCGAAAACGGCGTCGCGTGGCGGGAGCCGGACGGGAAGATCGTCATGACCGTCTCCACGCAGGCTCCGTTCCGGGACCGTTTCGAGGTCGGCCATGCGCTGGGGCTCGATCCGGCATCGATCCGGGTGATCAGTCCGTACCTGGGCGGAGGGTTCGGCGGCAAGGACGGCGCAACCGTTCAGTGCCTGCTTGCTCTTGCGGCCTTACACTCGGGGGGACGGCCCGTGAAGATGTGGTGGGACCGGGAAGAGAGTTTTACCGCCGGGTACAAGCGCCACGGCGCCCGGATGTACTACCGGCTGGGGGCGATGGCCGACGGGACCCTTCACGCCCTCCACTGCCGCCTGTACTACGACAGCGGCGCGTACGCCCATCTCGGGGGCGAGGTCATGGAGTTGGGCATGGAGCATGCCGGCGGGCCGTACCGCATTCCCAATACTCTGATCGAAGGCTGGTCGGTGTACACGAACAATCCCGTCGGCGGGGCGATGCGCGGGTTCGGGGTGTGCCAGGTCGCGTTCGCCGTCGAGCGCATGATGGATATGCTGGCGGAAAAACTGGGTATGGACCCGCTCGAATTGAGGCTTGGGAATGCTCTGAGGCGAGGGGACACGAACTGCGCCGGGGTGACGATGGTCCACTCCACTGGGATGGTCCAGTGCCTGGAGGCGCTTCGCCGTCATCCTCTCTGGACGGGCCGGGATGCGTGGAAGCGGGCGGCCGGGCCGTTCAAACGCAGGGGTGTCGGAGTTGCGGCGGTATTCAACGCCATGGGATACGGCAGGGGGCTCCCCGATTCCGCCGTCGCCAAGGTGGAACTGACACGGGAAGGCAAGATTCGGGTCTACAACGGCGTCAGCGACATGGGGCAGGGAAACGCCGCCGCATTCGTCCAGATCGCCGGAGAGATACTCTGCCAGGATTCGTCGCGCATGGAACTGGTGCAACCCGATACGGAGCGGACCCATCCGTCGGGTTCCTCGTCGGCGGGGCGTTCAGCCTTGCCGATATCGCGGTTGCGAGCCCATTCGTGAACCTTTCGCACTGCGCGGTGGACGTCGATTGCGCGGCGTATCCGAGGCTCGGCGCATGGCTGCCCACGATCCTCTCCCGACCGTCCTTTGCATCCCTCATTGCCGCGGAAAAGGCGCTTCTCGCCGCCTAGACACGGCGCCGCGACTCCGCCACAGTCTGCGCCAT
>CAYOVG010000288.1:0-9463 GCA_964407285.1 uncultured Syntrophobacteraceae bacterium
GAAATTATCTATGTCCTCCTTGAGAAGTTCAGGCAAGGGTTGTTCATCAATACCAAGCACCCGCTCAAGGAAAGGATGTACTAACTGAAAATGATCTGAAACGCGCGATACTTCGATGGTTGCGACAAGATGGCGGGCTTGAGCAGAGCTGATAGGGATCATACTTCCAGGAGATTCGGGCGGCAGGTGTCCATCGAAGTTCTCCACAGGATTACCCTCCGGCCCCTTTAGGGCCTTAACAGCCCAATACTTCTGTCGATATGTCTCATGATGCCATTCTGAGTCGTTCTGGTATGCAGCTTTCCAACTTTCTATCACTTTGGCAATAGCGGGTCTAATATATGGCGCACCAGCCCATAGCAGCACTGCCAAAATAGTGAGTAGAGTAGCCATAAGTTTAGAGATCATCTGGGAGATAGATGGATAATAACGAGTATCGATAAGCCTCCCTAATACGAAACAACCTGTCCACAATAGCCCAACAATGAAAAAGGGAATTGTAATAACTACAATAAGTCCTCCATGTTGTTGCTGTGAGTATTCATATAGCGTCCATGAAATTAAAGTAGACCAGTCCCTAAGCATTTGATACTCCCTCAAGCAAGGAACTGACATGGTTTCCCTGATACTGTTGAACTAACATCTGAATTACAAATAGTAGAAGATTCCCAATCATGTGAAAAATCCTTTTCTATCAGCTTAGCCTGGGCCGTCTCACCAATAGAATGCTCCCCGGTTTTCGACCTCTCAAGTTTAGTCTTAGGAGCCGGGAAACAAAGTAACGATCTTTTTGAGGTGTGGAGCAGGCAAGGTAGCATTGTCAAAAAACTACTGCTCACATACGCACGGAAATCAATAGTTATTCGTTTCCAAAGCCTTCTGAGAGTTCAGTAAGCTGGAAACCGATCAATGATCTAGGAGGCTTTCCGAGAACGATAAGGATAGACTAATATTCCCACTATAAGGCCAGCAAATACACTGAAATAATGTTCCTTACCCCCTCAATTAGCCTTAAGTTGGGTGCTCGTCCCCACTTTTCGGACCAGAATTTTCGAAATTCTTAGTTCTCGGACAGCCTCCTAGGCAAATTTTTCAGTTTCTTGGAAACCTGGACTTGACCTATAATCCAAATCCAACGGATGTCAATCCAGATCCAATGCGCCGGACTTCTCAAAGCAACGGGAAAGCCGGACTCAATTAATTCTGCTACCGATGACTCGATGTGTTTCCAGGATCAAATCAACTCATTGATTCTTCATTTAGATTTGACTTAAAGCTATTGAACATGGGAAAGCTTCACAATTGTGAGCTAAGCCGAAGCACATTGGACAAAGCACTTACGTGTGAAACATGGGCTCCCTCTCCTCTCATATGGCAATTCCAGCCCAAAGTCCTACAGGGGAAATATGTAACTTATCGATTTAATTATAAAATAGCTGCCACGTCGTGCAATCCCTATCTTTAACTACCGGAGATTGAACGAAAATCATCATCACAGTCCATCTCCACTTCTGATACATGATAGTAACATAGCTACTATGCCAAACTGCACAAAGTGATGTCAAGGATGAATTCATAGGATTGCTTGATAAAAATGTCAGAATTTCAAGTTGCTCGAAATGCCACGGGGGTCGTGCGATGTTTCCCCAAAGTCAAGACAAATGACTACAGGAGCGATTCCGAATGGGGAAGTGGATCTTGGAGTGGTGAAAATGGGAACGATAGCGAAGGCAAGGTCATCTTCGGCGGACGCCCTCCTGACCCAGCGAGTATTTGCCGATTATCTGGTGTTCACACGCTAAGCCACGACCACTGCACGGTCAAAGCAAATCAGGCCACACTGCTCTCAGACATCGAACTGTACTTCCAAAACCGACAGGAATCCGATTTCATCGACAATGCCCCCTGATCAGAGGGCTCTCGGATCAAGTTTGGATGGGAAATGAGATACCAAGCCATTTTACATGAAATGGAGTCATCAAAAGCGTATTGAAACATTGGCTTTTCCCTGAAAAATAACTTTAAGATCAGCTACTTCCAAATCCGAGAATCCTCGATCATGCACGCATTGAGACCCGCAAAACCTGGGTCACCTCCGAACTCAACGATTACCTCAACTTCCCCCATGTGGGACAGGCATTCGTAATCGAGCGGCATTGTACGGATAAATAGACCGGCAATAATGCTCGCGAGACTGTCTACGGCATCACCAGCCAGTCTCGCGAGCAAGCCGACGCACAAAGCGTTGCGGCCACCAATCAGCGGCTTTGGAGCATTGAGAATAGCTGCCATTACATTATCGATTGGAACTACGACGAAGACCGTCACCGCATCAGCGCAGGCTACGGTCCGGAGTTGGTCGCCATGGCATACGCGCACCCACAACGGATCAATCGACACTGTCCATGTTTGCGGTTGATTCTTATCCCTCCTTTGATGTCCAGACGGGCTATTTGACCTCGCGCGGAAAGCAGGCGGAAGCCTTGCTCGGCGCATATTTCCGCAGTTACCTGCTGCACGAGGGACTTTTGACCGGCAATGATCGCATGGATGCGGCGCGCTCGTATTTTCGGGCCAATTCCATTCAGCGCTCCAACGCCACGGCCCACGCATTTCGGACCGGGTTGATCCCGCGGTATAAGGCGCCCGTGCATTCCTACCCCCTCGGTCAGGCCGACGCGGTTTTCGACCCGATAACGGCTAAAGTGGTGACCGTCGACACCGATCGCGCCGCTACCGAAGCTCAGGGAATTTTCAACAGTGGAACGGCATTGATATCCTCTTACAGCGCCGAGTATTCCCTGCTGCGCAGTGTGCTCTTCAACTATCAACAGGGAACGGATCCACCGCCTTCCACGCCTTCAGGCCTGATTGACACGACCGCTCTGGCAATTCCCCTCACTGCCGACACCACGGAATTGGCCACGGGAAACGTCATTAATGTAGGTGGGCTAATGTTGGCCAATATGGCTGCCGATCCATTCGTTATGCAATACGCCGAAGGCTTTTCGATGGATCAGGTTGCCTGGGGCCGACTCACGCTGGATGAAATTTCCCAGCTGACCCTGCTGGTAAACAATCTCTTTCAAATTGAACTACTTTCTCCTTATCTGAACAAGCTACAGAGTTCCAACGCCGCCTCGCACGTTCTCCGCACCATGGAGCAGGCCATAACCGGCAAATCCGTCCCCGGAGCCTTTGGAGACGCCAGATCGCGGATAGTTGTGGTTATCAGCTCCGATGGATATGTGGCCGGATTGGCGGGGCTTCTCCAACTGCATTGGCTGCTGTCCGGATACCAGCAGGATTTTTGTGCTCCCGGTGGAGCGCTCGTTTTCGAATTGAGACAATCGAAGAGTTCGAAGGAGTATCTTGTCCGCGTGTTCTACACCGCACAGACCTTTGACCAACTCCGTAACCTGACGTCTCTGACGCTGGACCAACCACCCGCAACAATGCAACTCCTGGTTCCGGGCGGCAGTAAATCGGCCACGGACCTGGCTGTCAACTTCGACACTTTCAAAAATCTTATTAACGACGCAATCGACCAGCAGTACGTGCAGGATCCGTCGAAAGAAGTCCCGCCCGGGATACTGAATGGAGTCGATATGGACTAACGGTACAGGTTGGACCCTTGAACGACATTAGGGCGTTTGGCAAAAATAGAGTATCCGTCCTCGCCGACCTATCAGCGTTCCCGTAGGCGTCCAACAACGCTTTCAGGCGAGGAAGCCGGATAATTATTTACTGCCCGACGCCTAAAGCTTCACGACACCTCATTGCCCCCGAATTCCCCGGCAACGACGGTCTTGAGCGCGCTCAACCCCTTTCCCAGTTCCTCGATCAGTACCGGCAACCCGGCAATATCCCCCGTTCGCGCCGCAAGTTCGATCCTGGAGGCCGTCTCGCGCATGGCCATCGCCCCGAGGGTCCCGCACACGCCCTTGAGCGTGTGCGCCTGCCGGCTGAGATCGAGCGTATCCGCGCGCTCCGCGGCGCTACGCATGTCCGTCAGCTTATTCACCGCGTCATCTATGAAATCCCGGATAACCGTCATGGCCATCGCTTCATCCTCCATACACCGCCTCACAAGGGTCCGGCGGTCGAAAACCGGCGCCCGCGACGGCACATCCTCCCGTAACGGAGCTTCCCGGTCCCCCGCGGAACCGGCTTTCTCCGTGGGACCATGCTCCTCCGCGAAGACGCTTCCCTCCGTGGGACCATGCTCCTTCGTGGGACCATCTTCCTCCGTGAGGACGCTTCCCCCCGCAGGTTTGTCTTTCTCCGTGGGACCGTCATGTCCACAAGTTGGGGGATTTGCCGGTGATTCCCCGGTCTCCGATGGAGCCCTCGCGGAGCAGGCTTCCACGCGCGCGCCCGATGAAGCGCCACGCAAACCGGGCAGCCATCGCTCTACCGTCCGGGCAAGCTCCTGGGGATCGACCGGCTTGGATATATAGTCGTTCATGCCGGCCTCCATGCATTTGTCCTTTTCCCCTTTCATTGCATGGGCCGTAAGCGCAATGACCGGGATGTCCCTGTCGAGGACCCCGGATTCGGGCGATCTTATACGCCTGGTCGCCTCGTAGCCGTCCATGACGGGCATCTGGCAGTCCATGATCACCATATCGTACGGCATGGCTTCGAGGGCTTTGATCGCTTCATGGCCGTTCGAAACGGCGTCGGCATGATAGCCCAGTTTCTCGATGATCTTGAGGGCGACCTTCTGATTCGGGATGTTGTCCTCGACAAGAAGGATACGGCTCTTCCGGCGTCCGCACACCGGAATGGAGCGTCCGGTGATGACGCGTTGCGCCGCCTCCGCGGTTAGATCCTCCGAAAGCGTCCTTCCCCCCGCCGCCGCTTCGGAAGCCGGCTTACCGAAACGGGCGGTGAACCAGAAGAGGGAGCCTTTCCCATCCTTGCTTTCGACTCCGATTTCTCCCCCCATCCTTTCCACCAGCCGCCTGGAGATGGACAGCCCCAGTCCCGTGCCGCCATACTTCCTCACAATGGAAGTATCCACCTGGCTGAACGGTTGAAAAAGGCAGCTCAGGCGGTCCGCGGGAATCCCTATACCCGTGTCGGAGATGGAGAACCGTATCATCGCGTGCTGATCGTCCTCGCGCTCGAGCTGCACTGTTACGGCCACCTCTCCCCACGAAGTGAATTTGATGGCGTTGCCCGTGAGGTTGAGCAGCACCTGGCGTAACCGGCCCGGGTCCCCGCTCAGAAAAGCCGGGACCTCCGGCTCTACCGTGCAAACGAAATCGAGCTTCTTCTCATGCGCATGATACGCCAACAGATCGCACACATCCACGAGGACGGCGCGAAGATCGAAGTCCAGAATCTCGAAATCCAGCTTGCCCGATTCGATCTTGGAAAAATCCAGGATGTCGTTGATAAGGCCCAGGAGGGCCTGAGCGCTGGAGCGTGTCGTCTCGGCAAACTCGCGTTGCTCGGCCGTAAGCTCCGTGTCGAGCAGCAGTCCGGTCATGCCGATCACGGCGTTCATCGGGGTGCGGATCTCGTGGCTCATGTTGGCGAGGAACTCGCTCTTCGCCTTGTTGGCGGCTTCCGCCTTCTCGCCGGCGATTCGCGCTTCCTGCAGGGCCGCCTGCAGGGCCGCCGTAGCCTTCTTAAGCTCCTCCTCCGCCCGCTTGGGGTCCGTAATATCGCGCGCAACGTGCACGCTGCCCAACAGGTTGCCCTGCTCATCGAAGAGAGGCGACGTGGTGATGAAAAAAACACTCATCCAATTCTCGACGTAGACTTCCGAACCGTGCTCCCGCCTGTCTTCGAGCAACCGCAGGTGCGGACAATCCTCGGGAGGGCGGTCCGTTCCGTGGAAGAACCGGTAGCAGTACTCCCCCCGACACCTCTCGACGGTCAGCCCCAAACGGTCCGCCATGGCCTTGTTCACCTGGAGTATGCGGTGGTCTTTGTCCAGAATGCAGATCAGGTCCGGGACCGCATCGAAGGTCTTCTCCCACTCCTTCTTCGCCATCTCCAGTTCGGAGGTGCGCTCCCGGACTTTTTGATCGAGGTCGCGGTTGGCCTCGGCCAGCAGGGCCTCGACCTTCTTCCTTTCCTCTATTTCCTCCTGCGCCTGCTTGTACAGCTTCTCGACAAGCGTCCTCTGTTCGGCCAGCTCTTTATTGACGAAGTAGGAGTGAAGCGCCTTATTGACCATCAGCATAAGGTCCGCAGCATCCCACGGTTTGGCGACATATCCGTACAGGTTTGCATTGTTTACGACGTTGCCGACCGCCTGCGCCGTGGCCTGCCCCGTCAGAAAGATCTTCAGCGACTGGGGGAATCGGGAATGGACCTTGATCAGCAGTTCGTCACCCATCATTCCCGGCATGATCTGATCGGATATGATGATGGGGACCTCTCCCCCCTCCGAGGACAACTCATCGAGCACATCGAGGGCTTCTTCCGCGCTTTCCGCGATTTCTATGTTGACGCCGTCGCCGAGGTATCGGATCAGTTCGTCCCGCAGTCCCGTAAGAATCGACATTTCGTCGTCCACGCACAGAATCGTCGGTTTCTTCATAACGTTCGGCTCAGCTCCCCGGATGTGAGGGCCTCTATCAGGTCCTCTTCCGACCAGGGTTTCGGCAGACAGCGATGGAGAGCGGCTTCCTTCCGCGCCCGCCTGACGGCGTTTTCGTCGGCATGTCCGGTCAGCATGATCTTGACGATCCCGGGAAATCTTCGGTGCACCCGAATGAGGAATTCATCGCCCTTCATTCCGGGCATGAGCCAGTCCGATACGATCAGAAGGATATCGGCCTCCCCGGCGCTGAGGTCGTCGATGACCTCCAGCGCCTCGTCCGCGCTCTCCGCGCACTCATAGACGTACTTATCCCCGAAGTGCCTCATCAACTGGTCCCTGAGGCTGTTCAGGACAATCCCTTCATCATCCACGCACAGTATCACTCTTTTGGCCATGGCTCGATTCTCTATGCCTCTGCGACATCGACGGGCAGAAACACGCTGAAGGTCGTTTTCCCCGGTGCGCTTTCCACTTCGATACGGCCCCGGTGCCGGTCGATGATCCTTTTTACGATATCCAGCCCCAATCCGCTGCCTTCACCGGAAGACTTCGTGGTGAAGAAGGGTTCGAAGATACGCTCCTTGATGTCCTCGGGAATGCCGCACCCGCTGTCGGTAATCCGAACGACGACATGCCCGTCTTCCAGCGAAACGCCTATGTCCATCTCTCCGTTTCCATCCATGGCCTGAATGGCGTTGTGGACCAGGTTCGTCCAAACCTGGTTGAGTTCATCCGGATAACACCAGATATCGGGCACGTCGCCGTAACGACGGTTTATCGTGATGCCCCGCTTGAGATGGTTATGGTAGAGGGTCAGAACGATTTCCACGCCATCGGTGATTCCGGCGAGCGATTTGCGGGCGGCCTCGTCGTAGCGCCCGTAGCTCTTGAGCGCAAAGACTATTTTGGATGCGCGTTCCACGGCCATGGAGATGTTCCGGCTGTTGCTCTGCTGGATGAAGAGGCTGTAGGCGGTCCGGAGCACGAAGCCGCTGTTTTCCCCCTTGATCATGGGAAGAAAGCGGGAGAAGTCCTCCGTGATTCCCATGTTGACGAGGGTCGATGCAACCGACTCCGCGTCGGCGACCCCTTCGGCTTCCAGCTTTTCCTTGAGTTCCCGCTTTATCTTTCTCGCTTCCCTGGAAGAGAGCATCACCCGGCTTTCCATGGCGGCCCGGAGGAGGGCGAAGAAGTCCGCCCGGCGTTCCGGCGAGAGTTCCTGAAAGAGTCGGGGCAACTGCTGGATGGATGCCTGGAGCGCGCTGGAGATATTGCCGATGGAAGCCCGTATGGCCCCGAGAGGGGTATTGATCTCATGGGCTATGCCCGCGACCAGTTGTCCCAGCGCGGCCATTTTTTCGCGAAGAACGAGCTGGTTTTGAGCCTCCTGGAGTTGTTGCAGCGCCACCGCCAGTTCGCGGTTCTTCTCCTCGACACGCTTCTGAAGGTTACGGATGCTCAGGTGCGTCTCGACTCGCGCCAGGACCTCCTCAGCCTCGAAGGGCTTGGTGATGTAGTCTACTCCACCCGTGGCGAAGGCCTTGATCTTGTCCCGCAGTTCACTCTGAGCGCTGATGAATATCACCGGTATGGTGCGGGTCCGGTCTTCGGCCTTGAGCCTCTCGCAAACCTGGTAGCCGTCCAGACCGGGCATTCTTATGTCCAGCAGTATCAGGTCCGGCGGTTCCTTGGAGGCTGCGGCGAGCGCCAGAGAGCCGTCCTTCACGGGACGGACCGTGTAGCCCTGTTCGCCGAGCAGGGTGGACAGGATACGCAGATTGGCCGGAGCATCGTCCACCACCAGAATATTGCCTTTGCTGCTCTTCATCCTATTTCCTCGGTTCCCGGGATCCCCGGATCAGGTTCAAGATCTTATCGTATTCGAAGTCCTCCGCCATACGGTTCAGCTCCGCCCCGACACTCTTGTCAATCCCGCCGATTTCGCCGATTATCTCCTCGATTTGCATCATATTCGCCCGCACGGCGGCATCCTCGAGGTCGGACAGCAGGTCCGCGGGCAATTCCGCGAGCATCGCCGCGGTCAGATCCAGGGGCCCTTGCGCCGAAACTTCCCCGCTCCCGTCGTCATCTTCCTCGTACAGGAAGCGCACCCCGATATGCTTTTCCATCATCGCAAGCAGTTCGGATTCCCGGAACGGTTTTCGCATGAAGTCATCGCAGCCCTGCGAGAGGATGATCTTTTTTTCCTCCTCGAAGGTGCTGGCCGTAAGGGCGATAATGGCCGTCGCCTGCCCCTTGGTGGTGGACTTGATGCGGCGGGTGGCTTCATAGCCGTCCATGACCGGCATGCGCATATCCATCCAGATCAGGTGAGGGTCCCACTCATCCCACACCTCGATGGCCCTCAGGCCGTTTTCGGCGTCTTTCACTTCGAAACCGAGCATGCCCAGGAGTTTCACCAGCAGCCGCCGGTTGTCCTCCTTATCGTCCACGACCAGAATCCGGTACCGGGGCTGGCCGGGAGCAACCGTCAGGACTCGATGAGGCGCCTGTTGGGACTTGATCTCGGCTGCGTCCGCCACCTGGACCCGGACATCGAACTTGAAGATCGTGCCGCGTCCCTTCTCGCTGGTCACGGTCATATCCCCACCCATCATTCTCACGAACTGGCGGCTGATGGCAAGCCCCAGGCCGGTCCCTTCCTGCGAACTCCTGCCGGTCTCGGTCTGAGTGAACGACTCGAAGAGCGTGCTCAGATCGGCTTCGTCCATGCCCGGCCCGGTGTCCTCGACCTCGAAGTACAGGGTGATGGTTTCACTCGTCCGGAGCGGGGTTTCCGGCGCGCCCTCAACACCCCCCTCGCTTCCCTCGGGGACGGGACGGGTTGGTGGAGTCTCGAGGGGAGAATCGACCGGCGGCTTCTCGATAGGGATGTCGATC
>CAYOVG010000289.1:0-9450 GCA_964407285.1 uncultured Syntrophobacteraceae bacterium
TGGCGGTATGAGCAGTCTCAAGACAATTGAGAAAAGGGTCTTTGAAGACCTGTTCGGGATGGCGAACGGTTATGTACTCGACTTCTCAAACAACACCTTTGCCGAGTTTTTCCGTGAGACCGCTAATATCGACATCTACGCACCAAAATACGATTTCAACGGAGATTCCAAGGCCAGGCGTTTGCGGGCGTTCTGGGAGACCGAACCGGATGCCTTGGTCGGCAAGGTACTCGCGGGATTGCTGGAGGTCTGTCAATACAACGCCACACGTAATGGACAGACAAAAGACTCTTCACAATACGAACAGGCTGCACACATTGTTGCCCGGCTGACTGGCAAAGAGCCTGATCCGGTGGTAACCGAGCAAGAATTCCTGCATCGGCAATATCAGAACATCTCCATCAAGAACCTTTCCGTCGATCCCTATTTGGTGCCGGTGTTGGAGTCCCGTTTGACGGAGGCGCAGCAATGTCTGGTATCTGCTCCGCTGGCGACAATATTTCTGTGTGGAAGCATCCTGGAAGGCATCTTACTTGGCGTTGCCTTGGAAAAGCCAAAAGAGTTTAACCAGGCCGGCAGTTCGCCGAAGGACAAGGAGAACAAGGTCAAGCCGTTCCACGAGTGGTCGCTGGCAAAGTTTATCGACGTCGCCCACGAATTGGGGGCTTTGAAGCTGGATGTCAAGAAGTTCAGCCATGAACTGCGGGATTTCCGCAATTACATCCATCCCTATCAGCAGCTTGCGTCTAAATTCACACCCGACCAGCATACGGCCGAGATCTGTCTGCAAGTACTGAAGGCAGCCATCGCCGATTTATCAGGAGGCCGGAAATGAGCTGGCACGATAGGCAGATATCTCATTTCGGATTTTGTGGACGGAGTGGACTGTGTGGACATGGTAAAAGAGGGAGGGCTTATGTCTGACCTGATCCCCAAACACGGAGGTTACCGGAAGCTGAAAAGCTTTCAGGTGGCGCAGTTGGTCTACGACGTGACGGTGCGGTTTTGCGACCGCTATATCGATAAATTCAGCCGCACGCGGGACCAGATGGTGCAGGCGGCGCGGTCGGGCGTGCAGAACATCGCCGAGGGTTCCCAGGCGTCGGCGACATCGAAAAAGACCGAACTCAAGCTCACCCAGGTGGCCCGCGCCAGCCTGGAGGAACTGAAGCTCGACTACGAGGATTTTCTGCGCCAGCGAGGGCTGGCGCAGTGGGAGCGGGAGAACCAGCTCCGGCAAGAACTGATTGACCGGCGGTGCCAGACCGCTGACGAGGTGGCGGCGTGGGTGGTGGAGGTGGTGAAGAAAAGTGGACTTTGTGGACAGATTGGACAGCGTGGACAAAAGGCTGAATCGTCCACGGAGTCCACAGCGTCTACCCTGTCCATCAAGACTTACCCCGAGTTTTCCGCCAACGCTGCGCTGGTGCTATTGACTGTGGCCTGTTCGCTCCTCGACCGCCAGGTCGAGCGGTTGGCGCAAGATTTCGAAAAAGAGGGCGGCTTCACCGAGCGCCTTTACCGCGTGCGCACTGCCAAACGGAGGAACGTGCCATGACCCTCCAATCCCTTTTCTCCCAGATCTTCCTTGGCGAAGACTCCACCCGCCAGTTCAAAGCGGACGTGAAAAACGCCGAGTCGCTAGCCTCTGAGATGGCGGCTTTTGCCAACACCAATGGTGGCACCATCTTTATCGGCGTGGCGGACGATGGTTCGACACCGGGACTTTCAGTGCATGATGTGGCCCGCATCAATCAGCTTATCAGCAATGCTGCCAGCCATCTGGTGCGCAGCCCGCTGGCGGTGCAGACCGAGAACGTAGCGCTTGAAAATGGCCGCATCGTCATCGTGCTGACGGTACCCAATGGGATCGACAGACCCTATTTCGACAAGAACGGGGTGATCTGGCTCAAGGCCGGGGCCGACAAGCGGCGGGTGAACTCCAAGGAGGAGCTGCGCCGCCTGTTTCAGTTCACCAACCAGTTCCACGCCGACGAGCTGCCCACCAGGGCGGGAATCGACAAGCTGGACAAGCTGCGTTTCCGCGATTTTCTGCGTGATGTTTACAAACAGGAGTATCCCGATTCCCCCGACGAGTTGACCCGCCTGCTACAAAACATGAATCTGGCTACCGACGATGGCAGGCTGAACCTGGCCGGGGTGCTGATGTTCGCCGAGCGGCCGGAATGGATTGTGCCGCAATTCGTGGTCAAGGCGATTCGCTACCCTGGCAATAAAATCCACGCTACCGACTACCTCGACACCGAGGACTTTTCCGGGCCGCTGCCGAAACTCTTCGAGGGTGTGCTGGCCTTTGTCATGCGCAACTTGCACAAGGTGCAGGCCGGTCGCGGAGTGAACGCGCCGGGATTGCCGGAGATTCCCGAGGAGGTTTTCGAGGAGCTGCTGGTCAATGCCCTGGTCCACCGAGATTATCTGGTCAGCGCGCCGATTCGCCTGTTTGTCTTCGACAACCGCATCGAGATAATCAGCCCAGGCCATCTGCCCAATAACCTGACAGTAGAGAAGATCCGGACTGGAAACTCCAATATCCGCAACCCGATCCTGGTTTCCTATGTAGCAAAGGGGCTGCTGCCCTACCACGGTCTGGGTTCGGGAATAAAGAGGGCGCTGGAAAAGTGGCCGGCCATAGACTTTATAGATGATCGCGATGGCTGCTTGTTCACCGCCACGATTCATCGCAAACCCTTGGAAGAGCTGGATCTAGCGGATAAAGGTGCACTAACAGGTCAAGTCGCCGGTTTATCCGGTCATTCTGACCGGATAAATGACCTTTTAAATGCATTGCGTACGGAGCCTTCAGCGAGCTATGCAACACTGGCCGAGCGGCTCGAAGTGAGTGAGGCAACGATAAAACGCAATATTCAGAAGCTTAAACAACAAAACCGCATCCGCCGGATCGGTTCCAAAAAAACCGGTCACTGGGAGGTCATTGAATGACTCCCTCCCCCTACAATGAAGATACCCTAGTCCAGCAGACGACCGCCGAGTATTTAGAGCAAGAGCTCGGCTGGGAGTCGGTGTATGCCTATAATAACGAGGATTTCGGACCGGACAGTCTGCTGGGCCGGAAATCCGATCGTGAGGTGGTGTTGACCCGCACCCTGCGCGCCAAGATCGAGGAGCTCAACCCCTGCCTGCCCGCCCCGGCCTATGAAGACGCCGTCAGTCAGATCATAGCGGTTTCAGCCTCGCAAACCATGACCGCTACCAACCACGAAAAGCACGATCTGATCAAGGACGGGGTACAGGTTACCTTTCACAACGCCAGGGGTGAACGGGTGCGCCAGCGCTTGCGGGTCTTCGACTTCGATAATCCCGAAAATAACCATTTCCTCTGCGTGCGGGAGATGTGGGTGCGCGGAGATCTCTACCGTCGCCGGGCGGACATCGTAGGCTTTGTTAACGGTATGCCACTGTTGTTTATGGAGTTGAAGAACGTCAGTAAGGATATCCGCGCCGCTTATGAGCGGAACTTTCTGGACTACAAAGACACCGTCCCGCATCTGTTTAATCATAACGCTTTTGTTGTGCTGGCCAACGGGGTGGATGCCAAATTAGGTTCGATTACAAGTCGTTTCGAACATTTTCACGAGTGGAAACGGTTGGCTGAGGATCAGTCTGGCGTTGTGGCCATGGAGACATTGCTCAAGGGCGTATGTGCGAAAGCTAATTTCATGGACCTGGTGGAGAATTTTATCGTCTTCGACGACTCGGCCGGGGAGCCGAGGAAGATTCTGGCCCGCAATCACCAGTTCCTGGGCGTAAACCGGGCCATCGAGGCGGTGCACGACAGGAAGATCAGAAAGGGCAAGCTGGGGGTGTTCTGGCATACCCAGGGCTCGGGCAAGAGCTATTCGATGGTCTTTTTCACCCGTAAGGTGCATCGCAAACTGGGTGGCAATTTCACCTTTCTGATCCTCACTGACCGAGAAGATCTGGACACGCAAATCTATAAGACCTTTGCCGGGTGCGGCGTAGTGGACAACGACCGCGACCCGTGCCGGTCGTCGAGTGGCGAGCATCTTGCCGCGTTGCTTGCCCAGCACAAGTCACATGTCTTCTCGCTGATACAGAAATTCAATCATACAGTTGGTGAAGGGGAGGCCTACTCCCAACGCGACGACCTCATCGTCATAACAGACGAGGCCCACCGAACCCAGTACGGCACATTGGCACTCAACATGCGTAACGCCCTGCCGAATGCAAGCTATATCGGCTTCACCGGCACACCGCTCTTTAAGGACGACGAGATCACCCGGCGGGTGTTCGGCGATTATGTTTCTACCTATGATTTTCAGCGTGCCGTGGAGGATAAAGCCACAGTACCGCTCTACTACGACGCGCGTGGCGACAAGCTCGGTGTGGCGGTCGGCGACCTGAACGACCGGATCGCTGAGAAGCTGGAGGAACTGGAGACGGACAATATCGATGTGGAGCAGCGCCTGGAGCAGGAGCTCAAGCGTGACTATCACATCATCACAGCCGGGAAACGCCTCGACCAGGTGGCCCGTGATTTTGTGCGCCATTATTCCACGGCGTGGGAAACCGGTAAGGCGATGCTGGTCTGCATTGACAAGATCACTTGCGTCCGCATGTACAAACTGATCGAATTCTATTGGAACGAGAGAATCAAGGAGCTTGAATCGCAGTTACCCCAGGCCACGGACGAGCAGGAAGAACAGTACCGGCGACGCCAAATCGAGTGGATGCGCCAGACGCAAATGGCGGTCGTGGTCAGCGAGGAACAGGGCGAGGTCGAGAAGTTCCGCAAATGGGAGCTTGATATCACCCCGCACCGCCGCCTGATCAAGGAAGGCATCGACCTTCCTGAGGCCATGCGGAAACAGCCTCAGTATCGGAGCATGCAGCGGCTGGCTCTTGACGATGCGTTCAAGGACGAGCAACACCCGTTTCGCATCGCCATCGTCTGCGCCATGTGGTTGACCGGCTTTGACGTGCCGAGTCTTTCAACCCTCTACCTCGACAAGCCGCTCAAGGCGCACACGCTTATGCAGGCCATCGCCCGGGCGAACCGGGTCAACGAGGGAAAGAACAACGGGATGATAGTCGATTACTGCGGCATCCTGAAAAACCTGCGCTGGGCGCTGGCCACTTTTGCTGGAACGGGCGATATCGGTCGCGATGGCACCGGCAGCGAAATCGAACCGGCCAAGCCCGAGGAGGAATTGCTGGCCGATCTTCATGAAGCGATTGCCTTTATCCGGGCATTTCTGGAGGAACGAAGCGCGTCTCTGGATGAGATCATAGAACAAACGGGTTTTGCCAGGAATGCGTCGATTATCGCGGCCAAGGAGGCTGCGAACGAAAACGACGAGACGAGAAAACGCTTTGAGGTGATGTGCCGGGCGGTGTTTTCGAAATTCAAAGCCTGCATCACCATCGAAGGTATCAATGATTGCCGTGGCGACTTCGATGCCATCAACATCGTCTACAAGAGCCTGCAACAGGACCGTGAGCAGGCAGATATCACCGGTATCATCAGCCAGCTGCACCAGTTAGTGGATGACGCCATCGAGGTTAGGGAAGAAGCGCCAGAAAACGGTACCGGCACCTACGACATCAGCAGGATCGACTTCGAACGCCTGCGCCGGGAGTTCGAGCGCAGTCCGGTCAAGCGTACCACTGTGCAGAATCTTAAGACTGCCATCGAAAAACGCCTGCAACGTCTGCTCCAGCAGAATCCTTTGCGCACAGATTTCCAGAAACATTACGAGGAAATTGTGGCCGAATATAACCGCGAGAAGGATCGGGTAACCATCGAAAAAACTTTTGAAGCGCTCTTGCTATTTGTGGATGCGATGGATAAGGAAGAAAGCCGCGCTATACGTGAGGGACTTGATGAGGAAAGTCTTGCTGTGTTTGATTTGCTGAAAAAACCTGATCTGACTCCCGGCGATATCGAGCGTATCAAAGAGGTTGCCGTGGACTTGCTCAAAACACTCAAGGCGGAGAAACTGCGGATTGATCATTGGCGCGATAAGGAGGCTACCCGGGATGCCGTTCGCCTGACTATTCGCAACTATCTCTATAGCGACCAAAACGGATTGCCGGAAATCTATTCAGTTGAAGACGTAAGTGACAGGACAGAGGCGGTTTTCGTCCATGTGTTCCGGGCGTACCCAACGGTGCCCTCACCCTACTACGCCAACATCGCGTCGTAGAGAATAGGGCCTGCGGTTGTGAATCTTGTTGTAGATGTAGGCCAGGAAACTGCCAATTCTTGTGAGGTTGAGTTAAGCGTAGATTTCAGGTAGGAGTTTTCGCATTTCTAAAAACCAAAGGCGGTCAGCTCTACTCTGGTGCCCTCTCAAAAGGATTTTCCGCGAAAGTGAGAGTGGCCGCCAGGATCCCGACATGCACCCAGTCGCGCATCCATGAAGTCGGCAAGATAAGCATTCCGGTCGTCGAGTCCTCCGAGAGAAGCACGACATTTGTCCGTCCGTCGCGGGGATCTTTCGCTTCGCGATACATTCCTATATAAACTTCTTCTCCCTTCTTGGCAAGAAGGCTTTTGAATCCTTCTACGGCTTCACGCGAGCGCCTTATTATCGCGATATCTCCCTCTGAGAGTTCATCTATCATCGACATTCCCTTTTTGACTACGACTGCGAAGTCCGCCTCTCTGTCCTGGGGGATGACCAGGTCGAGTATCATAGTCCCCTGTTCCACTCCGTTCTTGTCGAGCATGAAGTCGTCTATGACAGGTATCTTCTTTGAGAGAGGGTTCTGGGCCATCCTTCTTACCTGTTCTTCTTTCTCGTCTATGACACCAAGAAGGTAGTCGGCAGATACGCCCAGACCCCTCGAGAATCTGAGCAGCACATCGACTGTCGGATTCCGCTTTCTACTGAGGTACTGAGAAATCGTAGTCTGCGCTATTCCCGTCAGCTTCGAGAGCGCCACCTGTGTCAGGCCTCTCTTTTTCATTATTTCATCGAGTCTTGCCGCAAAGTCAATCATTTTTATCACCCCTCTAATTCTAGCATTATTGCATATGAAATACAATGAGCAGGCTATATGTGTTATAAATATCTCCATATATGCTTGACATGTATTACTTATAGAGTTATACTCTTATGTGACGCCTGTAATAACGGTGTTTTATCTTTTCTATAGTTAAAGTAAACTATGAGTTTATAGATACTGAGAGTAAATAAAAGGAGGCAACGATTTGGGAGAAAAAGAAAAAGGATCTCCGGCAAGAGATCCCAGAAAAAACGAAAGATATTCTACACAGGGAAATTCTAGCACAAAAAGGCACGCGGGTTCTGTATCGAAAGACTTCAAGCATGTAACATCTGAGGAAGACTACAGAGAGTACCACAGGCAGCTCCAGGAAATCTACAGGGAGTATCCTCTCTCCTATTCAGACGCAGAAGCGAAAAGGAGGGAGCTCATTGAAAGCCTCGAACTGTAATAGGAGGACTGAGAAGTCTATCCTCAGGATAAAGAAGACATGCAACTTCGTTATTCTTGACAAGCAGTTTCTGCAGGACCCGTCTCTCTCTTGCAGGGCTAAGGGTTTGCTGAGTTATCTCCTTTCAAAACCCGACGACTGGGAGATACATCTCTCGGAGCTTTCCGAGCATTTCAGCGATGGAAAGGATAGTATAAGGAGCGGGATCGATGAGCTCGAGAGGGCGGGTTATATCAAGAAGGAGAGGGTGAGGAGCAAAAATGGGAAGTTTGCCGGGGTCAGGTATTATGTCTTTGAAACCCCCGAGCTGAGCGATGTTGAACCGCAGACGGATCTACCGCATACGGTTTCACCGGAGCCGGTAAACCCGCCACTACTAAGTAATGATTTAACTAATATAGATACTTCGTATCGCGAAGACGCGAAAGCTGAGTTATCAGCTATGAGTAAAAACGATTGCATCAAGGAGGCGGCTCGACTCCTCAGAGATGAGTACGGCGTAGATGATGAGTTCAAAATCGCCGCCGCTCTTTTCAAGGACGCTCCAAGAGAGCTAGACTGGCACTTCAGGCTATGGCTTTTGGAGAACATGAACGAGGCGATCGAGCGGGCAACCGACAGAAAGAAGTACATCTTCTCGCTGTTGAAAGAGGACTTTCTCTGGTATAGGTTTATGAAGGAGTTCGATGACGATGTCTTCATGGGAAGGAAGGTGCTGGCCGATGTATCCGCTTGATTCAGCTGGTGAGAGCTCTCTTCTGGAGGCCTTCATAGAATACGAAGAGATAAGATACAGACTCGATGAGATCGACTCCAATTATCTCTCCAAGCAGTCCCGTGAGGTGTTCAAGATTATCTGCGATAACAGAACTATGGAGAGGGCGAGTCTTATGAAGCTTGTTCACGATGCGCTGGGAAGCTCTTCTCTACCTGTGGGAGAGTATCTTCTCGAGACCAATGCTTCCCGCCTTATCGACGAGTTCAAGGAAGCGGTCAAGAGAGACAGGTTTCAGCTGCTGATCGACGAACTCTCAGGTAAACTCAAGAAACACCAGATCGATGTAGAGCAAGTGCAGCAGAGAATCAATGACTTCTGCAAAGAGGAATCGGCATTCAATTACATAAGCACGAAGGAGGCCAACGAGCTTCAAAAGCAGTCTCATCTCGATCTGTGGAACAATGAGAGCAAGAGACTGTACTGGCCGTTCGCGTTTTTCGAGGATGTCCTCAACAGCCTGAGGGGAAAGGAGCTCGTGGTAGTCGCGGGTGAGACCGGAACCGGCAAGACTGCTTTCATGATAAACGCCGCTTCTCACTGGTCGAGGTTTGGAAAGACTGTGGGCTATATTTCGCTCGAGGTAGATGTCGTGGACCTGAAAGACAGAATCCACCAGAAAGACTTCGATGTCAACCTGAGCGCGGAATCGGATAAGCTCAGCGAAAAGGACAGGAAAAGGCTTCTTGCGAGTATAGACGATACGGCCAATCAGAACTTGTTCTTCTGTGACAGCGGAGAGAGATCGATCAATAAGATGATTGCGGGTATTAAACTCATGAACCAGTTGCACAAATTCGATGTTTTCTTCATCGATTATCTTCAGCTTGTAAGCTGCCCCGGAAAAGCGACAAAAGACATGGAGATCGCCGAAATAATGGGTTCTCTCAAGGCTCTTGCGATGGAGATACGCGTGCCCATAATAATCGGGTCTCAGCTGAACAGAGAGGTCTCGAAGAACGACAGGGGGATCCCCAGGCTCTCTAATCTGAGGGAATCGGGGACGATAGAGCACAGCGCCGATGTCGTGTTGTTCCTTTACAGACCGATTCTATACAACAGAGACGCTTCGCCCTGGGAGTACCAGGTGATAGTCGCCAAGCAAAGAAGCGGAAGGACCGGGACACTATACATGGAATACAACATGGCGAGACAGACGATGAAAGGATTGCACGAGTCGCAGCTGCCAGTTAGAAGCGGCGTGTAGATTTGC
>CAYOVG010000290.1:0-9232 GCA_964407285.1 uncultured Syntrophobacteraceae bacterium
CGGGCTCGCTCCCCGAGGAGGAATTCCTCGCGCGCTGCATCAAGTGCGGGCTGTGCATGCGCGTTTGCCCCACCAACGTGATTCAGCCCGCCGGGATGGAGGCCGGAGCGGAAGGACTGTGGACCCCCGTTTTGAATTTCCGTATCGGCACGAGCGGCTGCCAGCTCAACTGCATCGCCTGCGGGCGCGTGTGTCCCACCGCCGCCATCCGTCCGCTCGGCCCGGAGGAAAAACTGGGGCGCGGCGCATTTGCCGCAAACGGCCCACTCCGCATGGGGACCGCATTCGTCGACCACGGGCGATGCCTGCCCTGGGCCATGGACCGCCCCTGCATCGTGTGCCAGGAGAACTGCCCGGTGAGCCCCAAGGCCATCTTCGCGCGGGAGCACTTCGTCACCATCCGGGACGGGGTGGTGACGGCGGCGAAGAGCGGCCCCACGACCCTGGAATTGAAGGGGGCCGCCTTCAAGCCGGGGGCGCTCTCGACCGGGGACTACTTCGTCAAGATCTCCGGGGAAACGGACGGAGGAAGACGCGGGAAGCTCATCGCATCCAATACGGAGCGAACCATTACCGTGGCGGCCGACCAGTCCCGGGAAGTCCCGCCCCCCGCCCCCGGGGCGGCCGTGGAAATCCAGGTCCGGCTGCAGCGCCCCCAGGTGGACCCCGCCCGCTGCATCGGCTGCGGCGTCTGCGAACACGAATGCCCGGTGAGCGGCAAGCGGGCCATACGCATTACGGCGGAAAACGAATCCAGGAGCAAAAAGCGCTCGCTGTTGCTTTGACGGCGCATCCCCGCGGACCCGCTCCCCCGTCCGCCCCCGGCGGGTGTAGGTATTCAGCGAGCGTTTTGCTGGACTTACCACGATGCTTGTACTAACCTCCCGCGTGATTCTATTCTCCCATGGGCCTGCCCGGATTGGCCGTCATCAGAGAAGCTGTGATTCCGCCATGCTGTTTCGCGGGGTCGTAATGGGGTTGTAACGCCGATATGGCTTTGGATCTTCATCAAACCATTTGCACCAACAAGAGAGTCGCCGTCTGGGCCGCTTTCTTCATGCTGCTGTTTCTCGTCCGCAAGCTTTTCGGCCTCGTAATCACCACGTTCATCATCTGTTTCATATTCAACAACATCATCGAATTCCTGGAACGGCGCGCCCCGATACCCCGACGATTGATCCTGGTATCGGTATACGTCGTCTTCCTGTGCATAGTGGTGGGGGTGCTCTCGCTGGTGATGCCCCGCATGGCTTCCGAGACCAGGATCTTCTTCAAGCAGTTGCCTGAATCCTTCGACGCTTTGCACCGGTGGCTCGACGCGCTGGCCGAAGGCCATTCCTACATCGCGCCGGTGGTTTACGGCGTCAAGGAAGCGCTCGATATCAACAACATTCTGGGCATGAACAGGGATGCGCTGGTAAGGGTCGCCGTCACGGTCCTCGACCATGTAAGTCAGTATGTCACGTACTTCTTTCTCGGAACGCTGTTCAGCTTCCTCATTCTGTTCGACCTGCCGAACCTGAGCGCAAAAACGCGTGAACTCAGCCGTACGCGCTTCCGATACGTCTATGAGGAAATGGCAGGCAGCGTTGCGAGGTTTGCAATGGTGGTGGGGGCGACCTTTCAAGCCCAGGTCTTCATCGCCGTGGTCAACACCTCTCTGACCGCACTCGGCTTGTGGCTGTTACAGATTCAGCCCGTGGCCCTGCTGTCCGTGATCGTCTTTTTCGCCGGACTGATACCGGTTCTGGGGATATTCATCTCGTCGGCGCCGATTCTCCTGCTGGGATTCAACATCCAGGGGTGGGTCCTCGCCTTGAAGGCGGCGGGCATGCTCACCATAGTGCACCTCGTCGAGACCTACTTTCTGAATCCGAACATCTTCTCAGCCGTTCTCAAAATCAATCCGGTCCTTACGCTCATTATCCTGTACATCGGACACAGCCTCTTCGGAATCTGGGGAGTGCTGCTCGGAGCGCCGGTGTCGGTATACATTTACCGCTACATTCTGCTTGCCGAAGAATCCGCTCCCGGCGAGCAGGCCACTCCGCGGGCGCGGGCAGTGACTCCGGCGCCGCCATATGGACATCCGAACGAGCCGTAGCCGCCCGTAACCTCTCACGGGTTCTCGCGGGTTCCATGCGGCCGATTTCTCTTATCGGGATTCAACCATCAACTGGAAAGGCGATGCAATCCATAGTGACCGGCCTTGCCCGACCGGGTCGGGGGATCAGGGGTGTGGAGGGCCTCCCATGTTACGTTGCAGACAGTTAGTCATTCAGCTCACGGACCGGTGTAACGCGCGGTGCCCGCAATGCGGGATGCGCGTAACGGAATCGTTTGCGCGCTCCACGCTTCCCAAGGACGACGTCAAACGCATGCTCGATCACGCCGCGCAATCCGGAGTGGACATCGTTTCGTTCACCGGGGGCGAACCGCTGCTCCTCCTGGACGATCTCGCGGAACTGATCAATTATGCCGGGCAAGCCGGCATCCGGTACATCCGCTCGGGCACGAACGGGTTCATGTTCGCCGGCGCCGCCGGCCCGCGCTTCGAATCACGGGTGAGGAAACTGGCGGAGACCCTTGCGGCGACGCCGCTCAGGAACTTCTGGATCAGCGTTGATTCCTGTATTCCCTCCATTCATGAGGAGATGAGGGGACTTCATGGGGTGGTGGCGGGAATTGAAAAAGCGTTGCCCATCTTCAGGGAGTACGGCGTCTATCCGACCGCCAACCTTGGAATCAACAGGAATATCGCCGGCAGGGAAACGGATGCGGGCAGCGAAGGTCCGGAAGGCGGCGCCGGCGGTTCGAACGGTTTCTCCGGCGCGGCGTTCCACGAGAAGATGAAAGAGGCATTCCGGGAATTCTACCGCTTCGTGATCGGGATGGGGTTCACCATTGTGAATACCTGTTATCCCATGAGCGTCGAGGAGAGCGGATGCGCAAGTCCGGATGGCCTGGAAGCCGTCTACCGGGCGACTTCCACCAGCCGGGTCGTGCGATTCAGCAACCAGGAGAAGGCCCTGCTGTTCAAGGCGCTCATGGACGTGATCCCGGAGTTTCGGTCGCGGATACGCATATTCTCCCCCCTGAGTTCGCTTTACGCCTTACACGGATACTACGGCAATCCGAACGATTTGCCCTATCCCTGCCTGGGAGGGATCGATTTCTTCTACGTGGATGCAAGCGACGGCAACACCTATCCCTGCGGGTATCGCGGCAACGAAGCGCTGGGAAAATTCTGGGATTTGCGCCTGCCGGTCGCCGACGCGAAACCGGACTGCCGCCAGTGTGACTGGGAGTGCTTTCGAGATCCCTCCGAACTCCTGGGACCCGTTCGGCAGATACGCTCCGCCCCCCTGGGACTGCTCGACAAAATGAAGCGGGACGGCCGTTTCTTCCGGACCTGGATCGACGATCTGCGCTACTACCGCGCCTGCGGCTTCTTCAGCGGGCGGACGCCTCCCGACCGCTCCCGGTTGAGCCGTTTTCGGCCGCTGTTTTCATAACGGAAGCGAGAGCAGAACGAACGGAAGGCGGGATGCCCGGAACCGGAACCGCGGCGGTATACGAGCAACGGATTCGGTCCCGACCGTCCGCCCAATCACAATGATGGTCTTTCCCGCTTTTTTCCCTTGACCCGTCCACAGCTTCACAGTTTATCTCCTGTATCGTCATGGCCGTGACATATCCGAAAACCATGTTGAAAGAAGGAGTCAGGCAATGCAAAATGAGGTATCGGTGAAGGAATGGGTGGCGATGTTTCGTGAAATAGGACTCGATGACGAGACGATGATGAAGTGGCATCGCATATTTGAATCCCGCCACCCCGCCGCGCACCGGAGCTTTCTGGAGTGGCTCGATCTTCCCGCCGAGGAGATCGAGGGAATCCGGGCGAAGAGCCGGTAGAAGACGGAGTGAAGGGGTCTCGCAAAGCGAGTAGAGTCTCGGGCGAGTGAGAAAAGCAGGTAGACCGCCTCCATCATGATCGCGGACCGCGGTCGTGATGGGGGCCTGAATGCGCCGATGTCGTCGAACCGACGCCGCCCCCGCGAAGCTTGTCCCCGCGTAGGCGGGGAGCGGGGAGCGGGGAGACGGGGATCGGCTTATCATCGATTTATCAACTGGTGTCAAAACCATGCGCGAGTACACCATATCGAAGCTTGCCCGTTCCTTTGGGCTATCCCGGAGCACGCTCCTCTACTACGACCGGATCGGACTCCTCCCGCCTTCCGGCCGGACGCCGTCCGGCTACCGGGTCTATACGGAAGAGGACGTAAAGCGGCTCGAGCGGATCTGCGGTCTCCGCCGGGCGAGCCTGTCACTCCAGGACATCCGGAACATACTGTCCTCGAGTTTCCAGGAAGGCGAATCCATTACAGACCTCCTCGAAAGGCGGCTGAAGGAGGTGGGCGACGAGATTCTCGATCTCAAAGCCCGGCAGGGGCTGCTCTCCGGCATGCTCAAGGGCGTGGCGTCGCGGGACGGGCAGCCGAAAGTGGACAAGGAGATGTGGATCGAGATGCTTCGCGCGGCGGGCATGGACGAGAAAGGCATGGACCGGTGGCACGCGGAGTTCGAGCAAAGAGCGCCTCAATCCCACCACGAGTTCCTGCTCTCGCTCGGGATTCCGGAAAAGGAAGTCCTGCTCATCCGCCAGTGGTCGAGAAAGTCGGAAGCGGGCAAATGACCGCGGTCCATTCGTTCATTCCCGTCTTTCCATACTCCCGCGGTATCGGTTTTTCCGCATGGTCGCGTTAGATCGGATTTGCGCGGAAGCGCGGGCCGGCCGGGCCGGGTCGTCTTTCCGATTTTGCCCGTTGCCGGGCAGAGCCTGCGGCAACGGGCAAGTAAGCGTTCATGTAGCAGGGTTCACATGCAATGCAGAGTTTGCTTACACACGGCGGATCAACAGGAGCGGATCAATAGGGGGGCGGCGCCGGATAGCCGTATGACGGCGTGCTGTTGTAAGACGGCGCGCCGTACGACGAAGTGGACGGCGACCCGTAAGCAGGCGGGGGGTACGCCGAGCCCGGAGGCGGCGGAGGAGGAGGCACGGGCCGCCGCATGCCGGGGATATCGTTCCCCTTGGTCATCATGCACTGTTGATAGGCGATATCGTACCGCTGCTGGGCGGTCGCTCCGCTTTCGTATGCGGAACCGGATCCCATGGCGGTTCCGCCGACGAGTCCGGTCGCGGCCCCGATAGCGGCTCCGGCAGCCGGGTCGCCCGTGGCCGCGCCGATGGCGGCGCCGAGTCCCGCACCCGCCAGGGTCCCAAGCGCCGCTCCACTAAAAAGGCTCTGGTTGGAAGCGACATCCGACGAAACCCCGGCCTGCTGCGCCGCCCACTGACGACAGACATAGTCATCGGTCTGAAATGCCTCGAAAGACTTCCCTGCTCCCGGCATCACCATGACGCTCGGCCCCGCCGGAACCGTGGCGCATCCGGCAAGCAGCACCACTACGAGAAATGACAAAACAGTCCGCGTATGGTTCATCACATCTGTACTCCTCTTTTCGTCTGAATGAGTATGTAAGTCTTGTGTCCCCACCGGATCATGGAAGTCAGCGGGGAATGTCGGGAACCACTCTCATCCACCCCCCCGGACACTCTCTGACGTACGGGTAGTACCCTTCGGGGTTTCTGCAGTAGTACCAGTAATCGGTTGGTTGCGGCTGCGCCCGCAGATACGCCGGAGGCTGTTGAACGACCGGCGGCGGAGTCCTGTACGGGTAGAACGGATAGAACCAGGGAACTCCGAAGACTATCGGGAAATGCCAGTAGATCCGAGGTCCCCGCCAGCCTCTGTGGGCCCATCCGGCGTCACCCGACAAAACGATCGTAAGGAGCAGCGTAACCGCCAAAATAACCAGACAGACCACTTTCTTCATGCTCACCTCTCTTCCCAAAAACCGAGCGCCCTTCCCTCGCCCGCGCCGGGCCCGCAAACATGCGCCGGCCAGTGGCCCGGGCCATTCGCCAACAGCATTTGCTTTTTGATGACATAATCTTACGTCATTCTACAATACCGCACAAGTAGCAAGAATAACGCCTTTGTCGGCGAATCCCGAAACCGCTTTTCCCATTCAGGCGTCCTGGTTTGAGGACACGGAATTCCGTTTTTCAATAACGGCGCTTATGAGGGATGTACTATTTCCACTATGGCAGGCGTTCTTGCTCAAGAAAAAATCCGCCCCCACCGCCGCCGCTCTTTCCCGGTATTCGGACTCATCGCAGCCGGTCATCATGGCGATAAGCACTTCCGGATAGGCGGCCTTGATGTCGCCGGTGAGTTGAAGGCCGTTTTTCCCCCTTCCCAAATCGATATCCATGAAGATCAGGTCGGGAGTATGGGAGTCCATCATCTGAAGCAGGTTACGCCGTTTTCCGCCTCCATGACATGCGCTTCGGGAAAATCACACTGGATAGTCTCTTTGAGCAGGTAGCGCAAAATCGAACTATCTTCAACGATGAGCACGGAAGGCACCGTGAACCCTCCGGAAGTCCCGCTCTCCCTCATGATGCTGGTTGTCCGTTCATAGACTTTGATTTCTGCCGTATTCTCAATTCCCATTGACTCTCTCCGCGTTTCTCACCACGCACTTCTTGTTTGCCTCTATTATTATAGTGATTTTAGATAGATGCAAAGATGAAGCCAAGATGGAATCAATGGTGCGCCTCTCCACCTCAAATTCGGCTCCCGCTATTTTTGTTCGCGGGGTTCGCCAACAGAGTCGATGTCGGGTTTTCCCCATCGTGGAATGGAAAGACCGGTGAGAGGGTGAATCGATGAAAACACGGGCATGATCCTCATCCAATGGGAAGTGTGACGATGAATGTCGATCCCCGCCCCAAGGCGTTTCCGGCCGTAATAGAGCCGCCGTGACGCTCAACAATCTTTTTGCGGATGGCGAGCCGCCATTCCGGCGCCCTCATATTTACCGGATCGACCGAGAAGTCTCTGAAAGGATTTGCGGATGCATTGCCGGTCCCGGTTGGGCCCCGGTTGCGGATGCGCTGCCGGCCCGGGTCGGCAATGTGTTGGAGACAAATTCTTCTTGTCTTCGTGTGATTTGACTCCTTTTGATACATGCTCGCTGAGCGGCATGTTCAAAAAAATCTTTTTGCGCCCGCAAACCCGGCATCCATGCGGATCGTATGACACTTTTGCGATGCTTTTATGATCTGTTCACGGCGCTCTTATGTGCCGCCAAACCCTGGCTTTCGGCCTGCAAAGGCCCCAAAATCTCTGAAAATTCCGTGCATATCGACTAAGTTCAATACAGCAGGATTTTCATGCTTGCTTCCCCGGCCACCGGGCCGGGATGTCCGGGGCAATTCGGATTCGTGTATTGCGCCTTCGACCGTTCCATACGGGAAACTTCCTTCTCCATACAGGACACTTTCTTGTCGGTCATGGTTCCATCCCTTCCATCCATCCGGTCCGGGCGTGAGATTTCTGTGAGATTGACGGTGATGTTCGTCCCGGCGACGCCCATCGGGAACGGCGGTGTTCCTCCACGGACCCGGACACGCGCCGTTCGGCGTTCGGGCCTTTGTCCCTTTATTCCCAATACCTTTCAAATAAGGGAGCATTGCTCAGCGGGCGCCTCGGATAACCCATTCGGGCCGGCCCCTCACCCGTCATTCCCGCATGCTTTAAGCGGGAATCCAGATCTTACGAGGCTTTCCGGCCCCCCACTTTCGTGGGGGCGACGGTAGTCGGCTTATTTGAAAGGCATTGCCTTTGGTCCGGAAGAATCGTCCACGGAATCGTTCTAATCAAGGCATTCATGCATGTCAACATACAGATTTGAATGCTGGTTGGATTGGAGTGCTGATTGGATTGGACTACCCACAATTGGATTGGAGCCCCAAACTGGATTGGAATGCTCGGTGCAATGTCAATCATCGACAGAGAAAGTCTTCTTTGTGCTCCGGGAACGCTTTGCGCCGCCGCGGTCGCGGACGGGCGCGTCGAGCGATGAATCCGGGAAAGAGTCTCCCGCCCCGTCGGAGACGCCGATGGAGAGGCTGTCTCCTGCCGGCGCCGCAATGGACGGGCAAAAGCTTCCATCGGAGTCAACCGTTGCGGTTGTCGAAAGCTTGGAAGCAGCGTTTTGTCATCAGAAACGCCCCGCTAAGACGGAAAATGCCCTCTTCTCTTCGATCATCTCACATCATCTCAAGGTCGTGGCTCGGCCCGACCCCGACTGCGGACCCCGGTTGCCGTCGGTTGCCCGGTTGCGGTTGGGCGGTTCAACCCCGGTTGGGCGGTTTTACGCCGGCCCTACCCCGGTTGACGTTGCCGGCGCCGGAAAGCGCAAATCGGCCGAAGCCGCAAGGGTAACCGGTATGTCCGGGCGATTCCGTGCGAGCCGGGAATTCTTCCTTCCTCTCCGGTGTTGCGGGGAACGCTGCCCGCAAGACCGACGGTCGGTGCAGGGGCGGTCGGTGCAGGGGGCTCTGCCATGCCGGTGGCTTCTTGCGTGTGCCCCGGACGGGGCGCAAGCGGGCCGATGCGCCTGTCGGCCGCGGGATTTCGGGATTCGATCTTCACGGTAGTATACCGGCGAACGGTGTACGGATGACCAAAGGAAGCACGCCATGGATACCGGCAATAAAGATGTCAAAAACGCAGAAAACAGTTGCACCGGGTTCGCATATCATCTATTCTCCAGGCTCTTGAATAGAATAGTACACAACCTTTGGGGATCATTATTCCCCGCTGAAAGGCTGATAAGCTTCGCTTTCGAATGTGCATGCCTGTCCATGACGGTGCGTCGCCTCTTCGCCTTTGCACGGCATTGCGGATGAATGCGATGGATGTCGCAGGCGGTATGAGAGAGGAAGCGAACTCATTCTGAAAGTCCCGCTGGAATTGACGGAACATGGGGAACCGCGGGGTCAACGAATCGGCGGCGGTTACGGAAGCGCTCCCGTCTTTGGAAGAGACGATTCATTGAGGTAGGTCGATGTCTCAGTTACCCTCCAACCCAACCGGCATCCCCAAGCCAGTAGTGGCGGGGTCGGGTCACGGTAAGTCCACAGCATTTCAGAGAAGGACCTCACGAGATGGGGTCTTTTCAGGCTTAAAGCCCTGTTGTGGGTATGGAACCGACCCTTTAAGGAGAGAGGCAAAGGAGCATGGCCGGAGCCAAACGCCACTACCTGCCCGGATATGTCATTGATGGAGTTGCTCCGTGTGCCTACCCCGGATGT
>CAYOVG010000291.1:0-9225 GCA_964407285.1 uncultured Syntrophobacteraceae bacterium
AAAATGCATCCCTTTTCTTTTGGAACTTAGTTGAGTATTATCAGCTTTCCTTTGTCAGTTTTGTCATTATGAGAAAACTTGAAGAAATACATGCCTTTGGCAATCTTTTGACCCCCATTATCATTGGCATCCCAATAAAGGGTGTAAAAGCCCTGGCCCACATTGTCTTTTTCAAATTTCCGCACCAATTGGCCTCTCATGTCAAAAATCTCCAATATTACCTTGTCGTTTGAACCCCTGTACAACTCGTCCACGAAATCCACCGGAAGGTCCGGCGGCAGCACGAGCGACACCAGCGCCCAACTCGGATCGCCGCCCATCGAGGCGATGTCGCTCACATTTATGGCGACGATCTTTCGCCCCAACCGGTACGGCGTAATCGCGGACCTCAGGAAATGAACATTTTCCACCTGGCTGTCGCAGGTCGCCAGCAGGTAGTCAGTACCCGATACGCCGAGCACCGCCACATCGTCCCCGATGCCCACAAGCACATCCTCGGGAGGGGCCGGAAGGGAACGGGCTATGCGGTCGATAAGGCCGAATTCACCGAGTTCTTTAAGCAGCATACAACCTGATCCCCAGTCCCGTCGCTGTTGCCGGACCGCCGCAAGCTCACGGCCGCTTCGCGATCCGGCGACGACTATTGCGCCGTTCACCATGCGAATCTCCCCGGCGCGCGCGACCGTCCACCGGACATTACGGCCTCCACGCGCCTTACCGGTTCTCCATGGCGATTTTCTTCGAGTAATCGGAATCGATGGAGAGCCCTTCGATGTCCGTCGTCTTCTCGCCCTTGCGGGCCTTGATCTGGTCGATTCCACGCTTCACGATGGCGCGCTTCGAAGCGTAGGCGATGGCCGTATCTTCCGTAATAAGACCGTTTTCGTAAAGTTCCACTATGTGGTCGTCGAAAGTGGACCAGCCGAAGGGCCGCGCCTGCTGCATCATTTCGTAGTACGTCTTTCCTTCCGATTCCCCGTGCGTGATCGCCTCCTGGACCCGCAGGTTCGATCCCATGATCTCGAGCGCAGCCACCCGTCCCCCCCCGATCTTGGGGAGGAGCCGCTGGGATATGATCCACCGCACCGAATCGGCCAGGCGAATCCGTATGATCCGTTCCTCCTCCGATTCGAACATACCGATGATGCGGTTGATGGTCTGGCCTGCGTCGTTGGTGTGGAGGGTGCTGAGGACCAGGTGGCCGGTTTCCGCCGCGCTGAGACCGATTTCCACCGTTTCGCGGTCGCGCATTTCGCCCACCAGGATCACCTTCGGGGCCTGGCGAAGGGCCGCCCTGAGCCCGCTCGCAAACGAGTCGAAATCAAGCCCCAACTCCCGCTGGTTGAACGTGGCCTTCATCGGAGGGTGCACGAATTCCACGGGGTCTTCCAGGGTGACCACGTGCACCGCCTTGTTTTTATTGATATCGTTCAAAATGGCGGCAAGAGTGGTGGTCTTGCCGCTTCCGGTGGCCCCGGTGACGAAGATGATGCCGTTCTTCTGCGTTCCCACCTCCTTGAAGATCGGAGGGAGGTTCAGGTCCTCGATGCTCTTTATCTTCGTGGGGAGCTGGCGCATGACGATCGAATAGGTCCCGCGCTGCGAGAACACGTTCACGCGGAAGCGGGCCCTTCCGGGCAGGTAGTATGAAAGGTCGGCCGAACCCTGGTTCAGAAGAAACTGGATGTTGCGGCGGTCGTTGTCGATCAGGTTGAGCGCGATCTGTTCGGTCTGAAACGGGGTCAGTTCGCTGATGCCCAGGGACTGGCACACGGGCCGCAGCCCTCCGTCCACTTCGGCCTGTATGGGCCGCCCCACGGTGAAATTCAAATCCGAAAAGTTCGGATACTCCTCCAATATCATCGTGAGAATCTGATCGAGTTCTTTTCGCTTCATAGGTATCCCCTCTCAATTCAAGGCGGTGGGCGACGCTTCGCCGACGGAAGTCGATAACTACACTTCCGTGAAGTCGGCCGGGGCATTCTCGAGGAACGGCCGGAACTTCTCCTTCTCCGTACACTTGTTGTACGCTTCGTCGGAACTTATCTGGCCTGCCTTGAGTCTTTGCATGATGCCGTCGTCGAGGGACTGCATGCCGTACTTTCGCCCCGTCTGGATTGCGGAAGGCAACTGGTGGGTTTTCGCCTCCCGGATCATGGCCCGCACCGCGTGCGTCCCGATGAGGATCTCCTGGACGGCGGTCCTGCCCTTCACATCGATGCGCTTGAAAAGGGTCTGGGCAACGACGGCCCGCAGTCCGTCGGCGAGGGTGGATCGAATCTGCGCCTGTTCGTTGGTGGGGAACACTTCGATGATGCGGTCGATGGTCTTGGGGGCGCTGGTGGTGTGAAGCGTCGAGAAAACCAGGTGGCCGGTGGCGGCGGCTTCGAGCGCCAGCCGGATGGTTTCGAGGTCGCGCATTTCGCCGACCAGAATGATGTCGGGGTCCTCACGGAGCGAAGCGCGAAGCGCCGACGAAAACGATTCCGTATGCGTTCCGACTTCACGGTGGTTGATCACGCAGTTCTTGCTTTTGTGCACGAATTCGATAGGATCTTCGATCGTGATGATGTGGTCCTTGCGCTGAAGATTGGCCTCGTTCACGATGGCCGCCAGGGTCGTGGACTTACCGCTTCCGGTCGGCCCCGTCACCAGCACCAGGCCGCGGGGAAGCAACGCCAGCCTGGGGATGATGGGCGGCAGCCCGAGTTGCTCGGCGGTCAGAATCTCATCGGGAATTTCGCGGAACACCGCCCCGATCCCGTTCCTTTGCAGGAAGAAGTTCGCGCGGTACCTGGCCATGCCGGGAATCTCGTAGGCGAAGTCGAGGTCCCCCTTTTCCTCGAATATCTTGATCTTGTCCTCCGGCGTGATCTCGTAGAGCATCGCCCGAAGGTCGTCGTTGTCGAGCACCTTGTACTTCACGCGTTCCATCTCGCCGCGAATCCGGAGCACCGGTTGCTGGTTCGCCACAAGATGAAGGTCCGAAGCTTTCTGCTCGTGCATCAGTTTGAAGAAAGCGTCAATCCTGGCCATCGTTCCCCTCCGACTGGTTTCGCCCGCTGCTCTCTCGCGCGGTGTTGATCCGGGCGGACGAAAATCCCGGTTTCCGCACTCCGGTTATCGATCCGCTGTCTCTTCCGTAAAAACATATAGATATGCGCTCATCAGGCGCTGAAAAACTTCATGTCCGGCAAACGAACGCACGAGAGGCGGTTCCCGTATACGGCGCCGGTGTCGATTCCTATTTTGTATTTGTCCACATACGGCTGACTGAACGGCGTATGGCCGAACACCACTCTCTTCCCGAAATCGTGGTTCGAGTAGATGAAATCGCTGCGAATCCAGAAAAGGTCCGTTTCGGACTGATCGCACAGCGCTACGCCGGGACGAAGCCCGGCATGGACCAGGATAAAATCGTCCATTTCATAATACGGCAGCAAGTCCCGGATGAATTCCCGGTGGTCGGACGGCAGACTCGCGCTCGCCCCGCCGGACGCCCTGCGGTAGCTGTCGAGCGTGGCTTCTCCGCCGTTGCACAGGAACAGAAGATCCGCCCTGCCGTTGATATGATCGGTCAGCATGACTTCATGGTTCCCGCGCAGGCAGACTACGTGAAACCCCTCCTCCATGAGGGTCAGGATAAACTCGATGACCCCATGGCTGTCCGGCCCGCGGTCGATGTAATCCCCCAGAAAAGCCAGCGTATCGTTCGCCGGGTCCAGCGGAAGCCGGTCAAACAACTCCTCCAGGCTGGACAGCATCCCGTGAATGTCACCTATAGCATAAGTGTACATGGGATTACCATACCATCCATCGCCGACACCTGGCGTCGAGTCGCCTCAACCCGGCTTTGCGCGCGGCGTCCAGAGCACCCTTGACTTCCTCCGGCCCGACCCGCCTCCCGATCCGCGGCTTTCCCACCGCACCCGCGCACGGTCGGTACTGCCCCATGACATTGACGTATGTATCGGGCGAAATCTCGTTGGCGATGAAATCGAAAATCTCTTCGCTCCCCGCGAGCCCTTCGGGCATCACGAGGTGGCGGACCAGGACCCCGCGCTCCGCGATCCCCCGCGCGTCCGTTTGCAGCGCCCCGACCTGCCGGTGCATCTCGCGAAGAGCCTTCCGCGCGCGCTCCGGGTAGTCGGGAGCCGTGCAGAGGTCACGGGCCGTTTCAGTGTCCCAGAACTTGAAATCGGGCATGTAAATGTCGACGATGCCGTCGAGGAGCCTCAAGGCCGAGACCCGGTCGTACCCGCTCGAATTGTACGTCAGCGGGACGCGCAGGCCCCCCTCGACAGCCAGGGGAAGGGCTTCGAGAATCTGGGGTATCACGTGGGACGGCGTAACGAAATTAATGTTGTGACACCCCTGATCCTGGAGTTCCAGCATAACGGCGGCCAGTTGCCCCGGAAATGCCGGGACCCCTTCGCCGCCGTAGCTGATGTCTTCATTCTGGCAAAACACGCACAGCAGATTGCAGTAGGAGAAGAAGACGGTCCCGGAACCGCTTTCGCCGACGAGGGGGTCCTCTTCTCCGAAGTGCGGCCCGTAACTGGCCACCACCGCGAGTCGCCCCGTCCGGCAAAACCCGGTCTCCCCCTCCATGCGGTTCACTTTACACATGCGGGGACACAGGGTGCATCGGCTCAGCCGGCGCAACCCCCGTTCGATACTCTCCCGCAGCCTTCCGGTTCGATGCGCTTCCAGGTAGGCGGCCGGCATAACGTAAATCCTTGACCGAGATTATTCGCGCGAATACCCCGGCAGATTGATGGTGGTGCAACTATTCCCCGGCCCGCAGGTCTTCGTTGTGGCCGACGGCGACGACACGCTCCCCGATCCGCTGCCGGACGATCCCATGCTGTAGCTCACCGTGCTCAGGATGCGCTCGAGGACCTCGCCCCCGCACGCGCCGCACTTCATTTCGATTTCCCCCGAGGAACCGGTTACGATGATTTCCTGAATGTTTCCGCACTCCGCACAACGAAATTCATATATTGGCATCTCTTCTCCTTATCTGTTATACCAGGTCTTCGGCATGCCCCGAAATGGCGCGATGTTTTGCTGTTTGCTTGAAATAAGCTATAGTTACTCGTATTCCATAACAAAAGTATCGGTTACCGTCAATCGCGAGAAAGCATCGTCGACTACCCGGCGCAAAGACGGCAAAAAAAAGGAAGCGAATACCGCCCGATGATTACACTCTGCAACCCGGCCCCCGGACTGACCTGCTTCGGATGCTGCCCTCCCATCCGCCCGGCCCGTTACGACCACCTGGACTACGTGAACATGCTCAGGCGCGAATTTTCCGATAACCGCCGCATCCTTCGCGAACAAGGACCCCGCTACCGCCCCATCGTGGGGTACTCCTGCTGGGCCCTTGGGTTCGTGAACGAAACCGGCACGGAGGTCGGATGCCTCTTGCACCCCTGCCGCAATGGAGGCCGGGACCTGCGCGGACTCATCGATTACGGAAACAAGTGCGACCGGGAAAGTTGCGTGCCCGCTAAAGTCTTTCAATCGCTTCCGCCGGACGGACAGGCCTACTGGCTTCCCCTCGCTGAAGGGCTCAGTCCTTTTCTCTTTTCCAGCGCCAGGGCCAACCCCCTTTTCCATCTCCTGCACTGGGGCGCGGGAGTGCTGGAACCCCTGCGAGCCCACGCCCGGGCGTACGACTGGACCGTGACGGAACTGGTCTGCAGGCAGCCCTTCCTCCTGGACCGCAACCTGGAGCCCAAGGCGAGCAGGTACCTGTTTCGCCTGGCGCTGGAATCGGTCCCGCCCGCCGGGGACGGCTCCCGGGACCTGCGGGGCTTTTACGAAAAGGCGCTGCCGCACCTCTCGACCCTTGCAAACGCAGAATCGGACGCCGCCGCGGGCCCGCCGTCCATGGACGAGATGTACACCCACCTGCTTCCCATGAAAGACGACTTTCTGGACTTCTTGCGCCTGTACCTGGGATGGCGGAAAATCTCGCTCCAGAGGGCGATCGAGATAGCGGCCCACGTGGAACGGATGACAAGGTAGCCCTCGAGGTCCCGACGGCAGGGCGTCCAACGACGCTTGCCGCCTGTTTCCTTGGCTCAGCTTCTTGATTCCGGCTGAATTCATGCGCACAATGTGGTATGGATAAGCTGCGTTACGGGTTGCGAGTTGCGGGATTTGCCCCTCGCAGGCGATGGGCATGAGAGGGGCGCGGGTTGCGAATTCAGGGTCTCACAAGCCGTGAGCGTGTTTTCATCGCTCGCGGGAGCGCCTCTCCTGCAACGCCGATTAGCTGCAACTATCAGCCGCGGCAGAGTTCTATCCGATACCTTCAGAGGGAGAGCTGCAAAAATGGCCAAAGGAAGAGTGGGAATTCTAACCGGTGGTGGGGATTGCCCCGGCCTCAATGCCGTCATCAGGGGCATCACCAAGAGCGCGATCAATCTGTTCAACCTGGAGGTCATCGGGTTCTACGACGGATTTCTCGGCCTGATCGAGAAGAGGTTCAACGTGCTGAACTACGATACCGTCACGGGTATCCTCGCGCAAGGCGGCACCATTCTTGGATCGAGCAACAAGGCGAATCCCTTCGAGCACATACTGGTGGCCGGGCAGGAAAAGAAAAAGGTGGACGTATCCGACCAGTGCATGGAACTCTACAGCGACCTGGAGCTGGACGCGCTGGTCTGCGTAGGGGGAGACGGCACCATGACGATCGCGGGCAAGCTCGCCGAGAAGGGGGCGAAGGTGGTCGGCCTTCCCAAGACGATCGACAAGGACCTGATGGAAACGGACACCACTTTCGGCTTCGACACGGCCCGGTGCATTGCGACGGAGGCGGTCGACAGGGTCCACACGACGACCCAGTCGCACCACCGGGTGATGCTCGTGGAAGTGATGGGCAGAAATGCCGGCTGGCTGGCCCTCGAAACGGGCATCGCCGGCGGGGCCAACATCATCCTCATTCCCGAAATCCCCTACGACCTGAGTGAGATCATCAGCCTGGTCCGCAAGCGCAACAGGTTCGGGCGCAGGTTCAGCATCATAGTGGTTTCCGAGGGAGCGAAGCCGATAGGCGGCGAGCAGGCCATCCAGCGGATCGTCGAAGACAGCCCCGATCCCGTGCGGCTGGGAGGGATCAGCCATATCCTCGCCAAGCAGATCGAGGACGAGACCGGGATCGAATGCCGGGCGGCCATTCTCGGCCACGTCCAGCGCGGAGGCTCGCCGAGCGCCCTCGACCGCATTCTGGGCACCCAGTTCGCGCTGAAGGCCATGGAGATGGTGGTCGCCGGAGAGTTCAACAGGATGGCCGCCCTCAAGGGATCGGAAATGGTCTCCGTCCCCATAGAACGGGTAATGGGCCGCCAGCGGCTGGTCCCGCTCGATTCGCCGCTGATCGAAGCCGCCCGGGCCGTCGGGACCAGCTTCGGGGTGGAGATGGAATACCGGTAGGCAGGTCCGGACCTGCCGGCAGGACCGGACCGCCCCCGGCGGAGCCGCCTCAAAATACCCCTTTGGCGGAGCCCCTCCGGGGGATCGACCGCCGAAGGGCTTTCCACCATCGGCCTTCGACCAGCCGGGTCGGCAGCCGGGCGTAGAGCGCCAGGCACAACGCGAGAGCCATGCCCCAGATGACGAGCAGGTTGAAGGCATAGGTGGTGAATTCGTACGGTCCCAGGCGCTTCATTCCCGCCAGGAAAGCGCTTCTCCACGGATCATCGCCTCACCGGTTGTGAAGAACTGAGGCGAATCAAAGATATCCATTAGTGGTATTTTGTTTCTTTCCAGATATGGTTTGGCGCCGCGGTTGAGATAGCCCACATAGTGTCTCTTCGCCCGTGTGATGATGTGAACAAGGGGCTTTCCTTCCGCGTTTGTCGTGAAGTGCGCCCCGAAGATCATGGAACCGTAAGAGGCCAAGGATGTTCAGTCAGGGGTGTGTTGATCTTCTTTGCGGGCCTGCATGTACGTGCGAAGGATGGCATTGATCCTCGTCTGATACCCGGGCTGTTGCCGAAACCATTCAAGAAGATCAGCGTCAAGCCGTATGGTCACGATCTCTTTGCGGCGCGGCAAAACAACTTCGGCATCCTTCCAGAACTCCGCATCCGTCGGATGGGCGTCGGGGTCGGCTTCTATTGCAGCATGCACTTCCGCATCGCTCATGCTTTTCAACGCATCCCAATCCGTCCCGGTTTTAGCCGTATTCTTTAATTTTTTTCCAGTAGTAGCGCCTTTCATAAGGTTCTGCCCTCCACGCAGATATAATCCGCCTTTCGTCATCGTCTCTATCGGTGTAAATAACCGTGATCTCAAGACCGCTTACGAGGCCGATTGCGTAAATGCGAACCTCGCCGTAATCGAACCGATCATCTATCCGCTCAACTGTCGGTCCCTCGAAAATCCGCTTTGCATCGTCAAACGCAATTTTGTGTTCTCGGATGTTGCGACGGTTCTTTTCATCAGTCCAAGTATATCGCATCTTTTGTATTTACACAATGTAAATATCCCGTCGAGTTCGGCTCACCTGTCCGGAACCAGCCGGGTCGTCAGCCGGGCATGGAACTCCACGCACTTCGGTTGTGGTATGGACTACCTGATTGGTTGTGGCCGGTCTCCCGACCGCGCCGCCCCTCACGACCGAAGGTCTCCATCCCACAAGACCGTGAAATGCCGGCGACATTCGGTCCTAACGGCTGGTTTCAGGGGGGGGAGTAGCCCCACAGCCCCTGTCAAGCTGCTATTATTTTCTCGTTTGCCGGGAGTTTGCTCAACGTAAGTTTACTTAGCTCAACCTTTTTACTTGCATTATCGATGTCAATTCCGACAAGGCGCCCTTGAGCATCGTAATCCAATCCTGCGGCTCGACACCCTCATAGGGTGCTCCAAAACTCGTATACACCATTCCTTCTTAAGATATGGCCTCTTTCGAAGAACTTTATTCTCGAAATATGCGGTGAACATGTGATCTGCCACGGCCCGTCCTCCGGCTTCGGGAAGGCTGCTACAGCGAGCAAGCTACTTGTTGTGGTGCGGTCTCCCGACCATGCCGCAACTAAATCCGCCAACCCATACCACTACACGATTTACCCGATTCCCTACCGTTTGCTTGAAGCCCATGGGGTTGCGCCCCCGCCGGTGGGGTCGGCGGGGACGCAACCCCGCCCTGCCGCGGCTCCATGCGCATCCTCGAGTCAACGCCCATGGGCGAAGGGCCGCCGAAGGGCTTTC
>CAYOVG010000292.1:0-9127 GCA_964407285.1 uncultured Syntrophobacteraceae bacterium
ACTGGTCGATGGATTCGGCGTCGATGCGAATGGGTCGGCTCATCGCTTTGAGAAGTCCTCCCAAATCGGCTCGAACAGTTTCCCGGCAAGGGACTCGATTTCGCGCTCATGCTGCTTCCAGTTCTCGTCGTCCCACAGGTTGGCCCCTCCATGCTTCACCTCGGAGAAGAGCCGCAGGCAATGATAGTCCGGAAGAACTGCGCTTCTCTTCTCAAGGTCTTTGATCTGCTGGAAGTTCGACATGAGTTCGGGAGTCATGGACTCGATCTCTATCTCATCCCAACCGCGCCTCGAACAGTTGACCGCGATGAAGTAGGGCAGTGTCTTCCCCTTTTCTGAATAGATGCGGAGCAGATTCCCGGTGCCGTCCAGGTCCTGGCGATCCGGCGTGCCAACGAAGAGATGCGCCGTTTGCACCTCGCCGAGTCCGTCTCCCAAACCTCGATTGGCCAGCATGCCGTTCAGCACGCCATCCCCGTCCAGGTTGAGCAAGCCCATTGAAATCCCGTAGATCCCCGGACCGTTGTCGAGCACCACCACGCCTGTTTGTGCGTCGCGGAGCGCGTGGGACGCCAGGCTGAGCAACCGTGTCAGGATTAAGTGCGTCTGTCTCTCGATATCGAGAAACCTTGCAAAATGGTAAGCCGCCTCAGGGGTTTCGCTGGAAAAACCCAGCAGGAGCCTTTCACTCCACGAAGGACCGCCCGCAACCGTCGAGTTGTTCGAAACCGCGCCGAACCGTTCGAAGAACTCGCCGGAGCGCGAATCAAGGTTTCCCAGGGCGATATGTTGCATGAGCCCTTCGAGGTAGCGCGCCCGCTTTTCGTCCCGTGAGGAGTGGCGTGTCCTGTCGAACGCATCGTCTCCCAATCCCGTTCTCGTACACGTGCCGGAGAAATCCGCATCGAAATACACCACTCGATCCGGGCCTGACCGATCCTGGTTCGACAATCGGCGAGCCAGCCACATGGCGAATGACAGGGAGAGAACGCTCTTTCCCGTGCCGCCCTTGATGGAGACCACGTTCAGCAGGAGCGTTTTCTTTTTGCCCTTTTTGACTTTGGGCTTGGTATTCCGACCCGCTCCGGTTCCGGAGCGGGGACGACTCGCCTTTGCCGGACTCATCTTTGCCTCCTCTGTTTAGCTGTCCGTAAGATGCGATCGATCGCCGGGTCGGTGCGTAGCGGGTGGTCCTCGGGAAGGTCGGCATCCCTCCTCCAGCGGTCGAGAGTGGCTTCCAGGTCCTTCTTTTGCTGCTCCGGCAGGTAGAGGTAGAGGAAGTCCAGGGCTTCGAAGAGCGGGCGGGCCACCCCTCCCTCGCCGAGGAGCTTTCGCTCGTGCAGCAGGGCGATGGAAGGCCGGATGCCGTCGAACAACTCCTTCTTACAGGCATCGTCCTCGTCGCGCATGGCAATGCCGAGATGCTCCAAGAGGACGGCAAGAATGGAGAGATCGGCAACGGCCGCGCGGAGGGTTTTCTCCGAAGCATTTGCCGCCCTCTCGACTCCCGAAGCGAACCATCTGCCCGCAATGTTGCGGATTTTCTGCTTCTCTTTTTCGGGAACGATGGGGTATTGAGCCAGCAGAAACGTCGTGGCGGGTTTCAGACCGTCCAGCCCCGCGGGAGGGTTCTTTCTTCGATGCAGGCGGCGCAGTCCGGGCAGGTCGGGAGTTGCCGGCAGCCGGCCGTCCTTGCCGGCAACCTGTTCAGTTTCGCGTTGCGGCGTCCTCAGCACCCATTTCCCATTTTCAAAGACGAGTCCCTCGGCGGCAAAGTCCCAATCCAGAGTCAGAGGATCGTAGGCAAAGAAAGCCCCTTCCCAATAGCGCTCAGGGTGTTCCCGGAGCAGGCGATCGATTTCGAACCACGTCGGAGTGGTAAATGACCTTGACAGCGCCCGTGCCGCAACCCTGCGGACATTGGAATTTCTATCCCCCGCTCTCTCGATGAGAGCGCCCCTTACGCGTTCATCCGTGCCGGCCAGTGCGCCCAGCGCCTTTGCCGCCACATAGCGCACAGACGAGTACTCATCGGCGAGCCTGTCCAGGAGAGCGTCCCTTACGCGTTCATCCGCGCCGGCCAGCGCGCCCAGCGCCTCTGCCGCCACCTGACGCACAGACCAGTTCTTGTCGGCGAGCCTGTCCAGGAGAGCGGTCCTTACGCGTTCATCCGCGCCGGCCAGTGCGCCCAGCGCCTCTGCCGCCCTGTAACGCACAGACGGGTTCTCATCGGCGAGTCTGTCCAGGAGAGCGGTCCTTACGCGTTCATCCGCTCCGGCCGGCGCGCCCAGCGCCCGTGCCGCCGCCTGACGCACAGACCAGTCCTCATCGGCGAGCCTGTCCAGGAGAGCGTCCCTTACGCGTTCATCCGCTTCGGCCAGTACGCCCAGCGCCTGTGCCGCCACACCACGCACATCCGTGGTCTCATCGGCGAGCCTGTCCAGGAGAGCGGCCCTTACGCGTTCATCCGCTCCGGCCAGTGCGCCCAGCGCCCGTGCCGCCGCAAAGCGCACAGACGGGTTCTCATCGGCGAGCCTGTCCAGGAGAGCGGTCCTTACGCGTTCATCCGCGCCGGCCAGCGCGCCCAGCGCCGCTATTGTTTCCAAACGCACCTCCGGATTTGCATCCACGCTCCTCCTGATGAGCCATTCGCCGCCCCTGTGGGCCAATATCCCTCTTACCGCCGCGAGCCTTTGGGTTGCATCGGCGCGCATCGGCCAGTATGGACTACGATCGGCAAGTCGAATCACGTCCTTGATGACCCTCCCGGCCTGGTCTTTGGACACATTGTTCGGTTCCGAAAGAAAATCCGCGAGTCGCCTCGGCAACGGGCGGAAGTGTTCGTCGAAAGGGTTCCTTACCCCGAGAAGCTTATCGAAAGCCCTCCGGGCATCGTCTACCGGGGCCAACTGCAGGTACATCCGCATTACCTGGTCCCATCTGTATTCGTACAGCTTCCCGGTGAGCATCGTCAACGCGAGATGGCGACCGTCCCCCAGCGCCAGGTACCGTGCGGCAAAGTACTCCTGGAAAGTCAGGTGCACGAAGCCGAACCTGTCCGTTCCCCGCTCCACGACGATTCCAAGAAGATTGCGGGCCAGATGCCTGAGTTCCCGCGCTTCACGTCGAGCGCGCTCCGGTCCGTAACCTTCCCGGTCTCGAAACACCCGCATGAGGAGTTGCAGTAAGGATTCGCCGTCTATGACATTCTCGGGGCGATCGCGGTGCAGGTGAAAGCCCAGGTCCTCCAGTGCTGCAATCAATGTTTCCTTGCGGGGCAACTCGATCCGGTTCCGGAATTTGGCCCTGATCCAGGTCAAGGTGAGCTGCTCCGTCGCACGGCCGTAGAACTCGGCCCTTCGCTCGGGAAGTTCGAGGCCGACGTGGTGGATGAATATGGCGATAGTGAGCATCAAGGGATTGCGGCAAAGATCGAAAAGGTCCTCAAGCATGCGCAGACGCATCAGGAGTTCCCGTTGCCGCTCTCGGGCGAGTGCGTCCGCATCGCTCCCGGACTTCATCTCTTTCAACAGTATCCTCTTGTGCCAGCGGAAGAGAAGGTCCTCCATCCGGCCATCGTCAAACGGGTCCACCCCGAGGTGCGGCAGGCTTTCCGCCAACCGCGCCGCCCGGTAACCCGCGGGCCGGCTCGTCACGATGAACCGTATGCCGCCTCTTGCCTTAGCGCTCTCTTCTGTCTCGGCTACCTTGACGATTTCTTCTATCTCGGCTGCAACCCTTCGGCGGTCCTCGTCTTTCGGCACCTCGTCCAGCCCGTCCAGGAGCATGAAAACCCGATTCTCCTCGAAGAGTCGATTCACGGCGCCGGGTTCTTCGCCCGCCAGGTCGGCAAGGCGCTTGTGGAGGTACGGAACCAGGGGAAGGCCCGTCTCCCGCTGGGCGAAATATTCTCTCAGCGGGACGATGAGAGGAACCAGCCGTTTGAACTCATCCGAAAGGCCTGCGTCGTGTCCGGTGATAAAATGGGCGATGTAGCGCAGGAGAAGGCTTTTGCCGGATGCGGGCTCCCCTATGACGACCACCTGGGCGTAGCGGGCGACGACATCGAGCGGTCCGGCGGCGTCGGGCTTCCCGGATACCCGGCGTATGGGATACCCGATCTCGCAGAGAGCGTCGAAGAGTTTTCCATCACCGCCTTCGCCTTCATCGGATGGGGTGGGCGCCGATTTACGGCGCCGATGGAATCCAGGCGCCATGCGCCCTTCCAGGAAATCCCGGACGATATTCGGAACGGTCTTTCCGCTCTCCATGCATTGGAGCACCAGCCGATCCACTTCGTCGCGGCTGATCTCATCGGCGGAGGGCCTCCACATGCTCAGCGAAGGGGGGACGTAGATCTCGTCGAGCGTCGGCGGTTTGCCCATCTCGAGATGCTCGGGCTGCGAGATGCCGATGGTCTCGACATCCCTGGTTTCATCATGGATCCTGTTCCGCAGCCGTTCCGCGATCTCCCCCGCTTTCAGCGATTCTTCCGGCGGGGCCGCCGCCATCTCCTTCTCGATCAGTTCGGGGAGCGATTCGAGGAAAGCCGAGGCATCCTTTGCCGACGCGCACACCACCAGGCCGCGCCGCCTGTCGAGGAGCGCCCGTTCCGCATCGGACGGGGGCTCGACGAATAAGAGCGTCCGCTGCTCGTAGCGTTTGAGTTCCGGACCGAGTTCCCGGAGCAGTTCCTGAAGATGGAGGTCGGTCGGCGCAAACCCGATCAGCAGGATTTCGTGGCTCGATACGCGTTCCTTCAGGAATGCGAGCGAGCGCTCGAGCCTCTTGCGGAGGGCCCCGTATGCATCGTCGTCCGTCAGGATGAGGGTCTCGGGGTCGGCGGCAAGCCCCATGATAGGAACGACGTTGAGCCGGTTGGGGGCTTCCTCCCTGATGGTGTCCCGGTCCGTATAACAGACGGAGGCTTCCACCCCGGCGGCCGTCGCGGCCGCGACGCTCATGCCGCTTACGTCGTAAGAGAAGAGGTAGGGCGGCCGGAGGGTCAGCAAAAGCTCGTGCATGCGGCCGGGAGTCGTGGAAACGAGCGATTGCATTTCCTGCTCCAGCGCTTCCCGCCCCATGGACGCGACGAGCGCGTCGGTCAAATCCAGTCCGGTAAGATCCGCCCCGATTCTCCTCTGCATTCGGGCGAAGAACTCTCGCGGGTCCGCCCCACCGTCCCATGCCGCGGCAAGAGGACCCAGAACGACGACGAACCGGCGTCGGGCGATGCGGCGAAGAACGCCGGCATCGACGCCGGGCCGGGTCTTCGGGGCGTTCACCGCATTGCCTGCGTTCCGGTCTTCGACTGCATCTTTCTTCGCGCCTGTCGTCCGTTTCTTCGCGCCCCCGGAGCCCGGCGCTTTGGGACCCTTTTTCATGGCGATTTGTTTCCCCCCGATTGTTGTTCGTCGGCTCGATTGAAACTGCAAAACGTATAATTGCGGGATCTTCAAGTGAGTGCCGTAGCAGGTGTTTCCGATATTGTCAAGCCGGATGTGGCCCGGCGGCGGGGGAGGACCTATAAGGCTTTGACATAGCAGGACTATACATGATAATATCCCGCTCGCCTTTAGATTCCGATTGACGTAACTTCCGCCTTTCAGACCGACGGATGACCTCCAGGAGAGGGGGCGCGCTTCCCCCTGCCTTGGATATATCGCTCACGGCGATCGCTTCCCCGCGCGCGATTGCTTTCCTCCCGGCGCTCGAAGAGGACCGATGATGGAAACAACGGGAATTGAACATCAGCCGACACGAAATTTCAACCGGGTGGCGAGCTTGCCGGCTTTGCTCCTGGTCCTCTACGCCGTTGCGTTTTCCTGGCAGTCCTGGCGTGAAGAAAAGGCGCAGGTGGTAAACAACCTGATGAACCTCATGGAACTGGCGGAGCAGGCCATCGACGCCTATTTCGGGCAGATGGAGACCGGCATGCGGTTGTTGAGCCGGGACTTGATCGAAACGGCCGATGAAGCCGACCCCGACCGCGCCTTCGCTCCTGCCGTCCGCTTCCGGGAACTGCACCCCGAACTGCTCAACGTCTGCTTCCTGCGGGAGGACGGCCAGGTGCTGTTCACCACGCAAGCGCCTTCGGGGCGGGACCTCCCTACCCTGGCGCGGGAACCCTCGTTCGCGACGTTCCGGGAGGAGATGCAAAGCGGACCGGCCCTCGACATCGGCCGGCCGCATCTTGGCCTCATCAGCCGGGAATGGGTCGTCCCTCTCCGGTACCCGGTCGGAAATGGGGAAGGCGGGTTCGCGCATATCGCCTGCGCCGACCTGCCCGTCGGCATACTGCAAAAATTCTGGAAGGACGCGCCGTTTACGAAGACCGCGGCGCTCGGACTCATGCGCGACGACGGCTTCCTGGTGAGCCGCTATCCGGTTCCCACCAGGCTTCAGATGGATGAAATCTATGGACAGCCGAGGACCGGCGTCCTCATCAACCACCTGAGGCGGCATCAGTTTCCGCGCAAAGGCTACGTCGAAGGCGCCGGCAGTATCGACGGGCCGGACCACTTGAGCGCCTTCCGGCGGCTGGAGCGCTTCCCCGTCACCCTGTTCATCACGATGCCCGTTGCCGAGATTCGTGCGGCCTGGTGGGCCAAAATCAAGGTCCCGTACGTCTTGTCCGCCGTTTTGCTCGTGGGAGGATTTTTCGTCTACCGCCTGACCCTCAACCGGCAACGCGCCCGGGAGCTGGAGCAATGGCGTGCCGGCAAGGCCCTGCAGGAAGCTCACAAGCGGCTCGACGCCATTGTCGAATTCTTCCCGGATGCGACATTCGTGATCGACGCGGGGGGGAAGGTCACTCACTGGAACAGGGGCATGGAAGAGATGACCGGGGTCTCCAAGGCCGACATGCTCGGTAAGGGAGAATACGAATACGCCATTCCCTTCTACGGTGTCCGGAGGCCGGTCGTTATCGACTTCGCGGCGTCCCTCTCCTCGGACCCGGAAGCCGTGCGGGAGGAATACGACCTCATCCGGAGGGACGGCGACAGGGTTTCCGGTGAGGCCTTCGTGCCGGAAGCGTTCAACGGCAGAGGCGCATACCTGTCGGCAACGGCGTCCGTCTTGCGGGACGGTTCGGGCAACGTGACCGGAGCGATAGAGTCGATCCGGGACGTCACCGAGCGCAAGCGATTCGAACAAGCCATGGAGAAGCGCCTGGTGGCGCTCACTCGCCCGCTGGACGACACGGCGAATATCACTTTCGAGGATCTGTTCAACCTGGACGACATCCAGAGGCTGCAGGACGAATTCGCCGACGCCGCCGGCGTCGCCTCGATCATCACTCGCCCGGACGGGACCCCCATCACGAAGCCGAGCAACTTCTGCAGGCTCTGCAGGGACGTCATTCGCAAAACCGAAAAAGGCCTCGCCAACTGCTGCCGTTCCGACGCCGCCCTGGGGCAGCCGTCCGACCGGGGGCCGACCATCCAACCGTGCATGAGCGGCGGTCTTTGGAACGCGGGAGCAGGCATCTCGATCGGCGGCCTCCATATCGCCAACTGGCTGATCGGCCAGGTGCGCGACGAGACCCAGACCGAAGAGGGAATACGCGCCTACGCCCGCGAGATCGGGGCCGACGAGGACGAGATGATCGAAGCCTTCCGCGAAGTGCCCTCCATGTCGCGTGAGCGCTTCGCCGGGGTGGCCCGGGTTCTGTTTACGCTTGCCGCCCAGTTGTCCGCTACCGCTTATCAAAACGTTCAACAGGCCCGCTTCATCGCGGAGCAGCGGCGTGCGGAAGAGGCGCTCGCCCATTCCCACGATCTGATGCGCTACATCATCGAGCACAACCGGAGCGCCATCGCGGTGCACGACCGCGATTTGAACTACATCTACGTGAGCCGTCGCTACCTCGAGGATTACAACGTGCAAGAACCGGATGTGATCGGAAAGCATCACTACGACGTCTTTCCGGACCTGCCCCTGAAGTGGAGAGACGCGCACCGCAAGGCGCTGGCCGGGGAGATATCGAGCGCGGAGGACGACCCGTATCTCCGGGCGGACGGCGCGGTGGAGTGGACCCGCTGGGAATGCAGGCCATGGTATGAATCCGACGGCTCGATCGGGGGCGTCATCGTCTACACGGAGGTCGTCACCGAGCGCAAGCGGGCCGAGGAGGAGCGGGAGAGGCTGCGGGCCCAGTTGAGCCAGGCTCGGAAGATGGAATCCGTGGGACGGCTCGCCGGGGGTGTGGCCCATGATTTCAACAACATGCTGGGAGTCATTCTCGGCCATACGGAACTGGCCCTGGAACAGGTGGTCCCCGATCAACCGATCTTTGCGGACCTGGTGGAAATAGACAGGGCGGCGAGGCGATCGGCCGACCTCACCCGGCAACTGCTGGCCTTTGCCCGCAGGCAAACCATCGCCCCCAAGGTGCTCGACCTCAACGAGACCGTGGAAGGGATGCTCAAGATGCTGCGGCGGTTGATCGGCGAAGACATCGATCTCGTCTGGATGCCGGGCAACAACCTGTGGCCGGTCAAGGTCGACCCCAGCCAGATCGACCAGGTCCTGGCGAATCTTTGCGTCAACGCACGGGACGCCATCGCGGGGACGGGCAGGATCACCATCGAGACGGGCGCCGTTATCTTCGACGAAGCCTACTGCGCCGCGCATCCCGAGTTCATGGCCGGGGAATTCGTGCTGCTGGCGGTAAGCGACGACGGAGCCGGCATGGACAGGGATACCCTCGACAATGTCTTCGAGCCGTTTTTCACCACCAAGGGGGTGGGTGAAGGAACGGGGCTCGGACTGGCAACGGTCTACGGTATCGTCAAGCAAAACAACGGATTCATAGTCGTTTACAGCGAACCGGGCGAGGGTACGACATTCAGAATCCATCTTCCCCGGCATGCCGCCGGGGCCGCCCGGCCGCGGCAGGAAGAATCGGAGGCCCCCGCCCTCGGGGGAGCCGAAACCATCCTGCTGGTGGAGGATGAACCGGCGATCCTGGATGTGACCCGAAAGATGCTCGAACGCCTGGGATACATCGTGCTGGCTGCCGGTTCGCCCGGCGAGGCCCTACGGTTGGCCCGGGAGCACGCAGGCGAAATCCACCTGCTCATGACCGATGTGGTCATGCCCGAGATGAACGGCCGGGAACTGG
>CAYOVG010000293.1:0-9118 GCA_964407285.1 uncultured Syntrophobacteraceae bacterium
GCGGCGCAAGCGATGGGACCGTGACCCAGGTGGAGGGCGTCCGCGTTAGGGTAGAGCACCACCCGGGAGCCGCAGAAGACGCAGGCCCGCTGGCTGACCGCCCCGGCCAGGCTGTCCTTGTTGCAGGATATTTCGAAGGGTTCTTCTCCCTTGCGGTGTATCTGTCCCCGCCTCTCACCGAAAATGACGGATGTTTTGCCGCTCATGGCTCTCTCCCTGGACTGGTGGAATTCTCGCCCGCGGATGTACGCGGATAGTCTTGGTAGGGATGGTGGGCAACGCTTCGCTCTTGCCCACCCTGCGCCTCTCCCCTTTTTTCATCCGCGGATGATGCGGATGTTCTTGATGCGGACAGGTTCTCCTGCCCGTTTACGGAATCAGGTGCTCCTCGGCAGGCTTTCCCTTCTCCAGGGCGTCGAGGATTTCGTCTATGACTTCCTCGCTGCCGACTTCCTTGTACCAGTAGCCCTGGGGGTAGACGACCATTATGGGCCCCTCCTCGCAACGCTTGAGACACCCGGTGCTCGACACCATCGCATCGATGCCCCGGTCGGCGAGCTCCTCCTCCATGTATGGAATGAAATCCATCGAATTCTTCTTCACGCACTTGCCCTTGGCTTCCATACCCCGGAAGCTGCAACAGACGAAAATGTGGTATTCCGGTTTTGCCATGGAACGATCCTCCTGGTAATTCTTGTTCCGTCAATCCTGAACAATCCTGTAATCCCGTCTTCACCAACCCCTACAGCACCAGTTCGAAGCTCTCTTCCTTCGAATCCCTGTCCTTGCGGTCCAGGAGCGCGTCCAGTATCTTTTCGAGCAGCCGCATGGCCCCTCTGTAACCGACGGTCGGGAAGTAGCTGTGGCCGATCCGGTCGAGAATCGGGAACCCGAACCGGACCATCGGAATGTCCTCGTCCCGCGCGATGTACTTGACGTAGGTGTTGCCGATGAGCAGGTCCACGGGCTCCTTTTTTACCAACTGGTGGAGCATCAGCATGTCGCCGGCCGCCGCCACGTTCACCGGCGCGGGGATTTCCGCCGTTATTTCCTTGATCCTCTTCTCGAACTTCTTGCCGGGCGTTCCGGTGATGATGTGGATGGGCCACATATCGATGGAAACCAGGAACTCGGTAAGAGATATGAGTTGATCCGGGTCCCCTACCAGCGCCACCTTCTTCTGGTAGAAGTACTGGTGCATGTCGGTGATGATGTCCAGAAGCTGCCCGCGCTCCCTGGTGATCGAATCGGGCACGTGCACCCCGGCGACCCGCCTCAGCGTATCGACGAAGACATCCGTCTTGTTGAGGCCGATGGGGAGGTCCAGTATTTCGCAGGGGACCTTGCACTTCGTATCGAGCACCTGGGCGGCGGGGGCGGACGCCAGCCGTCCGAGAGCGATAGTCCCCATGCTCCTGCCGATCTTCATCAGTTCGGCCACGGTGGTCCCGCCCTTGGGGAACATCTCGAACCTGCCGGTCTGAGGGCCGTTCAACACGTTCGACGTGTCCGGGAACACGATCGAGTGAATCCCCAACTCACTCGCTATCCGCTTTACTTCCCGCATGTCGCAAGGTTCGACGTAGCCCGGAATGATGTTGAGCGTATTCTCCTTGTGTTCGCCGGCGGCGGAGGCGAAGTAGTCCACCATGCCCTTCACCATGTTGGCGAACCCGGTGACATGTGAGCCGACGTAGCTCGGCGTGTTGCAGTGGATGACGAATTTGCCCTTCGGGATCTTGCCTTCGTCTCTCGCCTTGGAGATGATCTGCGGAATGTCGTCTCCGATGGTCTCCGACAGGCATGTCGTGTGGACCGCTATCACCTCCGGTTCGTAGACCGTGAAGATATTGTTGATGGCCTGGAGGAGATTGGCCTGGCCCCCGAAGACGGACGATCCTTCGGTGAATGAACTCGTGCCCGCCATCACCGGTTCCTTGTAGTGCCGCGTCAGGGTGCTCCTGTGGTATGCGCAGCATCCCTGCGAACCGTGGCTGTGGGGAAGGCAGGCGTGGATGCCCAGGGCCGCGTACATCGCTCCAATGGGCTGGCACGTCTTTGCCGGATTGACCGTCAGGGCCTTGCGTTCGACGATTTCGTTCGGTGTATGCCTCAGCAACATAGCTTTGTTTCCTTCTAGAGAGATCAGATCCGTTTCTCTATGTGAACGGTGAAGTCGTTGGAAGTGCCGCACGATGTTGCGGGTTGCGTGTTGCGGGTAGCTTAACCCCCGGAAGTCGGCATGGATTGAAGAATAGACCTGCTCGAACTCTCCACCTTGGATCACGGTGCGCGTGATGCGCAACCCGCAACCCGAAGATACCCCGTGACTCGTACTCGGAACCCGCAACCCGCAACCCGACTTCTACTCCCACACGAACCTGGCCGACAGTTCCGGGTGCTTCTGCCAGGGGGCTTTGATGTACTTCCAAACCTTGCTGTTGACCATGCGGTCGATTTCCCGGTAAAAGTTGATCGCGCCCTTGAAACCGGCATAGGGGCCGCCGGAATCGTAACTGTGCAACTGCTTCATCGGGATGCCGCTCTTCTGGATGGCGTACTTCTCCTTGATGCCCGCACAGAAGATTGCCGGCTTGTAAATTTCCAGGAGCATTTCGGTTTCGTGCTGGCTGATGTCGTCGATGACCAGTTGCCCCGAATCCATTTCGGGCATCATGCCGTCGTAGTCCTTGAACCTGAACCCCGATTCCTCCAGGCGGGTTATTGCGTCTTCGGGCTTTCTGGGGCGGTAACGCTCGGGGTCCGGATGGACTTCGAGCTCCTCGATGTTGCGGCTGTCGGCGTCGACCTTGATGAAGGGAAGCACCCGCCTGCCCTCGTAGTCGTCGCGGTGGGCGAACTCGTAGCCGGCCGCGATGGTTTCCATGCCGATTTCCCTGAACAGGTCCTGGTAGTGGTGGGCGCGCGAGCCGCCCACGAAGAGCATCGCCAGTTTCCCCTCGCACCTGGGTCTCACTTCATCGCGCACCTTTTCGACTTCGGGCATCTCCCTGGCGATGAGCGCCTCGACCCGCGCCGTCAACTCGTCGTCCTCGAAATACTTGGCGATCTTACGAAGCGATTTGGCCGTCGATTCCGCGCTGATGAAGTTCACCTTGATCCATGGGATGCCGAACTTTTTCTCCATCATCTCGGCCACGTAGTTGATGGACCGGTGGCACATGATGAGGTTGAGGTCCGCCGTATGCGAATTGGCGAAGTAGTCGTAGCTCGAGTTGCCGCTGAAGGTGGATACGAGCGTGATGCCGCATTCGTCGAAGATCCGCTCGATCTCGAACGCATCGCCGCCGATGTTGTACTCCCCGAGCATATTGATCCTGAATTTGCCCTCCTTCACCGTGTCGTCAAGACCCACGACGTGGGTGAAGATGCCGTTGTTTGCGATGTGATGGCCGGCGGACTGGCTGACGCCTTTGTAGCCCTCGCAACTGAAGGCGAACACGTTTATCCCCAGCTTTTCCTTCATTTCTCGCGCCACCGAGTGGATATCGTCCCCGATGAGGCCCACCGGGCAGGTTGCGAAAATGCTGATGGCCTTCGGTTTGAAGATATTGTAGGCCTCCTCGATGGCTGCCCGCAGCTTCTTCTCCCCGCCGAATACGATCTGTTCCTCCTGCATGTCCGTGGTGAAGCAGTAGGTCATGAAGTTATGGTCTTCGGGCCCATCCGGCCGGGTCTGGTTTCGCCGGGTCAGCCAGCTATAGAAGCCGCATCCGACGGGGCCGTGGGTAATGTTCAGGATGTCGCGCGTGGGTCCCAGCACCACGCCTTTGCAGCCGGCGTAGGTGCAACCCCTCTGGGTGATGATGCCCGGTATGGTCTTTACGTTGGAGAGGATTTCCGGGCATCCGCCGCTATCCCCGATCTCGTTGACCACTATCTGTTTGGAGCGCCTGCGGGCGACTTTGACCGGGTATTTCTTGACGAGTTCCTGTTTCACCTCTTCCGGACTGATCTCCAGCTTCGACGCGCTCGGGTTGGTTTTCTTCAGCATTGACATTTCGGGTACTCCCTGCGAACGGTTCATTCATCGCGAACGGTTTGTACGTCTACATTTCGTCGATGGCGCTGTCGCCGCTCTCTCCCGTTCTGACTCTCACTGCATCCAGGACGGGCATGACGAATATCTTTCCGTCACCCGATTTTCCCGTCTGATTCACCTTGATGATGGTCTTCACAACGGTCGGGACCATCTTGTCCGGCACGATTACCGTGAATATGCGCTTGGGTATGAGTCTCTGGCTGATGCCCAACTGGGCCACGGCTTCCTCGTATCCCTTCTCGGCCCCTTCCAGGAGACTCAGGTCCACCAGGCCCTTCCCGCGGCCCAGGGCGTCCCGGGCGGTGATGGAAGATATCCCGGCGTCGGAGAGCGCCGTCTTGGTCTTGTTCATCATGTTCATGCGGATGATCGCCATGACCTCCTTCATACCTTCACCTCCTCGATCTTCCCGGAGGCCGTCTCCTTGATGCCGGAGCTGATGGTGTAGACCTCCTCGACCGGGCTCACGAATATCTTGCCGTCTCCGTAGGCGCCCTTGTCGCCGGTTCGCGCCGCCTTGATGATGGTGTCGATGATGAACTCCTTGTCCTGATCGTGCACGACGGTCATGAGCAGTTCCTTCGGGATTTCGTCGTAGGTGATGTCGCCGATTTTGATTCCGCGCTGCTTGCCGCGGCCCACCACCGACATCTTGGTCACTGCCGGGAAACCGGCTTCCATGAGAGAGGAGAGGATGTTGGCCACCCTTTCCGGCCTGACGATTGATCTGATCATTATCATGAGAGGTATCTCCTTGTTTCGCGTTGCGTGTTTCGAGTTTCGGGTTGCGCGGGGATTGCCTTCGAGTCTCAAGGGAGACCGGAATATCCGGTCCGTATTCCAGTATTCCGACTTCCTGATCTTACTCTCCGATCTCCGCTCTCCGACTATCTGCCGTTCTTCCGACCTCCGACTTCCGTCCGTCAGTTTGCGATGCCGTGCTCGATGAGGAGCTTTTCCAGTTCGTCGGTGTGCATCGGTTTCGGTATGACGTGCATGGTGTTGGCTTCGATCTTGCGCGCCAGGGTCCGGTATTCATCAGCCTGCGGATGCGCGGGATCGAACTCGATTACGGTTTTCCTGTTGATCTCGGCCCGTTGAACCATGTTGTCCCTGGGAATGAAGTGAATCATCTGGGTCCCCAGCTTGGCGGCAAAAGCCTCGATCATGGTCTGTTCGTTGTCCACCTTGCGGCTGTTGCAAATGATTCCCCCGAGCCTCACGCCGCCGGCTTCCGCGAACTTCACGATACCCTTGCAGATGTTGTTGGCCGCGTACATCGCCATCATTTCCCCGGATACGACGATGTAGATTTCCCGCGCCTTCCCTTCGCGGATGGGCATGGCGAAGCCGCCGCACACCACGTCGCCCAGAACATCGTAGAAAGCGTAATCCAGTTGTTCGCTGTCGGCATAGGCGCCCAACTGCTCGAGCAGGTTGATGGATGTGATGATTCCGCGTCCCGCGCATCCGACGCCCGGTTCCGGTCCTCCCGATTCGACGCATACGACGCCGTTGAAACCGGTCTTGCGGATGTCGTCCAGGTCCACGTCTTCGCCTTCCTCTCGGAGGGTGTCGAGCACTGTGTTCTGGGAGAGCCCCCCGAGCAGCAACCGGGTGGAATCCGCCTTCGGGTCGCAGCCGACCACCATCACTCGTTTTCCCATCTCCACCAACCCTGCGACGGTGTTCTGCGTGGTTGTGGATTTTCCAATGCCGCCTTTGCCGTAAATCGCTATTTTTCTCATCTTGACCTCCCTATGGTTTTACCACTGTTCATCGGTTGCCCCTTCATAAGGGCAAAGCCCATGCCAGGAGACCGCATGGCGTCTTGATGAGCCTGAAAGTGCAGCGATAGCAGTAGGTTGGTGGATTCAGTGGCCAGGCGGTCGATGAGTGGGGAAGGGCGGTTCGATCGAAGGACTTACAATTGTGTAAGTTACAAATTTGCATAATTGTAAATGATGTAGGATGCGTGAGTAGCGTATGCAGTGTGGATGGTGGAGTAGTGTGGATGGAGGACCGCCGTCAGGGTTGTCCGCGGACGGCGACACGATGGAATTCGTCGTTCTCTCGCCCGATGCGCATAGCCGTCCCGGCGGCGTTTTTTCCTTCTCGTGTTTTTTCGTGCTTTTCGTGGTAGAAAACCCGGAGGTAAGCAGCACGGTCACGGCAACCCGCCGGCGTCCCAGGATGCGTGGATGGTCGTGCCTTCGCCTCTTACCGACTTCACGGTGAAGATGCCGCCCGTGGATTCGACCCGCTCCTGCATTGCCGCCAGTCCCAGCCCTCTTTTGTGTTCTCCCTCGGCGGAATAGTCCCGGGCGCTGAAGCCGATTCCGTTGTCTTCGACGATCAACTCGATTCTTGTCGCCGTTATTCTGAACGTTACCCGCACGATGTCCGATTTGCTGTGCCGGGCCACATTGTCCATCGCCGTCTGCAGTATCCTGAAAATGACGATCTTCAGCCTCTCGGGGACCTGATCTTCCTTGATATCGTGGATATGCTTCTCGATGCGGACCTCCGGAAAGGTTATCCGGTGCTCCCGGAGAAACCACTTCATTGCGGCGAGGATGCCCAGGTCGTCGAGAAGAGAGGGCCAGAGTCCCATGTAGATGGTGCGGACTTCTTCTATCGCGGTATCCACGACCTCTATCAGGTTTTCAAAGGTTTCGCCCGCGGCGCCGTCCCGAGTTTCGGGGATTCTGCGCATGAGACCTTGCAGCCCGGTCTTGATGGCGTACAGGGACTGCCCCACGCTGTCATGGATTTCGTTGGCAATCCGCTTCATGTCCTTTTCCTGTATCTTCAGGAGTTCCGATGAGAGGCGCTTGAGCTGTTTTTCCGACCTCCTGAGCGCACTGTTCGATTCCTCGAGTTCGGTCGTTCGTTCCCGGACTCTCCTCTCGAGTTCGGCATAGAGTTGGACATTCTCCATGGCTACCGACGTGGTGTCGGCAAGCGTCTGGAGCACCTTGACCACCCCCGCGTCCGGTTTGTAGCGCCTGGCCCAGTAGATTCCTATGGCGCCGATGGGGTCTTCCTTCCGGATGGGAGCCACAACCAGGCTCTTCACGAATGTCGGACGGTAGAGGTCCTTCGGGATTCGCGCATCGGCATAAATATCCTCGATTACCAGGGTCTGCCGATTCAATATGGCCCAGCCTGCGATGCACTCCTCAAGCGGGAACCGTCTTCCCTTCCACAGTGGGCTGATTGCATTCTCATCGGCGTAGTAGGTCACATCTCCCTCTCGTAGAACAAAGGAAGTTCCGTCGGCGCCCGTAAGCCCCCTGGCGGCATTACCCACAATGTCCATTATGGTCCCGAGGTCACGGACCGGCGACAGCTCCTGCACAACGGTCACCAGCCTCTCCAGCGCCCGGCAATAGGCGTTCGAGGTATTGCTCCGTTTCCTTGTTCTTCCGGATTGCAGGATGCCCGTGCTCGTATCTTCCATGGCGACTTCCCGAGTCTGTGCCTTCCTTCAAGTAATTGTGTCAATAGGTAGAAGCTAATCACGATGCGGCCGGAAGGGGGACCAACCGGAAAAATCCAACTCGTCGGGCGCGATTTTGCGGATTTTTCGATACTCTACGATAAGTGTAAACAGCCGGTGGCGAATGGTGGACGGAAGACGCCGCTTTCGTGCTTCCGGCAGGTGAGTATCCGATTGCCCTATTGCGCAGTGGGCTGCAGCTTCCACGATGCCCGGATTACGGTTCCCCGCCCCACCGCGGATTCGATCGAAAAGGTCCCGCCGGAGAGTTCGGTCCGCTCCCGCATGCTGCTCAGTCCGATACACCCCGAGTGGTCCTTTCGAAGTCCGACCTCTTTCATATCGAAGCCAACGCCGTTGTCCGATATCGTCAGCTCCATGCCGTCGGTTCCCCCGACGATCGACACCGCGACGCTATCGGCCTTGCTGTGCTTGGCGATATTGTTCAACGCTTCCTGCATGATCCTGAAAATCACGATTTTCAGATGATCGGGAATCTCCTCCTCTTCATCCACGGAAATCGTCCGCTCGATGCGGATACTGGAATATATGGACTGGAACTGGCGGCAGAACCAGCCCACCGTGGCGATCAATCCCAGGTCGTCGAGCATGGAGGGGCGCAAGTCGGTCATGATCCGACGAACTTCATCGACGGTATTCTGGACCATGGACAACAGGGGTTCCACGGATTCCCGGACCGTGGACCCCCCGGCGTCACTCAACGAATTTTGCAGCCCGACCTTGATCGCATTCAGCGAGGACCCGATGCTGTCGTGCAGTTCTCCCGCGATCCGCTTTCTCTCTTCCTCCTGGGCCGCCAGAAGTCTCGATGAAAGTAGCCTGAGCTGCTTCTCCGACGCCTGCTGCGCCCGCTCGGCCTGCTTGCGCTCGGTAATGTCGCGTACGATGCCGATACAGCCCGAAAGAGACCCGTCCTCCGCCGTGATGGGGCTGAAGTCGGCCTGGACGATCAAATCTTTCCCGTTACCGTCCAGGTGGTGGTTTCCTTCGTGGTGTCTTCTGCTCCCGGACAGGCACTGCCTCACGGCGGTCCGCATGCCTTCACAGCCGAAAGAAGTCATTCGGACCCGGTCGATAAGCTCCTCCTTTCGGAAGCCGAACATCGAAGCAAAGTAATGATTGCAGGCGGTGATCATGCCGTCCGGATTCACATGGACAACTCCCTGGGGAGAATTTTCGAATATCAACCGGTACTTGCTTTCCGATTCCCTCTGGGCTCGCCTGGCCTCCCTGAGCGACGAGATATCGGTTATTGAAACGATGGCCCCGTCGAATTCGCCTTTGCGGTCGAAAATGGGCGAAGAGGACAGGATGACGGGGATTGCACGGCCGTCCTTGCCCAGCAGTTCCATCTCGTAGAGACCCCGTTCGCCCCTTTTCCGCCTGTCCCACTGCTCCTCGTAGAGGGCTCGATTGGCCTCTCCGAAGAACAGGAAGGCGTTCCGGCCCAGGATTTCATCCCGCGAATAGCCCGATATCTCACAGCCCCTGTCGTTGACATAGGTAATCGTTCCCGTCCTGTCGTAGACCCC
>CAYOVG010000294.1:0-9113 GCA_964407285.1 uncultured Syntrophobacteraceae bacterium
CCCGAAGAGGCGTTTGAGACTTTCGTCTCGGAGCAGCGGATTTCACGCAAGGCCGGGGGCGAAGTCTATGAGATCGGACGTCTCGAGGTGGTCTACCACGACGGGGCCGTCAGGCGCTACATGGCGGAGAGATGGACTGTCGATGTGTTGACCCTCCTTGCCGTTCTCCTGTTGCTGACGGCTGCAACGGCTTTCGCCATCCACCTGCAGATCGGGCTGCCGCTACGCCGCCTCAGGGAGTCGCTCAATCGCAACGCTTCAACCGGTTCACGCGAACCTATCATCTGGTCCAGCAGGGATGAAATCGGTGATGTGGTCGTTTCGTACAACGCCCTGCTGGCGGAAATGGACCGCGCGACCCGCAGGCTCGAAGAGATCAACACGGCGCTTCAGCATGAAAACGATCAACGCACACAGGCTGAAGAGCAGTTGAAACTTGCCTTCAAAGTTCTCGAAAACTCCAGTGAAGGGATCATCATTACGGACCATGACGGGGTGATCCGGCACGTAAACCCGAGTTTCACCAATATTACCGGGTTCGAAGCCGATGAGGTCATCGGCGGGAAGCCCAATATCCTGCGTTCCGGCCGGCACTCCGCCGAATTTTACGAGAGAATGTGGAGACGGCTCGCTCAAAACGGCCATTGGGCGGGCGAGATATGGAACCGTCGAAAGAGCGGCCAAGCCTATCCCCAATGGCTCACCATCAATGCCGTGTTGAACTCGTCGGGGACCGTGACGAACTATGTCGCCGTGTTCCATGACATCACCGAATACAAGAAGCAGCAGGAGGTGATCGAGTATCACGCCTATCACGATCCCCTGACCGGTCTGCCCAACCGCCTTCTTTTCGACGACCGGCTGTGCGTGGCCGCGGCGCATGCCGAACGCCATGGACACCAGTTGGCCCTGCTCTTCCTCGACCTGGACAACTTCAAGAACATCAACGACAGCCTGGGACATACGGTAGGAGACATGATTCTCAAGGAGCTGGCCGAGAGGCTCCACAAAGTCGTACGCGCCGAGGATACCTTGTCGCGGCTGGGGGGAGACGAGTTCACCATCATTCTCCCCAAAATATCGGGCGCCGGGGAAGCCGCCCAGGTTTCGAAACGCATCTTTGAAGTGCTGAGCCATCCATTCCAGTACCAGGGAATGGAGATTTTCAGCACGGCCAGCATCGGCATCGCGATATTCCCGAACGACGGGACGGACCCCGGGCAACTCGTGAAGAACGCGGACCTGGCCATGTACCGGGCCAAGCACCTGGGGCGCAACAATTACCAGTTTTTCGCTCCGGGGATGGACAGCCTGGCGCAACGCCGGTTCACCCTGGAAACGAAGCTCCGAAAGTCGATCGAAAACAGGGAGTTCGAGCTGTACTACCAACCGATCGTGGATATGGTTTCGGGACAGGTCACCGGGTGTGAGGCGCTGGTCCGGTGGCGGCAAAACGGCGCCCTCATCTCTCCGTCCGAATTCATTCCGCTGGCGGAAGAGACGGGGTTGATCATACCCCTGGGGGGATGGGTGCTCAAGCGCGCCTGCCGGCAGGCGTGCGACTGGAGTCCGAGCCTGGCTTCCGACTTCACCGTGAGCGTCAATATTTCCGCCAGGCAGTTCAACCGGCCCGATTTCGAGGACACGATCCGGGATATGCTGCGGTTTTACGGCCTGCCTCCCGGCACATTGCACCTGGAATTGACCGAGTCCGTATTGATGGCCAACCTGGAAGCCACGGGAAAACGACTGCAGAACCTCAGGCAAATGGGCGTGAAGATCATGCTGGACGATTTCGGGACCGGCTATTCCTCGCTTTCCTATTTGAAGCACCTGCCCATCGACGGGCTCAAAATCGACCGTTCGTTCGTCAAGGATATTCCCCACAATGTGGACAGCAAGGCCATTGTCGCTTCGATCATTCACCTCGCCAAGGGACTCAACCTCGGGATAGTGGCCGAAGGCGTCGAAACGCTCGAGCAGCTCAACTATCTGCGGGAGCACAAATGCGATCTCTTCCAGGGCTACTACGCCTGCCGCCCCGTTCCCGCCTCCGAATTCGAAAGGCTCATTCCCTGCAACAACTTGGACTTGCTAAAAAAAGTCGCGGGCTTGTCCTGATTCGGTCCTGCCCGTCCGTGACTTATTCGCTTTAATTTTCGCACAAATGTCACCGAACCTTCATTCACTTTGCGATGCGATACGCTATTCGACCGGGCAGGGGATGCCTTTGCAAGCCCTGGTGTGACTTTATTTTCTTCTGTAATGTTATGAAAGGAGAGAGTGCGTGATGCATTTCCGGATTACTGGAAGAGAATTCTCTTTGAAAGCGAAACTGACCGGTCTGTGTACGCTGCTCGCTTTTGTTCCCGTGCTCGTCGTCGGCGGATTTGCGCTTTCGTACCTGAGCGCATTCGGGAAGAGCACCGTTGAGAAGTCCTCCACGGCTTTGGAAAATCAGGCGGTAGAGCTTTTGAAGGCGGGGGTGGAGAGAGACCGGGGCATGGTCGAGGACCTCATCGGCCAGGCGAGCATGGATGTGCGCAGACTCGCCGCCTCGCCTAACATCATGAACCACCTCAAAGCGGTCGCGGGAGAAAACGAAATCCTCAACAGCCTGGCTCAGAAGGAGGTGAAAGGAATAGTGGAAAGCCTTCTGACCGCGTGCAAGGTCCAGCAGGCCGTGATGCAGAAAAAGGCCGCGTCGGATTACCATGTCGCCGTGAGCGCTCTTCAGTCGCGTGGAGGGATAGCGCCGCAGTCGCTCTCCGTCCAGTGGGAGGTGACGGATCAGGTCGCGAAGGAGAGCAAAAGCCTCGTCCTGCCGCTCATGCAGGTCGGTTTCGATCCCATCAGGCCCGCGGCCTCGCCCGATGAACCGTTGCCCATAGTCGATGATGTCGAGAAGTTGACGGGGGCGGCGTGCACCATTTTCCAGAAGATCGATCCAGAGGGGAACATGCTGGAAATCGCCACCAACGTTCGCAATCCCGACGGCGCAAGGGCGGGTGGCGGGATCATGGCCGCCGTGGATTCGGAGGGAAAGCCGAATGCCGCAATATCGGCGGTGCTGGAGGGGAAGAGCTATACCGGGAGGGCCTTCCTGATAAACGACTGGTATACGACGATCTACGGTCCCATCTATGAGAGGCGGGCGACCAGTGGTGAAGTTATCGGCATGCTCTATGCCGGAGTCAGGGAACAGGGAACCGGGGACCTCATCAAGGCCATTACCGACACGCGCATCGGTGAATCGGGCTTCATCAGCGTCATCGACTCCGGGGGAATCGTGCGGGTGCATCCCAGGAAGGACATGACCGGAAGGAGCGTATTGGAAGATGGTAACGCCGCCGAATATAAACAGATAATCGCGGATCGCAAACCCACCGACACGGGCATGATCTCCTTTTCGGGGGAAGGCAGGAAGAAATTCGCCGTCTATGGCTACTATCCCGATTGGGACTGGATCATCACCGCCACGGGCTTTTGGGATGAGTTCTCCGCCGAGGCGTCGAAGGCGTCGAGCGCTCTCTTGGATGAGGAAGTAATGTCCGTATACAAGAATGCCGTGGTCGAGAGCGCCGGGAAGAAGGCGCCGATGTACAGCGCCATGGCGTATGTGGATGAGAACGGGCGGGAAGTCCTTTCGATGCGCGACGGGGCGATATCCCGAGGTTCCTCGTTCAAGGGAGACGAACCCTGGTTCGGCGCCGCGTCCCGCCTGGGGCCCGGACAGGTCTACAACTCCGGCGTCGTGCAGGACCCCGTCGATGGGAAGCCCGTGGTGATGCTGGCTTCTCCCGTGATGCTCGGGGACCGGTTCAAGGGAGTGGTGGCGCTTCACTTCGTATGGGACCATGTGACCGGAATGCTTGCGAAGCGGGTTTACGGCAAAACCGGCTACACGTACATTATGCGGGAAGACGGCATTCTTGTTTCCCATCCCAGGTACGGTCTCAAGGACGGCTTTGACTGCACGTCCGGCAGGAACGGGGAACAACTGGCGCAACTCGTTCGCGACCACATGTTGAAAGGCGAGACGGGCGCCGGAAGTTACATATTCGAGGGATCGGAGAAACTGGCCGTTTACATGCCGATCGGAATGGGAGACAAAACCTACAGCATCGCCGCTTCCGGACCGAAAGACGAGTTTCTCTTACTGGCTCACGAAATCAAGTCGGAATGCCAGGCCAATTCACGAAAGGTATTCAACGTCCTGGGGCTTATCACCGTCGCGCTTGCGGTAGTGGGAAGCCTGATCGGGGTCCTGTTGAGCGGTCAGATCTCCCGGAGATTGATGCGCACCATCGATGGACTCACTCAAGGCACGGTGCGCTTGTCCGATGCGGCGGCGGATATTTACTCGTCCAGTGAACGGGTGGCGTACGGAGCGTCGGCGCAGGCGGCGGGGATCGAGCAGATTTCGGCGAGCCTGGAGGAGATCGCCGCCATGAGCCATCGAAACGCCAGGGACACTTCTCTTGCGCTTGCGTCGGGCAGGGAGTCCGCGCGGGTGTTGGCGGAAGCGGATAAGACCATGGGGCGATCGATCCAGGCCATGCGGGACATCCGGTCGAGCAGCGAGCAGTGCGGCAAGATCATCAGAGATGTGGAGGGAATCGCGGTCGCCACCAATATCCTGGCTCTCAACGCCGCGGTGGAGGCTGCGCATGCCGGGGAGGCGGGTCGCGGTTTTGCCGTGGTCGCCGACCAGGTGAAGAAGCTTGCGACACAGGTGGCGGAGGCGTCGAGGATTGCCGAGCAACTCATCCGCAAGGTGGCGGGCGATGTGGATGCGGGAGCCGATTTGTTGCACAGAACGAAGGATTCCTTCGACAGGGTTGTGGGAGAGAACCACAAGACCGGCGGGTTGATCGAGGCGATTGCCGCCGCATCGGAAGAGCAGGCGGGTGGAGTGGCGCAGGTGGCCCAGGCGTTGGCGCAGATGGACGAGATCGTCCAGCAGAATGCGGCGAGCGCCGAGGAGTCCGCGGCGGCCGTCGAGGAGACGAAAGCGCAGGCCCAGCAGTTGAAGGACGCCGTCCTGGATTTGAACCTGGTGGTTCATGGCGGCCGGGGTGTTGATGGCGACGGTGACGCCCGGCGCGAGGAAACGGTGGAAACGGCGGCGGCGTCGGGGTATGGAGTTCCGGTTTCCTACGATGGAAGCCGCGAATTCGTGTTCGATCCCGGACTGGACGACCGGATGATGGATGACGCCTGCATCCGGGTCATCGAGAACGAGGGTGGAAACGGAAACGGCAAGCCGCGCGCGCTTCCGGGTTCCTCTGAAGAAGACCTGGACGCGGCGTAGTCGATCCCGGCGCAAGGCAATCCACAACAAGTAACCTACCAGGGAATTGAAATCCGGGAGCCGGAAGGGACCGGGAGTATGGTAGGTTAATTCCTTGGAGTTGCCCGAGTACGGATGGCGGATTGAAATGGAAAAGCCCGGAGTGAGAACTCCGGGCTTTTCTTTGCAACACATGGGGGCGTATACGTCAGGAAGGCTAATGGTCCCAATGTACACTCGCTCCCCGGTGGTTTCATGACGAGTCGATTACGATTCCATGGATCTTTCAAGGACCGGCCGGCGCACGGCCCGACCTCTCAACGCCGTTGATTCAGCGGCGCCCCCGCAAGGGGCCGGTCTGTAACGCATCCGCCGGTCCCGAACCCGCAACGCGCAACCTGCAACCCGTAACTCGAAGGCAACCCGGCGAGACCGTTCTATAATTCACTCACGGTACCGGCCTTGAACCCGCAACCCGACGGGGCAGGGCCTTAATTCATTCAAGGGTAGCGGCCTTGAACCCGCAACCCGCAACTCGCAACCCGAAGGCAACCCGCAACCCGCAACCCGAAAACTCCATGGTCTCAACGGACTTTGCGACGTTCCCGCAACTCGAGTTCTCTTTTGCACTCCAGGCAGTACTTCGCCATGGGCTGGGCTTTCAGACGTTGGAGTTCGATGTCTCTTCCGCATTCCTCGCATGTGCCGAAATTGCCCGTCCTCATGCGTTTCAGAGCCTCGCGGATTTCCCAGATCTTTTCCTCGGTTCGGCGATGCATTTTGAGCAGAAGTTCCCTTTCATGGCGTTCCGCCGTAATATCGGCTTCGTCCATCGGACCTTGATGGCACGGAATATCGACGATGGAAGAGATTCCTCGTTTCACTCCCGGCAGAATCTCGGTAAGGCGTCCATGCAGATCATCCCTCAAAAGGTTCAAAGTCTGTCCATCCATTTTTTCTCCTCCGATTTCAGATCCAGGGGGGCATATCATAATGCGTTTGCAGTCCCTGTGCTGAGTCCATAAGGAATGGCTCCACCATTCCAGTGTGTACTCCGAGCCCTTCGCCAGGATGTCCTTGGGTCGAGGGCTGCCGCCAGACTGACGAAGACTATATTTGTGTAATGTTACGCCATTATTTCAAGAGTATATCCATTGTGTGGAATCTGCATTCGGGCATGGTTCAAGAAACAGGTATTTGGGGTAACAAGAGAACAGGGGTATCCGATGATACTTTCTTAAACAGAAGAAGGCAGCAGCATGGCTTATGGGAAGGGATGCGGTCTCAGGCCTTCAGGCGGTTGCGGTTTCGCGACAAGAGGGAATGAATTCAGGCATCCGGTGCCGGTGGGGATACTTCTGACCCGAGAGAAGCTCGGCGGGGCTTTTGCCCACCCGTTCGGGATGTTCGCTTCTCATGAAGGTTCCGTGGTTGAGGAAAAGTTGGAGCCCAATGCCGAACAACTCCCGGCGCGTCGCGTAATCCGGTCCCGCCGGGCACGGGATGTCGTTTTGCATCCAGGTTGCAACGGCGCCGGCGTCGTCGGAGAGGCCTTAGCGTGTTCTTCTCGGATTCTGTTGCCTTGAAATGAGCCTTGCCGTCTTCATTTACCGCTTCCGCCTCTTCGGATCTTCGTTGCTCCCGTATCCGCAACTCCGACAGTTCCCGCTCAAGATCCCCGCCGGATGCCCGAACTCATCAGCGCGGCATCAGCGCGAACACACCCCAGCCCAGGTATTCACGCGTGTAAGCGGCGTAGCGCTCGGGTTCCGAGGTCAGTTTGGCTCGAACTTCCTTCGCGAGCTCGTCGTCGGGATTGGCTTCCAGCCATCGGCGCATGGTGAGCCATTTGGCCGCCTCGTATCTGTCCCAGCCGTCCTGGTCCGCCAGAACCATTTCAACGACGTCGTAGCCAAGCCGGCCGAAAGACGCGAGAAGTTCCGGAAGCATGAGAAAGTCGGAGATGGAGCCGGCAAGACACCCCCCGGCAATGTCTTCCGTCGGGGGTAACCGCCGCCAGTAGGGCTCGCCGATGAGGATGATCCCTCCGGTTTGAAGACTCCGCGCCAGAAGCTCGATAGTGCCGGGGACTCCCCCGCCAATCCAGGTGGCGCCGACACAGGCTGCCACACTGACCTTCTCGTCGGAGACATAGCCTGCGGCATCGCCATGGATGAACTTGACTCGATCAGCCACGCCGAGTTCTTCAGCGCGGAGTTTCGCCTGCTCGGTGAACAACCGGCTCATGTCGATGCCGGTGCCGATTACGCCGTGATCGCGTGCCCAGGTACACAGCATCTCCCCCGAACCACTGCCGAGGTCGAGCACTCGGGCGCCCGGTTCCAGACGCAACGCAGCGCCGAGAGTGGCGAGCTTTTCGGGTGTGATCGGGTTGTGGATGCGGTGAGCACTTTCAGTGATGTTGAATATTCGTGGGATGTCCACTGTGGAAAATCTCCTTACGGGTGTGAATAGATACGGTCAGGGCCTGACGCCAAGCTTACCGGCCGCGCCCAAGTATACTGTGAACGGTTCAAATCTGGACTTCTTTGTGCGGTTACGGTTTTTCAGCCGCTACCGGGCAGTCTCAGTCGAATCGCAACCGACTGCGGCCGGCAGCCGTAACCGCATAGGAAGAAGTCCACGTTCTACCCGTCTACGGTATGTCCATGTAGACGATGCACTGGATAAGGCGATTTCCGAAAATGGATTTACCCGGACCGGTATTGCCGGCAGGCGCTACGGAGTCGCAGTACCGGTAAGTGCTTTGCCGGAAATCGCCTAAGATGCCCATCCGTTTCCACTGGCGTGGTAATGGTCATCCCGGAAAGCACTCTCTCGCATCTTCCCGTCATTGTATTCCTGTGCCGTCCTGCCTGCCGTAAGCTGCATGGATTTGGAGATCACCTCGCGTTTCCCGCGGTCGAACACCAGTAGATGGATGTGATTGGAGGTGGCCATGTCGATCAGGATGCACGGACCGTGGCGCTTCCTTGCCTCAAAGAGCCGACGAGCCGGCGGAGCCCTGCGCCTGCGGTCCCTGGAAAACCTGAGCGGAAACTCCCTCTGGCGCCGCCGATGGATGATGTGCCGGGCATATCCGGGCAGGTAGTGGAGTTTGGCTCCAGCCATACTCCTTCGCCTCTCTCCTTAAAGGGCCGGTTTCCATGCCCAAAACAGGGCTTTAAGCCTGAAAAGAGCCTACTTCTTGAGATCTTTTCCTAAAATTCTGGAAACTTACCGTGGCCCGACCCCGGCACGCGGCGCCGGCACGCCGGCACGACCGCCACCTCTGGGTATCTTCAGGAAATTTCTTGTCATTTCGCGCTTTCACGTATTTCCACCAGTCGTCGTATCACAAGGGATGTATGGTCTTCACTTCTACATAACGCATTTGCCCTTCAGACATCTCCACATGGAAATCGAATCTCTTTTCACATTCCTCAATTGACGGTTCGTATTCCAATGTGTGTACGGCTGGTTCCGATTTATCTTCGAGAAGTACCACCGCAGTGCAAAGTTCACTATGCACCTCGCGGAATTCAGCAAGGCGGGTGAAACCTTGTTTATAGACGCGATGAGTTACGTTCCGATAACGCTTCAGCAAGGCCTAGTTCGATGGGAAACGATTTATGCTCGCCTTGACAACCCCGATGATGTCTTCTTCTGAGGTTTTCACGAATTCTTCGAAGAGCGCCTTGTCGCTATTTAATGTCTCCTTCATGTATGGTCCTGAATTCGGTCCACCGAGGCCAGCCGAAGCGGGCAAGCGTATAGCGCTGACGCTCACCCGCCCTCACGTCGGAGCGGCGAAGCCGCA
>CAYOVG010000295.1:0-9093 GCA_964407285.1 uncultured Syntrophobacteraceae bacterium
GACGTACAAGACCTGGCCGCCGGAGTCGTTCGCGGCGGCGGCCGGCCTGCTGCGCAGCGCGGCTCCGGAGATTCGAATCGTGCTACTCGGGAGCCCCGGTGAGCGCCCGCTGTGCGAGCGTTTCGCCGGCCGAGCGGACTTCCCTTTCATCGACCTGATCGGGAAAACGGATGTAAGGGTCCTTCCGGCCGTACTCGAGGAGTGCTCCATCCTGATCAGCAACGACACCGGCACGGCGCACATCGCGGCCGCCGTGGGGACCGGGCTGCTGGGCCTGTATTTCGCCACTTATTTCGGAGAGACCGGCCCGTACGGCAAAGACCATATGCTCCTGCAGGTGGAACTTCCGTGCTGCCCGTGCATGGCCAGGGAAAGATGCGAGGATTACCGTTGCCGGGCCCATATCACGCCTCGAGCGGTGTGCGATACGGCGTTGTCGATGCTCGGGGCCGGCGCGGCTCCGCTCCCCGGCTCCCCCTCTCTATCCCTCTACCGGTCGGAGTTCCTGTCCAACGGAACGCTCATCTATGCTCCCATCGCCGGGGACGTGTCCAGCCACTACCGGAGGGGATTCATTACGCGGGTGCTGTGGGAAAGCGCGCTGGGCATGGAGAGCGACGCCGGGTTCATCGCCGGGCTGCTTCCGCGGCTCCGCGAATGGGAGGACTTCGGAACGGGGCTCGCCGGGGCGGCCGACGAGGCGGAGCGCTTCGGGGCGCAGTACCGCGATGCCCTCCGGTACGTGCACGGGATCATCCGGGAATGCTCCATGCCGTCCGTAAATCGGGACAAAATCCGGTCTTTCAACACGCTCCTCCTCGGGGTTCAGAACCGGATAGCGTCCTTCGGCAACACCGTATTGCAGCGCTACCACAATTTCACCATGATGGACGTGGACTACGCGCCCTATCCGCGGATGGCGCACCTGCTCGCGGCACGGTACTCGCATCTGCTGACCGTGACGGGCGCTCTCGCCTCCGCCGCAAGGCGGCCGGCTTGAAGCTGGACTCATGGGCAGCGGAACATACGGTAGGAAACCCGGTTCAGTGAATGCAGAAAAAATTTTGATCGTACAGATGTGCCGGATGGGCGACCTGGTGCAGACCCTTCCCATGCTGAAACGGCTGAAGGAAGAGAAGAGGGGCTGCGAAGTCACCATTCTTTGTATCCGGGAGTCCATGGAACTGGTGCAGGACACCCGGCTGGCGGACCGTCTCCTTCCCATCCCCTATTCCTATTTCAACTCGTTGCAGCACTCGGATGCCGACCCCGTCGCGTCGGACCGCCTCATGAGCACACGGGAACTGCGCGAGGAATACGACCTCGTGATCAACCTGACGCACGACCTGGTCTCATCGGAAATATGCGGGAGAGTCAAGGGCCGCGTCAAGTCGGGCCGGATCGACAGCCCCCGCGACAAGATCAGGGTGCTGGGCGACTGGGGCAAGTACCTGTTTGCCGCCGTCGACAACAGGCTCGAAAACCTCATCAACCTGGTGGACATCCACATAGGCATGGGCCTCATACCCCACGGGGGCAAACCCCACGGGGGCGAACCCCATGGGGGCGAACCCCATGGGGGCAAACCGCAAGGCGGCGGACCCGCCGGGGTCTCAACGCGGGCGGGCGTCCCGGCTGAGCGGACGGATACATGGCTCGATGTGTCCCCGGGCGATTCCAGGAGAGCGCTGGAGATCCTCAAAGCTCACGGTTACCGGGGAAAAGGCCGCCTGGTCGCTCTCCAGATGGGCGCCAACCAGCTCCACCGCGCATGGCCGGTGGCGGGCTTCGCGGAACTGGCCCGGCGACTCGTGAGAGCGGGCGACGTGGAGATAGTCCTCTTCGGGAGTCCCGGCGAGAAGAAACTGGGCGAGGAGTTCAAACGCCTGTCGGATTTTCCCGCGATCGACCTGATCGGCGAAACCAGGATCGCGGAACTGCCGGGAATCGCGCAGCGCTGCGACATCCTCGTCAGCAACGATACCGGAACGGCGCACATCGCGGCGGCCCTGGGCACGAGGGTCCTGGGGCTCTATTTCGCCACGGCCTACTTCGGTGAAACCGCACCCTACGGCGAGGGGCACGTCATCATCCAGGCCGAACTCCCCTGCTCCCCCTGCGCCGCAAAGGACAGGTGCGAATCCGTGAAATGCAGGGACGTTATCTCGGTGGAAGCCGTGGAGACCGCCGCCCGGATGATGCTGGACGGGAGGACGGGAAGGGTCTTCGGTTTCCCCGGCCTCTCCGTGTACCGGTCCCGGTTTCTCTCCAACGGGACGCTCCTGTACGCCCCCGTGTCCACGCCGGTTTCCGGTCGCTACCAGGCGGGCCTCATCAGCAGGATGCTTTGGGAGAAGGGTTTGGGCCTCGAACACGACCCGGAGGTCGTTCGGGAGTTCGCGCGGGCATTCCGGTCCCGGCCCGAGATCCGGGAAGAATTCGAATCCCGGCTGGCCGCGTATGCCGGAAATATTCTCCACATCAAGCGGCTCTACCGGGACGCGTTGGCTCCGGCTCATGAAGTCGTGGCTGCCCGACGGAGCGCCCGGCCCGACGGTTCGGCAGTTTCCGCGCCGGAGGACTCGCGCCGGCGCATTGCGGCGGTTTTCGAAGACATCGCACGGATGCCCCGGTCCCTGGTTCGCGACTTCCACTACTACGAGATGATGGACCGCGACCATTCGTCGGCGTTCGATGAGGATCTCCTGGTCCTGACTAAGCTCACCAGGCTCTACCGGCTGGCCGATGCATTCGTCGCCGGGCTGGATGTGTGGCGGGGGGGGAGTATCCCGGTCGCCGGGGGGTGAGTGGGGTGCGGGTTGCGGGTTGCGGGTTGCGAGTTGTGGGCTTCGCGTTGCGGGTTGCGGGTTGCGGGGTGTGGGCTTCGCGTTGCGGGTTGCGGGTTGCGAGTCGGAAGTTTCGGAGATTAGACTGTTTCGTGGGTGGTGGTGTGAAAACCGCGGAGAGAAGGGTTGCGAGTTGCGGGGATTAGACCGCTTCGTGGGTGGGGGCGTGAAAACCGCGGAGACGGATGTCGGAGAGCAGGGATCGGAGTGGATTTGTCCGATTTCCGACCTATGTACCGCAAAGATCACAGCGGAAAGTCGAGGGTCCAAGCAGGTCTCGGAAAGTTATTCTCACTACGGAAAGTGATAGCCGGCCGGCTAACAACAATCTCAGGTAGCAATGGATATGGAGATTACCCCAAAGCAAGAATCCGGTAAGGGCAGGGTCCTGATCGTCGATGACAACAAGGCGAACATCGACATTCTCATCGAAGCCTTGAAGCACGACTTCAAGCTCGGTATAGCCACCAACGGCCGCGACGCGCTCGAGCATGTGCGGCGCCACATGCCGGACCTGGTCCTTCTCGATGTCGTAATGCCCGGCATAGACGGCTACGAGGTGTGCAGAACACTGAAGAGCGATGACAGGACGAGAGACATCCCCGTGGTCTTCATCACGGCAATGACCGAAATCGAGAGCAAATCCAGGGGCTTCGAAGTCGGGGGGATAGATTACATCACCAGGCCCTTCGAAATCATGGAAGTGAAGGCCCGCGTGCGGACTCACATTTCCCTGAAGCAGGCGAGGGAAGCCCTGGAAAACCAGAACCACCTGCTCGAGGAGCGAGTGAGGGAACGTACGCTGGAACTGCGCGACACCCAAATCGAAATCGTTTACCGCCTGGGACGCGCGGCCGAGTACCGGGATAACGAAACGGGTTTCCATCTGCGGCGGATGAGCTGGTTTTGCGCTCTGCTCGGGAAGGCTGCCGGTATGAACAGGGAGGAATGCGAAAACCTTCTTCACGCCAGCCCGATGCACGACATAGGCAAGATAGGGATTCCGGACGAAATACTGCTGAAGCCGGGAAAACTCGACTACGAGGAGTGGGGCATCATGAAGACCCACACCACGATCGGGGCGGAAATCTTGTCCGGGCATTCTTCCAGGCTTCTGCGGACGGCCGAAACCATCGCGCTGACGCATCACGAAAAATGGGACGGAACGGGGTATCCGAACAATCTGAGGGGAAACGCCATTCCGCTCGTGGGGCGCATCACGGCGCTGTGCGACGTGTTCGACGCGCTGACGTCCCGGCGTCCGTACAAGGACGCATGGCCGGTTCGGGATGCGGTGGAGGAAATCAGACGTTCGAGCGGGACTCATTTCGACCCGGACCTGGTGAAGGCATTTCTGGGAATACTGCAGGAAATCGTGGAAGTGAGAGACCGTTTTCCGGATAGGGACCAGCCAGGTCGGGAGCGAAGGAACAAGTGATGATGGATCGAAAAACGAAGCCCGCCATTTTCACGGCGCCGGCCGTTTCCGCATATATTGCGGCGGTACTGCTCTTCATCGGCGCCTCGACCGCAACCGGAGCAACCGCGGGAGACCTTGCCGAAGTCAAGGAGAGAGGGATCCTCAGGCACCTGGGCGTCGCTTACGCCAATTTCATCACCGGCAGCGGAGACGGGTTGGATGTGGAGCTGGTTCAGCTCTTCGCCCGGCATCTCGGCGTTCGCTACGAATTCGTCAAGACGACCTGGCGGGATATCATCGGCGATCTGACGGGAAAGCGAGTCAGGGCCAGGGGGGACGATATCGAGGTGGTAGGCGAGACTCCCGTCAAAGGCGATATCATCGCCAACGGCTTCACCGTTTTGCCCTGGCGCGGCAAGGTCGTGGACTACTCGACCCCTACCTTCCCGACCCAGGTATGGCTGGTCGTGCGGGCCGATTCGCCGCTCAGGCCCATTCAGCCGACCGGAGACGTGAACAAGGACATAGACGCCGTCAAGGCGCTCCTCAACGGGCAAACCATCCTCGGGAAACCCGATACCTGCCTCGATCCCTCGCTTTACGGACTGGATGAGGCAGGCGCGAAGACGATCTTCTTTCCGGGCGACCTCAACGAACTCGCTCCGGCCGTCATCAACGGCGACGCCCCCGCCACGATTCTCGATGTTCCCGATTCCCTGGTCGCCCTGGAGAAATGGCCCGGCCAGATCAAGGTCGTCGGTCCCCTCAGCGGGCGGCAGGAGATGGGGTGCGCCTTTTCCAAGGATTCTCCTCGCTTGAGGGACGCATTCAACGAGTTCTTCGCCCAATGCGTCAAGGACGGGACCTACCGGCGCCTGGTCGAGAAGTACTATCCGTCGTTTTTTGTCTACTACCCGGATTTCTTCAAGTAGGCGGACAATGCGAATGAAAGCGTTCTCCGATTTCCTGAAAGGGACCTATATCACCGCGGTCCTGGCGATGCTTATGCTCGTCGGATTCATAGCGTTCCTGATCGGGGCGAACTACCTGGCCCAGGTCGAACTTCGGAGATCCGCCCTGGAGAGCCTGAGGCAAAACCTGGAAAACCGCGCTACGGCGCTCACCTATTTTTTTTCGGAACGTAGGAACGACCTTCACAATCTGACGGAGAGCCGTTCGATATCGGCTTTCTTCGAGAACAAAGCGCTCGGTATGAGCATGGAATACGGTCTGCGGGCGAGTCTTGCGCAAATCGCGGGTATGTTCGATCATCTCCTGGAGGAGCGAAGACTCGGCAAGGAGAGAATTTACAGCCGGCTGATCTTCATCACCCGTGACGGCGAACTGCTGCTCGGCCGCCGGTCGCTGGCAGGGGAATACGAAGAAGAGCAAAAATGGAGGAAGTTTCTTTCACCGGGCACAAGGGAAATCACCATAACTCCCATGATGGAAGGCGACGGGCTGAATGCGGTCATCTCCGCGCCCTACTTCTTCAAAGACGAATATGCCGGGCAGATCGTCGCCGAAGTCCCGCTCCGCCCGGTTTACGAACATTTCGTGAAGCTCAGAAACGAGGCGCCCGGCAGTTTCACCTTCGTTCTGTGCGGAATGCGCGGTTGGGCCGTCCCCGCCAGGGAGGAATCCGCCGCGATGCTCTCCGGCCTTCCCGGCCTGCCGGACTTGAACGAAGTCCGGCCGGGCGACGAGTCCCGTTTTGAACTGACGGACCGGCAGGGGCGCAAAATCGAGATGGCGGCGATCAATGTGCCGGTGGAAAACGCGCCTTGCTCCCTGGTTTCGGTCTTCACGATGGAAGGCATATCCGGCCGCACGGCCCCGTGGCACCTGTTTGCGGCTCTGGCTGCGCTGGCCCTGCTCCTCCTCGGCGGAGTGACATTCCTCTGGAGGGTCTGCGTACGGAACATGATCCTCCACACGCGGCTCGAAGAGACTTCGAAACGGGAACGCGCGATCGAGGAGAAAAACGTCGGCCTGCTGCGGGAAATCAATGAGCGAAGACGGATCGAGGAGGCTTTGCGGGAATCGGAAAAACGATACCGGGACCTCTTCGACAATATCACCGACTTCATCTATACCCACGATCTCGACGGCCGTTTCCTTTCCATAAATCCCGCTGTCGCCAGGGGGCTGGGCCGTCCGGCCGACGAGATCGTCGGCAGGTTCATCAGCGATTTCATGCCCCCGAAGGTTCGACACAAGTTCGATGAGGACTACCTGGAGGAAATCCGCAACCTGCGCCGGTATGACGGGATAGCCGTATTCGTTTCCATGGACGGCTCCAAGCGCTATGTCGAAACCAGCAACGCGGTGGTCGTGGAAAACGGCGAGGCCGTTTACGTTCGCGGTTCGGGGCGGGATATTACGGAACGCAAACGTGCGGAAACCGCCCTGCGGGCCGGAACCGTTTTGCGGGCCGCCAAGGAGGCCGCCGAAACGGCCAACAAGGCCAAAAGCCAGTTCCTCGCCAACATGAGCCATGAAATCCGCACGCCCATGAACGCCATCGTATCCATGACCGACCTGGCGCTGTCCGGCACGGAACTGCCTCCGAAGCTGTCCGAGTACCTGAACATCATTGCCGTTTCGAGCCGGTCCTTGCTGCGCATCATCAACGATATCCTGGATTTTTCGAAGATCGAGGCGGGAAAGCTCGATATGGAGACGATCGAGTTTCGGCTGCGCGACATCGTCGAAGACGTATCGGACGTTTTCCGGGACGAGGCCGCCGCCAAGGAGCTCGAGATGGTCGTGCGCATCGGGAGAGATGTGCCGCAAGTCCTGACGGGCGATCCGGTACGGTTGCGGCAGATCCTGATGAACCTTGTCGGCAACGCGGTCAAGTTTTCCGACCGTGGTGAGATCTTCATCCACGTGGCGCGGACCGAGAGGAGCCAGGGCTCCGTGACGCTTGCATTTACGGTCAGGGACAACGGCATCGGCATGTCGCCGGAAGACGTCCGGAGGCTCTTTCAGGCTTTCATGCAGGCGGATGGGTCCACGACGCGCAAATACGGCGGCACGGGTCTGGGGCTGGCCATATCGAGACGGCTGGTGGAAATGATGGGCGGCGGGATATGGGTGGAGAGCGAGCCGGGCAAGGGGAGCACTTTCCATTTCAGCGCCGTTTTTCAGGAATCGGATAACGAGGAGGAGCATTCGTTCACGTCTCCGTCCGGGATCAGGGGATTGAATGTGCTCGTTGTGGATGACAACGAAAGCGCGCGGGTCGTCATGCAAAGCATGCTCGAATCCTTCGGCTTCCGGGTCGAAACGGCCTGTTCCGGCGAAGAGGGGCTGAAGGCGCTTGGGGAGCGATCGAAGAAGGACCCCGGCAACGGAGGGATCGGCCTTGTGGTGATGGACTGGCGGATGCCCGGCATGGACGGTATTACGGCGTCCGGGAAGATCAGAGCGGAAGCCGGATACGAGGACCTGCCCATCATCATGGCGACGGCTTTCGGGCGGGAAGAAGAGATGGAGCGGGCGAAGGCGGTGGGGATCGATGCGTTCCTGCTCAAGCCCGTCAAGCAGTCCGTGCTTTTCGACGCCGTTATGGATGTCGTTTTCACGGGCAAGCGCCGGGAGGGACTCTGGACGCAGTCGAAGAGGCGATTCACCGGGACCGTTCCGGAGATGGAATGCCTCCGGGGGACGAAGGTGCTCATCGTCGAGGACAATATCATCAACCGGCATGTGGCTGCGGAGTTGCTGGGGAAGGCGGGAGTCGTTTTCGATACCGCGGACAACGGTATGGAAGCCATTCGTAAGATCCGGCGGGGGAGCTACGATGCCGTCCTGATGGACGTGCAGATGCCGGAAATGGATGGGCTCGAGGTGACGAGGACGATCCGGAAAACGCCCTGGTTGAAAGACCTTCCCATTATCGCCATGACGGCCCACGCGATGAAGGGAGACCGGGCGCTGTGCCTGGAAGCGGGAATGAACGATTACATCGCGAAGCCCATCGACAGAAGGGTACTCTACGCAACCCTGAAGAAATGGGCGTGCGCCGGACGGAACAGGACGGCCGCGGAGGCGATGGAGACGGCGGATGCCGTGGGGCCCGCGGAGAGGGCATCGGCCGTTCCGGCCCTGTTGCGTGCGGCGTGGGACGCATCCTCGGCGTTGGATGCTCCGCCGGGGTCGGATGCCCTGCCGGATGCTTCTTCGGCTTTCGGCGATGGACTTGCCGGTCTGCCGGACCTGCCGGACCGGTTGGAAGGTCTGCGTCCTCGGGACGCTCTTCGCAGGCTGGGTGGGGATATGGAGCTTTTCGGCAGGCTGCTGGACTACTTCAAAAACGGCTACCGCGACTGGGGTCATGACATACGGAGCGCCCTGGCGGGCGGGGATACGGAACTGGCTCAACGCCTGGCCCATACTCTGAAAGGAACTGCGGGGAATATTTCCGCGGTGGATGTCCATGCGGCGGCTTTTGAAGCCGAACTGGCGATAAGGCTCGGCAACCCGGAAGATGTGGAAAGGCTGATAGCGAATACGGAACGGGCCCTAAGCGTTGTTTTGGACTCGATAGAAGCGTTCGGAAAGGCTATAGTACCCGGGATGCCGGGAATGCCGTGTGAGAAGGGAATGGATACGGGGAAGGAAAACGGCGCGGCGACGGAGAATGGAGGAGACGGGAATTCGGATGCGGGCGATGCGACGAACGGGCATTCGGGACCTGCCGGGCCGAAGCCGTTGGGCGAAACGGGCGAAACGGACGGAGCGGGCAGGACGGTCAAAACGGGCAGGGTGGACAGGGCTCAAGTGACGTCGGACAAAGAGGAAATAAGACGCCTTTTGAAC
>CAYOVG010000296.1:0-9058 GCA_964407285.1 uncultured Syntrophobacteraceae bacterium
AGCACCTGACCGAAGGGGCCCGGAAAGCCAGGAAGCCGATCGTGCCGGGGCATTACGAGCCCGCAAAAGGCGAAGTGACCGACGAGGAGGTGATAAACTACTTCGCGGGACTGGAGACGAGCCGCGCCGTGTTCCCCGCGCCTAACAACCGCCTCGATACGCCGTATGAGATAGGAGATTTCCAGGGGGAATTCGAAAAGAGGCTCGGGATGGGGGGTGTGAACCCGGTCTACGATCACCTCCAGTGTCTACGGCTGCGTTATCGCATTGCGGATACGGAGAGCAAGGACCGCACCCTCTTCAAACTCGGCGTCAACATAAAAGTGGTCAAGCTGGGAATAACGCTCGACAGGATCAACAGGGCGGGCAGCGAAGGGATTTTCGACCTGTACACCCACTGGTTGGGCAGGCGCGATCAGTACAATACGATCGCTCAGGGTTCTTATCCGAAGGGGTGCGTCCCGCCCGCCAATCTCCTGGCGTGAATCGGGACGGGGCTGCCTCCTGTCCGTATATCCGTATAAAGGTTTCGATTGCGGATAAAAATCTGTATTGCATTACTTTCCTTTTGCCTGACCAGGTAGTAAATATAATATGTACCCTCAAACTTATAAAAAAATCCTTAGGAGGATGACCCAATGCAGGAAAGAGTAGAACAAGCTCTGGATAAAGTAAGACCCATGCTTCAGCGGGATGGCGGCAACGTGGAACTGGTAGGTGTGGAAGGCACGGTCGTGAAGGTTCGCCTGGTGGGAGCCTGCCATGGATGCCCCATGAGCCAGATGACCCTCAAGGCCGGCATCGAGCGTTTCATCAAGCAGGAAATACCCGAAATCACGGAAGTGGTCGCCGTCTAATACGGGCAAGGAGCGGATCGTTAACCTTGAAGCGCTTCGATCGATTGAGCCTTCGCCTTTCCGTTAACGAATGCGGAACCCGTTTCGGGTTCACGGTCCGCTCTTCCATCGCTCCTTAAGCAGGTGCGCAAAAGTTTCTCAACAAATTTTGGAGCTCTTCCCGGTGCGGACTTGGAATTCCGCCTTCCAAAGCGTTAAGAAACTTTTGCTCAGGCGCTTAGGAATTGGAAATGAATAAAGTACCGAATCTTCTTGGGATGCGAAGCGCCCAAGCCGGCATTGTCAAGTCAGGAATTCACAGTTCACGTCCACGCGAAGACCAGTAGATTTTTCACATCCAGTTCCTTGGTCAACTTTTTAGGAAACCTTTGCGCCTCTACCAGGTAAAGACTCCATAGATCGATTCAATATATCGTTCCGGATCCGAAGAGATGAGCCATGGCCGCATTGGACAGGAAGAACGTCACATTGATCGGAATGCCCGGCAGCGGAAAAAGCACGCTCGGCCGGTTGCTCGCAATGGAATTGGGGTATCGCTTCGTCGATGGTGACGACCTGATCCGGGCCGGGGCCAATGGCAGAGACCTGCAGCAGATCATCAAGGAGGATGGAGAAGAGGAGTTTCTCAGGCTCGAGGCGGAGGCGCTCTGCTCAGTCCACGGCGAGGGAATGGTGATCGCTCCGGGGGGAAGCTGCGTACTCTCACCGGCGCCGATGGAACATCTTCGAAAGATATCCCTGGTGATCTATCTCCCGGCGCCCCTGGAGGTTATCCTGCGAAGGCTGGGCGATGCAAGCGGGCGGGGCATCGTGGGCGCTCCCCCCTGCCGGGATGAGGCTTGCTGGAACCAGGCGCTGATACGCCTCCACGAAGTCAGGAAACCGCTCTACGAGCGCTACGCTCACGTCCACGCCGCCTTTCCGGACCGTGACCCGCCGCATCGGGAGGCGGTTGCGCTCCTGCGGGCGATATGTCTCGACTACCATGATACGCGGCGCCGTCCCGCCGACCGGCGGGACGGACCATGATCCATGCACGACCACAGCGTGTCGCACGCATCACCAGGTACGGACGGGACCGACATCCAGGTGGATGAAGTTGTCGTATGTGCCCACCCCTCCTTCCTTCACGGCCTTTGCGATTTTCCCGATAGCGCGCAGGGACACGTTTTCGAGTTCCACGTCGGCGGCCATCCCCTTTGTATGGTAGCTGTGCCGGGCGACACCGCCGTCCTGGTGGGCCAGTATACGGTTATAGGTAGGGGAGCGGTACCCGGAGTACAGTACATAGGGACGGTCTTTTGCCCGCAGCCGGTGGCGGATTTCGTCCAATAGGAGAAACAGGTTGTAGTTTATGGGGTATACGGTGTTGTCGTAAGGACACCGAAACAACCGGTTGAGCAACCTGCAGGCCTTCTGATCGAACCGTCCCTTCTTGTCGAGATACTGGACCGAGAGAAACTCCTCCGTATGTTTGTTATAGATAGACAGCTTACCCGAATATCGATTCCCGCCGTAACCGGCTTCGACGATCTCGCTGAGCAGCGGTACGGAAACAAGGGTCTGCGCTCCCAAAAGCATCGATTTGAGCATATCTCTACGTGTCATGCTTCCTCCTCCGAATTCAAGCAACCATTCAATACTACCCCTCCGGAAAACAGACCGGCTTCGTTCCCTCCGTCGGGCTTCACGACTGCAGCGGCGGTATCACGTTTTCCGGGGGTAACACACTATATGAACACCAGTGCGTGGTCCGGTACGGGTGTATGCACAACCGGAATCATCCGACGTGACGGGGCGGACCGCGCACACACTGAGGGCGAGATGGATTCGCGGAAAAAGACTCGAGGAATTCCGGACAAAGCAGGTAAGCCGGGATTCCGGGAGTAGGTGTGAGAGGAAAAGCAAAAACGAAGAATAATGCGTGGATAATATTGAGCAGCATGCACACCGGGCATGGTTTGCCCGGGCTGTCGAGGGGATTGCCGCCGGTATTGCCGTTCTCCGTCCCCGGATTCCCCCCTGTATCCTCGGGAGCGGCGGCAATGGCGCGATCATCGCTTGAAAAGCCGGGTGTACTGAAAACACAGGTGTGGGTAAGGTGGGAGGACACCGTCAGGAAGAACACAAACACCAGGAGGGACAGGCCGGCTAAGCGCCATTCACTGGTTCTGAAAAACTGTATCCAATCCCTCATCAGACAACCCCGAACAAGATCCGTATTGCTTTTATAGTACGTCGAACGGCTCTCGTATAGCTACAGTGAGTGCGGGTTGTCAAGACAAATGTTTGGTCCGGCAAACTCATTAATGATATACTTGTGTATTATTAATGACATAGCGCAAATCCCGCACCGGGTGCGGAATCAGCATGATTGCAGGCGCGCTTCCCTTTGAGCTGTTGCTCCCGGTCCCCCGCGCACGACGGCGGAAGGTCGTGCTCCCCCCTGGACAGGACCGGCAACCCGATATTGAAATCTCCTCGATTGCGGTGTAGAAGGTCATATCGTGAAGCGTAAGGGGCACGGCGCCCGAAGCGCCGCATGCAGGCCGGATTGAGTTGAGAGGCGCGACATGCAAGGATTTCCCCGTGTTGCTCCGGGGACCCGTTTCCCTGAACCGCACGGCCGGGAGCAACCGGAGCAGCGTAGCGAAGTCGATTGAGGAAACACGAGTGGAAACACAAACCGTTCGCCGTCGGATCATGGCTCTCCTGGTCGAGACGCCCTGCACCGTGCGGGAGATCTCGCAGGCGTTGAGCATTTCCGAGAAGGAAGTCTACAAGCATCTTCCCCACGTCGCCCGTTCGGTCGCCGCCGGGGGAAGGAGACTCGCCATGGTCCCGCCCCCGCAGTGCCGGGACTGCGGGTTCAAGTTCGAGGACCGGAGCCGCTACACCAGGCCGAGCCGCTGCCCGCGCTGCAAGGGAGAGCATGTCGAGCAGCCGGTGTACCGGATCGTCTGAAAGGCGCCGGAGAGGACGGGACGCCGGCGGGTCGAACGTCGGAAAGCCGTGCGCCGTGCGCGGCAGGCTGGGGGCCGCGAGTTTTTCTTTTCATGAAGGAGTGTATGGAATGCCTCGAGTGGTCGTAAAGCGAGCCGATTATGAATATGGAACGGTCAGGGACGCGGTTTTCGGGATAATGCACTCCATCGGTGGAGAGCGCATATCGAAGGGCAGCCGCGTACTGATCAAGCCGAACCTGCTGGCGCCCGCAACGCCCGACAGGGCCATGCTGACTCACCCCGCGGTGGTGCGCGCCGTGGTCGAGTACGTTCTCGAAAGAGGGGCCGTTCCCCGCGTCGGCGACAGCCCCGCGATGGGTTCTTTCGATAAAATCTTGAAGGAGAGCGGCATTGGCGGCGCACTCGACGGGCTGGATGTGGAACTCGCGGAGTTCAAGGATTCCGTGGTGGTCGAAGCGGGCGAGCCCTCCTTCAGCAAGTTGGAGATCGCCCGGGATGCGCTGGAAGCGGACGTCATCATCAACCTGCCGAAGCTCAAAACCCACGGCCAGATGCTCCTCACGCTGGGGGTGAAGAACCTCTTCGGCTGCGTCGTCGGACTGCGAAAGCCCGAATGGCACCTGAGAACGGGCGTGGACCGCGAGACCTTCGCGCGGGTGATCGTCCTCATCTACAAGCGTCTGAAGCCGGCGTTCACGATCCTCGACGGCATCCTGGCCATGGAAGGCGACGGGCCCGGCAAAGGCGGCAAGCCGAAGCACGTGGGCGTTTTAATGGGAAGCGACAATGCCCTCGCCCTGGACATGACCGTCTGCAGGATGCTCGGCATCGCCCCCCGCGCCGTGCTGACCAACAAGATAGCGGAAGAGATGGGGCTTCTCGACGGCGGCATCGAAGTGGAAGGGGACCTTCCCGAGGTGAAGGGCTTCAAAATGCCCGACATTTCCCCCGTCGTGTTCGGTCCGCAACCGTTTCACGGACTTCTCCGAAGGCACCTGGTACAACGTCCGGTTCCCGACGAATCCGCATGCCGCCTGTGCGGGGACTGCTTTCGCTTCTGTCCCGCGAAGGCGATTACCATCAAGGAAAAAACCGTTCGCTTCGACTACGACAAGTGCATCAGGTGCTACTGCTGCCTGGAAGTGTGCCCGCATGGGGCCATCAAGACCGAAGAACCCCTCGGGGGCCGGATCATGCGGAAGCTGTTCAAGAATGGTCTGTAACGGACCTTGCGTGAAGGCGGATTTACGACGACAGGTTACGATAGTGCGCGACGGTCCGTTGCCGAGGGCATTCGAGTCCCCCGGCGCTCCCGTCGCCCGTCCCGGTCTTCTTCGCTACTCCCATCCGGTCCGGTACTAGCCGTTGACGATTTTGCCGCCGTTTGGATGCAGTACCTGGCCGGTCATGTAGGACGAATCCGTTGACGCCAGAAAAACATAGCAGGGCGCCACTTCCTCGGGTTGGCCGGCTCGCTTCATGGGAACATTGCCGCCGAACCTCTCCACGTGGCTCTCCGGGAAAGAAGCCGGTATCAGGGGCGTCCAGATAGGACCCGGCGCCACGCCGTTCACCCGGATGCCCTTTTCGGCAAGGGATGTGGCGAGGGATCGCGTGAAAGCGACGATAGCTCCCTTCGTCGCCGAGTAGTCGATCAGGCGGTCGTTTCCCTGGTACGCCGTAACGGAGGTGGTATTGATTATGGTTCCGCCGGGTTTCAGGTGCTTCAGCGCGGCCTTCGTCATGAAAAAATGGGAGAAAATGTTGGTCTTGAAGGTGCGCAACAACTGGTCGGCGCCGATCTCCTCGATACTGGACTTTTCGAACTGCACGGCCGCGTTGTTGACCAGGATATCGAGTCGTCCGAAGGCGTCCACCGTTTGCCGGACCGCATTGCGGCAGACTTCCTCCTCCCCTACATCACCCGAAATGGTGATGCAGCGGCGTCCTTCCTGCTCCACCATCCGTTTGGTCTCCTCCGCGTCACTGTGCTCGTCCAGGTAGACAATGGCCACATCGGCCCCTTCCCTGGCGAAATACACAGCGACGGCGCGGCCGATGCCGCTGTCGCCTCCCGTAATGACCGCGGCTTTGTCAAGGAGCTTGCCGCTTCCGTGGTATTCGGGCTTAATGACTTCCGGTTTCGGGGTCATCTCCGATTCCATGCCCGGTTGCCTCTCCTGGTGCTGCGGCGGCTGGAGCTGTTCCTCGCCCTTCGATCCTTTTTGCGCCATTTACTCTTCCTCGTGCATTATCATTATCGTGATGGTTGAAAGCCGGAGGACAGAAGGTGCAGGTCGGGAGGAGCGGGGGAAAACCCAACCTGCAACCTTACTGCACCTACTCATCAATCCGGTGATGAAACGGCTGCTCCGGATACCCGGGCCGATCGCCTGCCGGGAGGACTCCGGGTCCTCCCGGATACGCATATCCGGTGATCAGATCGCAACTTCGCCGGTTGTGATCGAACGGTTGCAGGGTTGTCTGTCCGCCTTTAGGCTAGTAGCCGTAATACGTATTGATATCCTTGCTCCAGGTCGGATCGGCCATATCGGGCCAGTTGTTCTTGTCGAAGCCCGGAGCGTTTTCCAGCTTTTCTTTCGGCACATCCAGGATAAAAGCATGCCTGTCCGTATCCAGCCTCATGGCCTTCCAGGGGATGGCGAAGAGCTTGTCGCCCATTCCCAGGAAACCGCCGAAAGACAAAACGGCGTATTCGACGCAACCGGAACTGAGGTTGATCATGAAATCCTCGATCTTGCCGAGGTCCTGCCCCTGGGAATTGATCACTTTGTCTCCCATAAGAGAACTACTGGAAAGCACTCTTGGATTCACATCAGAAACCATATCTATTCCTCCTTTATACTGAACGGAAAATGCATGCCGACAAACCATAGTCCGCCATGCCGCCACCGCTTGTCCGGCGGGCTTTCGATCCGCGCGAACGATACCGGGGATTCCCGATTGCGAAACAGAAGGCCGGTCGGCAGGACATTTGCGAATTCCACGCAAATAGGCCAAAGCCTCATCCGTTTTCGAATCAAGCGCCGGTATTCCCGCCGCTCTTGCTTTTCTTGCAGGTGACCGCTGGCAACTTCCATTATGATAATCAAAACATACGAATATCACGATACGGTAAGGGCGGTATGTTTCGAGGGAAAAGTACGTAGTGCTCTCCCGGGAGAGCGGGGTGGGGGGAATGCGGGGGAATACGAGGGGTGTGGGGGATGAGGCGCGCGGAGCGGGTTGCTTTCGGGTTGCGAGTTGCGGGTTGCGGGTTGCGAGTTGCGGGTTGCGGGTTGCGGGTTGCGAGTTGCGAGTTGCGAGTTGCGGGTTGCGAGTTGTGGGTTGTGGGTTGTGGGTTGTGGGTTGTGGGTTGTGGGTTGTGGGTTTCGGGTTGCGGGTTCCAAAGATGAGACCATTTCGCGGGTGGTGGCGTGAAAACCACGGATACGGAAGGCGGAGATCGGATTGAAGAGAGTTCTTCCGACCTCCGTTTTCCGCCCGATGATCACTTACCGCCAAAGCCTCATGGACGGCAAGGACGAAGCTGTAAGCCATAATAAGACCATTTTTGTACGAAGACGCGCTTGTGAAAGTCCGGAGTTACAAAATTGTATTCATATTCCATTCAATAATAATCCCGGCTCCGGCATCTTTCCCCCAGTCATTCCTGCCCATCACCACCCACAACACGCCTTTCATGTTTTACATAGTTATTCCAGGTGTTTGCAGTAGCAGAACGGATAGACCCACCCAAAGCGGAACCTCACCGGTAGTATTTGGAACAAATGATGCATACAATAATAATCAACAGGCGGTGATTTACCAGCCGCCATGAATACAAGAACCCTTTCACCATTCACTGAACGCCAGGAGGAGTATATGCAATTGAAACCGGCTTTTCTTTCGTTGTGCTTCTTGACTTCTAAATCGACTTATGCCGCCTGGACGGACAAAGGATTGTCCGTCTATGAAAAAGGAGACCCAAATGTTGGAAATGGAACTGCTGCATTCGGCAAGTTCGGACCTGTTGCATCCCATTGGTGGTAGGGATCTGCTGACGGCCATCGGTCATCTCTACAAATCTCTCGATCTCGTTGGAGGAGCCAGAAATCGGGTCTCAGACGGCGTCTTCGACGGAGTTTTCACCTCCAGCGACCTGGCGGAAGGCTGGTTCGAGGTCAATTCGTGCCGCGTTTATACCGAGACTTCTACCATAATCGATGAATACCTTCTTCCTGCAATGGGCCTCATCAACGACGCCAAATCCATGATCGACTCCCTCATGGCGTGGGGGCTCGGCATGACCGCCAATGCGAAAATACACATCATAAATTGCCTCAAGGAGGCGGAATCGGTTATACACGCCGTAGTCGAGGAACTGGAAAGTTGGGTCGGCATGGCCCCCAGCGATGCGGTTTGCCCGGGGTGCGGAAAGAAATATGTGTACGGAGACAACTTCTGCTCCGGCTGCGGCCACAGACTCGCCGATAGCGGTGGGCATAGCCTCTCCGGGAACGTGCTGCCGGCTTTGGCCTATTAGCTTCTCGATCGGCGCGCTGCAAAGACGCGAACCGATCGGTCCGGACGAAGACTTTTGCCAGGTGGAACGTACCGGATAAAGCTCAGTGGATGAAGCTTTCCGGAATCAGGAATCCACCGGATACTGAAGCGACAGCCGGCAGCCTGACGGCGCCGGCGGTAACACGGCGACAAAGAGGAATCGACATCCATGGAAGAATCCGTACGGCCGGTGGTCGACTACCACCAGGCGACAAAGCATCACTTCGACAGGTATGCGCGCGGACCCGGCTATCTCGACTGGGCGACTCAGCCCGACCCGTTCCGGCGCTACCAGGGGGCGCCCCTCTTGCACCTCGACAGAGGGATGCCCCCGGACGATATAGCGTACGATCTTGTCTTCTCCACCGGACATATCGTTTCCGCCGGAATGGACGTTCACTCCCTATCGCGCCTTCTGTTCGACAGCCTCGCCCTTTCGGCATGGAAGCAGGCGGGGATGACAAAGTGGGCGCTGAGGGTAAATCCTTCCAGCGGAAATCTGCACCCGACGGAAGGGTATGTTCTCGTGGGACCGGTGGCGGGTCTGACCGATACTCCGATGGTTTGCCATTATGCCCCGAAGGAGCACGCGCTGGAACTGCGGGCGCAAATTCCGCCGGACCTGTGGCGCGACCTCTTCGCGGGCCTGGGTTTGCCGGATGGAACGAC
>CAYOVG010000297.1:0-8975 GCA_964407285.1 uncultured Syntrophobacteraceae bacterium
AAGCGATGGGAGTCGAGATCCGGACGGGCGTTTGCGTGGGAAGGGACGTGACCCTGGATGCGTTGAGGGAGGAGGGATATGAAGCTTTCTTCCTGGGAGTAGGGGCGCACAAGGGGTTCAAGCTGGGAATCGAGGGGGAAGACGAATTCCCCCAGGTCCATGACGCCATAACGTTTCTGCGGGATGTGAACCTCGGGAACATGGAGCGGCCCGCCGGGAAGGTGGTCGTGGTGGGGGGCGGCAATTCGGCCATGGATGCCGCGCGCACCTGCATACGGCTGGGGTGCGCGGAGGTCCACGTGGCCTATCGGCGCGCGCGGGAAGAGATGCCGGCCAATGCCGAGGAGGTCGACCAGGCCATGGAGGAGGGCGTGCGGTTCCACTTTCTGGCCGTGCCCGTGAGAGTCGGCGGAATCGGGGGAAGGGTCGAGTACCTGGAATGCCTCCAGGCGGAGTTGGGCGCTCCGGACGCGGGAGGCAGACGCCGCCCCATCCCCGTGGCGGACAGCAATTTCAGGATCGAAGCCGGGGCGGTCATCACGGCCATCGGCCAGCAGCCCGATTTCGAAGCCTTTCCGGACGACATTCCATTCAAGATCACTCCACGAAATCTCATCGTAACCGGCGCTACCGACACGAGTACGAGCGTCCCCGGCATTTTCGCCGGAGGGGACGCGGTCACCGGTCCCGCGACCGTGGTGCAGGCCATTGCGGCCGGGAAACGCGCCGCCATCGACATTCACCAGTACCTTTGCGGTTCCGGGAGCATCGCTTCGGTTCCCGCTGCCGATAAACGACGGTTCGTGCCGTTTTTTGTCATGCCGGCCGCCGAGAAGTATGCCGGCCGGCGCAATCCGATGCCCATGATGGACCCTGTGGAGCGCAGGAGCAACTTCGACCTTGTGGAGAAGGGGTTTGACGAACTCCAGGCGCGTAAGGAGGCGCAGCGTTGCCTTCGCTGTGATGTCTGCGTCCGATGCGGGACCTGCGAGAGGGTCTGCCGGGACGCCATGCAGGTGGATGCCCTGCACTTCAAGCCCCTCGTCTCTCCCGGTTCCATGGAACGGGTGCTGAGCAACTACAGCCGTCCCGGCGAGCGGTGCATCACGTGCGGCGCCTGTTCTGTCGCTTGCCCGACGGGCGCCATGCAGTGCTTCGAGACGGACGACGGGCGGCAGTTGCGGATTTGCGGCACGGTGTTGAACGAGATTCCCACCGTAAAGTGCAGGTCCTGCGGCCGACCCATGCCGCCGGAGCGCTACATGGAGTTCGTGAGGTCCCGAAGCGATGCGGCCATGGGCAAGGAGGTGGAGCGCGGTCTTTGTCCCGAGTGCGCCAGGGAGCATCGCGCCCGGCAGTTTGCCGTCTTCCGGGTTTGAAAGCGGGGCGGAGTTCAATGGTTCAGACCATTTCGCGGGTGGTGTGAAAACCACGGAGACGGAAATCGGAAAACGGATGTCGGTGGTCGGAAATCGGAAGTCGGATGAATCCATTCCGACCTCCGGAGGTCGAATCCGATTTCTGATCTCCGACCACCGACATCCGTTTTCCGTCACCGAGCAGCCGGCGTTTTTCTCAACGGGTTTGGAAGGACAGGGGAAATGAGTGAACTGACGCGTGCGGAGCTTCTTGCGGCCGTGATTTCCGGGCGGGGGCCCGCCTATCTGAGAGGCGTGGATCTCTCCACGCTCGATCTCTCGAATGCGGGTTGGCTTGCGGAAGCCGACCTGCGATTCGCCAATCTCACGCATACGAACCTCTCCCGGGCCAATCTGCGGGAAGCCGTCATCGAGAGGGCCAATCTGCAGGGAGCGAATCTTTCGGGAGCCAATCTCGAGTCCGTGGATTTGACGAAAGCCAGGCTCAACGGGGCCAATTTCAAGATGGCGAACCTGAGGGGGGCGACCCTGAGGGGAGCCAGTCTCGTGGGCGCAAACCTCATGAGGGCCAACCTCAAGGATGCGGACCTGGAGGGGGCGGACCTGGAGGGAGTGAACCTGGAGCAGGCCGACCTCACGAAAGCCCGGATCAGCGTGGCGAGCATCAAGGCGGCCAATATTTTCGGCGCAAACTTTCAGGGCGCCGTTCTTGTGGGGGCGACCCAGGAGGAGGGCAGGGGAGATGCGTTGCCTCCCATGCCTCAGCAGGGCTTCGCCGGAGTTGTGAACACCATCCAGTTGACCGACCTGATTCAGCTCATCTGCCTGTCGCGAGGAGACATCCTGATCCGGATTATGTCGCCCCTGGGGGAGGGTGCGGTGCATATCCGGCGGGGGCAGGTGTGCCATGCCGAGGCCGGAACGAGCCGTGGAGAGAAAGCCTTCTTCGAACTGCTCCATTGGAAGAACGGGAGGTTTGAGACTCTTGCGCTGACGGGAGAGCCCGTCACCACCATTTCGAAGCCCCTGGAACATCTCATTGTGGAATCGATGCGGCAACTGGATGAGAAGAAATCCGACAAGCGGGAGGACTACAACTCTCTCGTGCAGGAATTGCGAGCCCAACTACCCATTTCCGGCTATCCGCTCAAAGAGATGAAAGAACTCGTATCCAAAGAGGGAAGAGATATAAACATCAACAACGAAGTGCAGATCACCGACATATTCGACACCGGGGACGGCGACGGCGTTTTCTGTTCCGTGACGGCGGACGGAGAGGTGTTCATTGTGCCCCTGGACTACATCGGGTTCAAGGAAGGGCAGTCTCTTCCGGACCGGTTGCGGGGGGGCGGAAACCGGAGGAAATAAAACAGAAACTGACCGCTACGGCATTCCGCATGCATATCATGAGACCTGTTGAAGTGAAATTCAAGACTACTCTAGCTGGCGAGGCGTCGCAATGAACCTTATATTGACTGCGAATCAGATCAACCAACTGGCGGAGATCGTGGAACGGGAGCTTCTGGATGCCGGGGCCGACCATGTGATCATTGTCGATATGGCGGGGAACCTGATCCTGGAGCGCGGGTCCTGGCCGATGGAGGACATTATGTCCCTGGCTGTCCTTTCCGCCGCGAATTTTGCGGCCACCGCCCAGATTGCCAAACTGATCGGAGAGGATGACTTCACGCTGCTCTTCCACAAAGGAGATAAGGAGAACATCCATTTCAGCAGGCTCGGAAAGGATTACATCATCATAACCCTGTTTGACGACGGCGTCTCCCTCGGCTTGATCCGGCTAAAGAGCGGCAAAGTGGTCGAGGAGGTGCTGTCCATACTCAGCCGAAAGGAAGGACGGCAACTGTGGCCTTTATAGACCTCGCCAAGAACGAGATTCAAACCAAAATCGTTTTCTACGGTCCCGGACGGGGCGGAAAGACGACGAACCTCCTTTACATCCATCAATCCATGTCGAAGCAGGTCTGCGGGAAAATGGTCACCATCGATACCAAGGGGGACCGTACGCTTTTCTTTGATTTTCTTCCCCTGGGAATCGGGAAGATCTTCAACCTGGAAATCAGAATACAGCTCTATACCGTGCCGGGGCAGGTGATGTACAACACCACCCGCAAGCTCGTCCTTCGGGGCGTCGACGGGGTGGCTTTCGTGGCCGATTCCCTGAGGATACAGAAGCAGAAAAATATCGATAGCCTGCGGAACCTGGCCGAGAACCTCAAGGAAGAGGGGCTCGACATCAAAACGATACCCCTGGTGCTCCAGTACAACAAGCGGGACCTGGCCGAATCCAACGTTCCCATGCTCAGTGTGGAGGAGATGGAAGCGGACTTGAACGCGGACCTCGGGGTTCCTTCCTTCGAGGCAAGCGCGCTGAAAGGGCCGGGAGTGTACGAGACACTGCGGGAAATCAGTAAACGTACCGTGAGAAACGTAATCCAAAAGGTCGGCATGAACCTCAAGTAGCGGAAGGGATAACGCATGCCGGGCGCGCGCCCGTGCGGCTGAAACCGGCGGGACCGCGGAGGTTCGATGCGCCGGGTTTTTCGTCCGGCATAGGCTGTGCGTGTGCGGCCCGCGTAGGCCGCCCCGAGTCCGCTCGATGCGTGGGGAGCCCCATTATGGCGGAAGAAAAGAAGGATGAAAAGCTGGAATTCGATCTGGATGCGTTCAACGCCCAGGTTGATAAGGAGATCGACAGTCTGTTCGTTCCGGTCATGGGCGACCTGAAGCTGGGAGAGGAGCCGGCCCGGGCGGATAAAGCGGATGCCGGGGGAGGGGAGGGTGCTCCCGCCCCCTCCGGGAAGAAGTCCGCGCCTTCTCCGGACGCGCCCGCGTTCAAAACCGCACCCCCGCCCGCAACACATCGGGCGGATTCCGCCGGTCCCGGTTCCGCCACCGACTTTGCGGAAAAAGCGGGCGTCGGGGTCGGAGGATTCGATCTGAAGGCTTTCGAAGCCCAGATCGACAGTACGATCGATGGTTTGTTCGTGCCTTCGGCGCCCGGTGTGGAGACGGGGTTGGAAGCGGAGAACGAAAGAAGAGCCGCGGAGAGAGAAGCGGCGCCGTCGCCCGCGCCGGGGACGGAAACAGGCGGGACCGCGGATGCGGGGGACGGGCGGGTCGTTCCCGAGGCCGCCCCGGAGGAGACTCCGGATAGTGAGCCGGCGCGATTGCTCGAAGCCCTGAATGTGGCGCATCTCAGCCTGGATTGGGAATTCTCCGTGGAAAACGTCTCCATGCTGGAGTCCGCCCTGGTGGATCTCGAACCCTATTGCAGGAGCAACCGCGAAACCCTGTCCGTCTACAAAATGTTCAGGGCCGTACTCAAGTATCTCAAGGCGCGGCCCGAGTCCCTGGATAAACGGCTTATCGAGTTCATTCGGGACGCCCATACCATGCTGAAGGCCCTGCTGTTTTCCGGAGACAGGCTCGGCGCGACGGAAAAGGAGGACCTCGCCGACCTGACCCGGCGCTTCCAGGCGATGGGGAAGAAGCGTACGGCGAAATCCGAGGGAGCGGCAGCGGTCCCCTTAGTACCGCCGTCCCGGCCCGTGGAAGGCGTGGCCACCGGGGAATCCGTTCCACCACCGCCGCTCGTGGAGGCGCATCCCGCGCAGAGCGTGACGGTCTCTTCGCCGCGTCCTCCCGAGGCGATGGAGAAGATCCATTCCACCGAAGATCTCCGGAGTTGGATGGAATCGTATGGAGACCGGCTGGGCGATATTGTGAAGCAGTTCGAAGCAGAGAGAAACCGGTTGCTCCATCTCATGGAAAGCATGGGAAAAACGCCCGCTCTCAATCCCGTCACGACGAGGTTGCGCGCAATCGATGCGGGACTTGACGCGCGGATTTCCGCCCTGGGGCGGATGGAGCGGGAGTGGAGCAGCCGGTTGCGGCAGTCGGCGGGGGGCCTCGAGGAGGTGACTCCGGCGTTGCCGACCGAAACGCCGGTCCCGGACGAATGGGGGGGATTACCGCCCCATGGTGAAGCTGTTGCTTCTGCCGCCGAGTTGGAGGAGCCGGATCGAGTCGACCAGTTCGCGGAAACGGTGGTGACCGGGCCTGCGGGCGCACGGCTGCCGGAGGGACCGTGGGAGGAGCGGAAAGATAAGGATGCGCCTCCCGAGATGCCTTCCATCCGACGGAGAGCGTCTGTCTATGTGTTCGAGATCTCGGAAAAACCTGTAGGGGTGCTCGCCCACCATGTCGTGAAAATCGAGCGGATACCGGTCAAGAAAATGGACGCGATCCTCAGACGCGGGTTCGCCGTGCTGGATGATTTCAAGGGCCTGTTCAGGGGAATCAAGGCGGGCCTGCTGGGCGACTGGGCGGGATTGCCGAAGGATACGCTCAAGACCTTTCTTTTCATGCCCCTGACTCACGAGATGCTCGGCATTCCCTCGAAGACCGCCGTATCGAAGAAGGCGGCCGCGGTGCTGATGAGCAACGGCCAACAGCACGGCGTCGTGTTTTCGGCTTTTTCCGGGTCGAACATGCGTTTCGAAACCGAAATAGACGAAAGCGGGGTGAAGGACGAGTTTGTCCTGGGCAGGGCCGAGGTCGCATCGGGTACTCCGATAGAAGTCCTGGATATCGACCGGCTGCTGAAGAAGCTTGAAAACGATGGTTGACAGACGGGGATCGGAAGCCGGAGACCGAAGATCGGAATAGGATGTCCGATTTTTGCTTTCCGGCATCCGGCTTCCGTTCGGGAGAGGTGCGGGTGATGGATGTCAAGGAGCTTCTTCAGAGCTATTTCAGTCGGCTGGAAGAGGCGGAGTTGTATGCTCGCCAGGGGCTCAAGGAGGAGGCGGCCGAGTTGATGCGCGAACTCCTGGGCGAGGTCGAGGCAAGCAAGCTTTCCGAGGTGGATAAGCGAAACTTGCGTTCCCGGATCAGGAGCAGCCTGGATGTGCACGGAAGAGCAGCAGGCGGCGGTGGGGCCGCGGCCGACCTGGATGGACCCGCCGATCTCAAGGACCCCGCTCAGGCGTTCGCCTATGGAATGGCGCTCATGGACGGCCAGTTCTGGGAGGACGCCATCCGCCAGTTCAGGCAGGTGGCCGTGGTGGGTTACCACGTGCTCGAGTCGTGGGAGTTGTGCGGGGACTGCGCCGTACAGATGGAGAAATGGGAAGACGCCATCCGGTTCTACGAGATCCTTTACAGCAACCCTCATGTCGGAGACGAGATCAAGCAGCGTCTCCTGGTAAAGATCAGCAAGTGTTCGCAGAACTTGAGGAAGCAGGTGAGCGCGGCGCGTCCCCCGAGGTCCAAGGCCGGGTCCGGCGGGACCGGGGAGCCCGTGGTAAGCGGCGAAGGGGAAGCCGAAGCCGGTGGAACGGAGAGCAGCACCCCTGTTGAAACGGCGACGCTGGATGAGTCGATCGTCGGCCAGTTGCTCGGCAGGCAGGTGGAGTCCTGGAAAGACCCCGCCGGGAGGTCCGTTACCGGCAAGCAGTACACCTATCGGGTGGTCAATGTTCTCCACGTGGGGATCACGTCTCTCCTGGTGGAGTTGGAGCGGCAGGAAACGGGGGAGCGATTCGCGGGGCAGAACATGAAGGCACCGTTCGGCAGCAGGCTCACTCCCGAAGTACTTGCCCGGTGGATACACACGCAATTGATGGCGGACTCCCCGTATCTCGTCAGGGTCCATGATCTGGCGCATTGGAAGGATAGTCTGTTCATCGTGCGGGAGAGTCTTCCCACGAGCCTCGACGCTTTGCTGAGGAAGCGGGAGGGGCTGCCCGTACCCCTGGCCATTTCGCTCGCCTACCAGGTCCTGGAAGGGCTGGGCGACCTGCACCTGCACATGGGGCTCGACAAAGAGATCCGTAAACTCTATCACCTGGACCTTCGTCCCTCCCGGCTGCTCCTGGACGAAGAAAAATCGCTCCTCAAGATCAACAACGGCGGCCTCTGGAAGGTGCTGGAGGAAACGAACCCCGACGACACCGCCATGCGGAGGCTTCCGAAAGCTTTTCTTCCCTATAGAGCGCCCGAGCAGTTCCGGCCTTACCTCGCCCGCAGGAAGCCGCCCGTGTTCACGGACATCTACCTGTTCGGCGCCGTATTCTACGAGATGCTCACCGGGAGTCCGGCCTTCGGCGGCTCTACCTACGAGGAGTACGAAATACAGCACTGCGACCAGTATATATCCGCTCCGAAGGTCTGGCGGCCTGAAATTCCGGACGATCTGAACGAAATCATCATGAAGTGCCTGGAAAACGACCCGATGAAAAGGTGGAGGAGCACCACGCAGGTATCGCTGCTGCTGGAGAAGATTGTCGGCCGCTATGCCGCGGGCGGCGGGGAGGAGTCCTCCTGCACCCGGTACATGAAACGCCATAGGGGGCTGTCGCAGGAGCAATAGGTCGTCTCGATGAGCCGACGGAGGATGGTTCAACGTTCCACGCCCCGTCGGGTCGTCGGCGGAGCGGAAACGCCAGGGGGGAGCAGATCATCGATCTGCTCCCCGCCCGCGTCGAATCGCCGGGCGATTACTCCCGGTGAGTGACTGCTATTTTGCGCACCCGCTGTCGGCTACCACCGCATGGGCTACCAACCAGATACCGTCGCTACCCGAATCCGACACATCCACCGAGAAGGTATGAGAAGTCACGCCGGCATCAAATCCTTCCAGATTCCCGTATTGGCCCGGTGCGGTCGTGGTCGGCTTGCCGTCTTCCGCATAGAGATGCACTTCTTTGAGGACGGACCCGGAAAACATGGTGTACGTCGCCGTAACGGTGGTCCCGGTCCAATCGACCGTCAGGGTCCCGACCTTTGTTCCATTGGCGGTGTTGTTCAACCCTGCCCCGGCCCAGATGTCGTAGGTGGTCGATCCTGTAGCCGTGAGGTTGATGGCCCACCCCCACCGGTTCTTCGTCAGGTTGAGGGATGGAAGCTTCTCGGGATTGCTCTTCTTGTCCGTGGTCCATACGTAACCGCCCTTGGCGTAAGCCGTTTCATATTCGCATATGGGCGGAGGACCGAAATCGCAGCAGATCGAGTATACGCCGTAGAACCACCACCTCGGTCCACTACCCGGTTTGTCTCCTCCAAACGCAGTCTCCGTACCGCCGTTCATATCGACTTCGGCATGGGTCACGACGTATAAGGGCAGATTGCACGCCGTTGCGGCATCCACGAGGTTGATGTCGGCAAACGGAATCGTGAACGTATAGGTAGTGAGCCCGGCCGCATCGTAACAGGCCCCGCCGAGCGCATTGCAGAACTGGCCGGGAACCGGAGTTCCATTGGGATTTGCGGGAACGTTGGAAATGTCGTTGCCCACCCACAGATGAAGCGTACCGAACGTGGCGTCCGGGTAGGTCAGTGTATATGTGATATAAATATTGTCCATATCGTTGGATACGCCGACCGTTCCGACGTTGATTGTCTGACCGGCGGTGAGCGCCCAGGTCGTGTCGCCGCATGTTTGGGCGAACCCTTGCCCGGTCCCGGTCAGTATGACGGCCGACACAAAGATCATCCACGCAATGCTCTTGTTTTTCTTCATCCTGAATCCGTGAGCCCAAAATGAGCAGGCATCCTCATTAGGATTATGGTTGA